>JAGQPR010000641.1 GCA_020426625.1 Planctomycetales bacterium
AGGGAGGGTCGGAGCCCCAGCGACGGGGAGGGAGATTCCCCTCTCCGCTCGCATTACCCGCGACTCTCTCGAGGGCCCAAGGGAGAGTACGTTGAATTGGTGGCGATTAGCGAGAAGTGTCGAAAACATGCAATAATAAAGCCTCGCATGTTTGACCACTGCAAGGCTGATTATCAGTTTACTTCAATCGCTGGACGCGACTACTGGCGACGTCGGCGAACGCACGTTCCGGCCAGTCCGAGTAGCAGAGCAACGCAAGATCCGGGTTCGGGTACTGCCGAAACCCCAGGTGAACCGACCTCGCCAGCCGGAGAGAGGAATGCACCGTTGACGCCCACTGCCGACAACGTGCCCAGCGCTCCCGAAGCACCCAACGTATTATCAAAGGTGAAATTGGCGGTTCCAGCTCCGAAGCTGACCACCATCACAGGATTGGTCGCGGCATCGAAGACTGTCAAACCATCTCCGCCGGAACTGAGACCAATGCCCGAGCCCGAGTACGTTCCAATCGCCAGACCGCTAGGAACGGAGCTGCCGAACCAGGCAGTCTTGAAATTGTCGACGACTACCGAATCACCTTCGATGAAGATAACAGCTTGCCCCGGTTGGATGGAGGTGATGCCAGTCAACGCGACGGAGTTGGCAAAGCTATTGGAGCCGTCGTCCATGGTCCAGCCGGTAATATCAACTGCTGTTGCGCCATTGTTTGTCAACTCAAACCAGTCTGCACCATAGGCCGCCTGCTGGCTTCCCATAGAATGCACCTCCGATATCACAACAGCGGCTTCTGTGCGATTTATTGTTAATGAACCTGCGATCATTAGAACGAGTGCCGTTAGCTGCCAACGCATCTTCAATATTCCCCCCTTTACACCAAATCTCAGACGACCTTTTTTGATCGCCCTAAACAAGTCAATCTGGAAAAGATAGCCAATATACGTCGGGCTGGAGAGTTGGTCTTGTTAAGTAGTGATTAAGATTTGGTGAAGGAAGAAACGCGGTATGTCCCTAGAGACGAGCCTCTCGCGATCGTGCAGGGGTGGGCTACCACAACGGCCTTTGTAGGTCAGTGACAGATCGGCCTGTGCAACAAAAGGACCGTAAGGGCAATGGCCGAACGGCATGTCCTGAGAAAATCTCGAAGACTTTCTGTTCGTTTCAAGACACTACAAGCACAGATAGCAGCTGGGCTATACTGGGGTGAATTTTGTCGAGGAAGAACACTTGCCGCGCCAACATGATGAATTGAATACTGGGAACCTAGCTGCAGCCAGGCGGCAAGATAGGCTTTGGTGGCTGTGCTTGGCAACCTACTTATTATTTGGAGTCATCGCGCGAATTCAGTATCGCGGCCCGAGCTCGACGTCCCAGGATAACCAGCAAATAGCTCAGCGGACATTGGACCGGCTTTCGCTGTTGCTAAGTCCGGAACAAAATTCTCATCCTGGTGGCAGCTCAGAAAACGTTTTGTTTCAGCAGCGTTTGACAAAGCAATTGACCGATCTAGGCCTCGAAGCCACGGCGATGCCCTTCGAGACCGACGAAGTGGCCATGTCCAACATCATTGCCCGAGTTCCCGGACGGGCAGGGCGACATCCGATCGTATTTGCGACACACTACGACTCCTGCCGGTTTGGTCCGGGAGCTGCCGACGCAGGAGTTTGTGTGGCCTCACTTGTCGAAATGGCTGCCGAATTGATGACTTGGCAGGACCGCAGTGAGTGTTGGCTGATATTCACCGATGGAGAAGAACGCCCTCAAGACAATGCAGAAGGATTACGCGGAGCAATTGCATTGCTCGCTGGCGAACAAACGGAGAATTTACCCTGGGGCGACAAGGTGCCATTCGTCGTCAGCTTGGATGCTCGAGGTAATCGGGGCTGTGCTTTGTTGTATGAGACCGACATACACAATCTGGCTTCTATGCAGCTGGCTACCAGAATCCTGCCTCGACCGCTGGTAACCTCCAGTTTGATGGTCAATGTCTACAGGCAATTACCCAACGGAACCGATTTCACGGTCTACAAGAACGCGGGCTGGTCAGGTTGGAATTTTGCCTTGATCGACGGCACCGAGCACTATCATCAGCCCAGCGATACGATTGAGAATCTCAGCCAAGGCAGTGCGATTCACTTCGCAAAGATCGCAATCGCCGCCGCTCGTGGACTGAGTGAGTTGGACGACCAACAACTTGACAGAGTCTTCAATTCGACACCAGCTACCTTTTTTGATTTATTGGGTCAGCTGATAGTCATCTACCCAGCGAGTTGGGACAAATGGCTGCTGCTGGTTGGCATCGTGTTGTTCGCTGTTTGCTTGCAAGCTGCCGCAAAACGCACGGGTGGTTCAGTTGCACGTGAGCTGCGGCAGCTGGTGTTTCTGCTACTGCAAATGGCGGTGCAAGTCGCCCTGCTGTCGGCTGTCGGCTATCTGTTATCGAAGTTCATGCAAGTCAGTGGGCTACTGCCGCGACGCTTCGTGCCTGGCGGGGAATGGCTAGCCCAGGTGTATCTTTTTGCTCCAAGCCTTTGGATGTGCATCTGGGCAAAATACAGGCTTGTAAACGTACCCACTTCAACATTTCTTTTGGCATTTTCGGCGGCCAGTTTGCTGCTGGCAGGATTGATGTTGTGGTTGCTCCCTGGCGGCGCGTACTTGGCAATCGTCGGTGGTATCTGGTTTGGAATACATTCCTACTTTTCCAGACATCTGCCAACCGCAGGCGGTGTGATCCTGCAAAGCCTCCTGCCAGCATTGCTGCTCGCCCCAACATTTGTATTGCTCGTGCTGGCGTTGGGACCAGCGGCAGGCGGCCCAATCACACTCGTCGCCAGTTTGATACTACTGCCTACGCTGGCTGCCTTTGCTGGCCAGCCTGCTGGAAACATTGATCCAAAACGCCTACATTGACTAATTCGATATGAACTAATGCGTGCGTCATGCCCTTTCATTTTTACCCACCCCCGCCCGCCTACATCGACACTCAACCGATAACAAGACACCGAAGCATAAAGTTTACTCTCATGAAATCTGCATTGACCTTGTTGGCCATCGCCATCGTAGCCGGTCCGTTGACGGCCCAAGAGACTGCTCCCAAAGTTTTATTTGATGAACGTTTTCCGAACCTGGATTCTCAAGCAACGGGGCAGTGGTGGAATAGGACTCCTGCTGGCAGGAATCAAACGATCTTGGACATGAATGTGCCGCGAGACGAAGTTGTTGCCTTTGCGATCTACACACATGAAAATCACGTCCTCAAGCTTTCCGCCCAACTGTTTCCACTCAAGCCGGACGAGCCTCGCATCGCACGATTGGAATTTCTAAAGGATGGTCAGTATCAGGAGGTTGCCAAATCGGAAGTCCACTATCCAGGCTGGGATGCGCATTTTC
>JAGQPR010000642.1 GCA_020426625.1 Planctomycetales bacterium
AAGAGTGATCAATTGCGCAACGCGCTTCGGCATGGGACAGGCAGATAGAAAGTGCCCAAGTTGTATTCCCCCAAGTCCTCAAGTCGCGTTCGGGCAGCGAAAAATGACCGCGCAAGGCTAACCCCTAATAATTAGCTTTCAAATAGAATCCTTAGGCTAACCCAGGCACCGAAACGAGCCTATGTGGACCAGATCCAGCGGGTTGCCCTCTACAACCCGTTCAGGCCCTAGAACCCTTCTCTCTAGAAAACCGAGTATTAACAGGAACTGACTCTATGACCTACGTCCGGATCATAGTGCGTCTTGTTTTCCAGGCTTGGGATCACAGCAGATCGGTTTTTCGATATCCGAGACGGGAACCATCCGTCAGTTCCGGCCCGCTCGAGAGCACCTCTTGCACGGGCCGCAGGAAATCCGTCTATAATGACGCTTCTTCGCGTGTGTGTCAGTTGGACACATGCAAGGGCGAACAGTCGGCTGAACTGAGTATTTCAACGAATCAACTGCGGAAACGAGCCATGCGCGTACTTCAAATAACTTTCCGAACTCTCCTCCTGTTTGGTGCATTGGCTGCACTTGGGAATCTCATCCAGGCCGAAGAAACGCACGATGACTGGACTCGTTTCCGCGGCCCAAACGGAACGGGCGTCATTTCTGAATGCAACGTACCACTCCCATGGACTCCCTCAGACGTTGCTTGGCATGTCCAGTTGCCAGGTATTGGTAACAGTTCTCCGGTGGTTAAGGGCAACCGCATTTTCTTGATGAGCGCGGACCCTAATTCCGCACTGCGTTATCTTCTGTGCTTGGACTTGGCATCGGGAAAGGAAATCTGGCGCAAGGAAGTTGCTTCCGTTGCCTACAATATTCACATGCGCAGCAGTTTTGCATCGGGAACTCCCTGCGTAGATGACGGAGCGGTCTATTTTTCATGGGCGACGCCTGATCAGTTACTGTTGGTGGCTATGACGCACAACGGCGACGAAATCTGGCGTCGCGAGCTAGGGCCCTATGTAAGCCAACATGGCTTCGGAACCTCTCCGGCTCTTTTTGGTGATCTGCTGATACTCTTCAATAGCCAACAAGCTGACGAGTTGCCTGCCGGCGTTCAACCGGGTGTCAGTCGAGTTACCGCCTTTGATCGCACCACGGGAACTACCGTTTGGGAAACGCCCAGAACGACCACGCGCGTCTGCTATGGTGTGCCCACACTATTCGTTGATCCGATTTCGCGGCGCGAATCTTTGTTGTTCTGCAACACTGGTGACGGGATGTTTGCACTCGACTTGGAGACTGGTAAACCCATCTGGAACACCAAAATCTTCACTAAGCGATCGGTTTCCTGTCCGCTGGTGGTTGGCGATATTGGGATCGGTACCGAAGGTTCCGGCAACGGCGGCAACATCTTGTTTGCCGTCGATTTGAAGAGCCCCAATCACGAGTTGTTATTTGCCGAAAAAGACGCGGCGCCTTACGTGCCATCGCCGGTAGCACAAGGCAATTTGGTCTTCTTGTGGAGCGACAAAGCGATTGTGTCTTGTATCGAGTTACCAAGTGGCAAGATGCACTGGAAGGAGCGAGTTTCCGGCAACACTTCGACTTCACCGGTGATCGCAGGTGATAAGGTTATTGGCATCACCGAGGATGGAAAAGTGACGATTCTGAGCGCTTCGCAGAATTATCACGAACTGGGTTCAGTGGAACTTGGGGATATCACGCGCGCAACGCCATTGGTTGCTCGCGAATACATTTTGTTTCGCACGAACTCGCAACTCTACTGTGTCGGGAAACCCACAGCACAATGAGTGGTCAGGATGAACACTACTTCATGGAACGTCTTTTTTGCTGGCTTTCTGCCCGCTACGCGGTGAGATGAATCGGTGCAATCGCCAATTCGCCAATTGATATCTTTGGTTTCTGTATTGGCGACCAGTGGTTGTTTTGTTACGATCCCGGCTTAATTCTGCGCAAACGATTTCGTGTTGTTCGTTTTCTTGAAATTCAGTATCTTTGCTGCTTATCATCCAAGATGTCGGAGGGAGCCGGTATGCGATCCGTTGAGAAAAGACAGACCAGTGTTCATATTCGCTGGATGATCCGCAGAGACATGCCATCCGTGCTTGCCATTGAAGAATCCAGTTTCGAATTCCCCTGGTCGGAAGAGGAGTTCATTCGCTGCCTGCGACAACGCAACTGCATTGGCATGGTAGCTGAGCGGGATGACGAAGTCGTGGGATTCATGATTTATGAACTTCACAAGAACCGTTTGCATCTACTGAATTTCGCGGTTGCTGTCGCCTACCGACGCCAGTCCATCGGCGGCACGATGATCGAAAAACTGACCAGCAAATTGTCTGCAGACAGACGCAATCGCATCATGCTTGAAGTGCGTGAAACCAATCTCGATGCCCAACTTTTCTTTAAAGGGCTAGGATTTCGAGCAATCTCCGTGCTGAGAGATTTTTATGAAGATACGACGGAAGACGCATACTTGATGCAGCTGCGTTACAATTCCAGTGTGGAAGAACGAACAGCCATCGACGATACCGCTCGGCGAATGGCTGGTTAAGCGTGTCGCAGCACAACATACCAACACGCACTACACTCTTGGTTGCGGAACGATTTGTCATTGAAAAGGTTACGCAACAGTTGCCTGACGGTAGGACGTTTTCCCGAGAGGTGGTCAGGCATCCGGGAGCCGTTGTGATCGTCCCGGTTCTCGAGGATGGCCGCATTTGTCTGATTCGCAATTATCGAGTAGCAGTCGAGCAGGAGTTGTTCGAATTGCCAGCAGGAACGCGAGAAGCAAACGAACCTCCCATTGAAACGGCGCGTCGCGAGCTGAAGGAAGAAACTGGCTATGAGTGTAGGACGATCTCGCCGCTGTGCGAGTTCTACATGTCGCCGGGAATACTCGATGAGCGGATGTTTGCTTTCGTCGCCAGGGATCTGCAGGCGGGATCGCCCGCGTTGGAAAAGGGCGAGTTGATCACTAACTTTCCCGTGACCCTGAGTGAACTTGACCAAATGCTGGGCAGCGGTCAGATTCAAGATTCGAAATCGCTCTCGACCCTTCTGTATTATCTTCGCTACTGCCAGTGATCCGGCTGGAGGCCTGTCTGTGACAAGTCACATTGGCATTTCTTGAAAATGCCGTGTGATGTCTCACCCACCTTTCTTATTGCCCGGCCGAATGCGAGGCCTACGCAAACATACGTGTTCGATAAGAGCAGCAAAGCTGGACGAAACCAGCATAAAACCGCTGGAATGAACGGTCATCCAAGGCCAAATCGCGTCCAACAGGAAGACTAGCCACCGATGTCGGCTGCTTTCGACGCAGGGAGCTTGAATAGCACCCTGACGACTAGTGGTCTGTTACAGCCTAATTTT
>JAGQPR010000643.1 GCA_020426625.1 Planctomycetales bacterium
GATTGTCCAGAGTCCCACTAGACCGACCACGAATACCAACAGCAGCTTGGCACCCGACGCGAATGTAGAGCGATGCTTTTTCATCGAACCCTCCCGTTCGCGGCAGGGAAGAACGCGGCAGCAGTTGGGAAGGTCGGCATTTTACAGATCTTCAAATCCGAACTTCTGATCCCGTGTTCCTCGTAGCGTCGATGCGGCTTCGACTTGTGCTTGGGGAACGTTCGCCAGCGGATCGAGGATAACAAGCTCGCCTTCCTTTACACCTTCATGAACGACAATGAACATCACGCTGCTATCTCCTAACTGCAGCGCCCGCCGTTCAATTCCGTTTTCACTTTGGACCCAACACGCAAAACCATTGCGAGTTTCGATGCACGCATTGGTGGGAATCGTTACGACATCTTCGTAGCGAGCCAGCAGGATTTCAACTTCGGCACTCATGCCCGGACGCAAGCCGGATTTGGAGGGCAAAGAAACCACCGTGTCGTACTTGACGACGTTTCCGGTCCACCAACCAGCGGGCTTGGCGACCGAGGCGACGTACGTCACCTGGCCATGCATACTGTCTCGAAGCAAGGTGATGTTCGCTGCCATTCCTGTCTCGAGCCGATCGATAATCGATTCGTGCACACCAACCTTGACTTGCATCTGTGTCAAATCCGGCATCAAGAGTAAGGTCTGATCTTCATTGACGGTTCCACCCTCTTCGATTTTTGGTGCATTTTCCCAACTCTCGTTATCAGGATAGATCACCAGTCCTGCCCGGTCGGCCACAATAGTGCACAATTTCAATTCCTGTTGTGCTCGCTCGAGCCGAATCTTATCGGCCAGCGCCTGTTCTACGTTGGCCTGGTGCGTCGCCTCAGCAGCCTTTAATTCTCCTCTCAGCCGCACCAACTCCTCCTGTTTCGAGTAATTTTCCAAGACTTCGATTTGGGTATTAATCAGCCCCACGTTTAACTGGGCTTGCTCTGCAGCAAATTCTTTTTCTTCCACTTCCAACTCGCTGGCATATTCGCTTCGGGACATCATCCGCGAATGTTTCAGTCGATTCGTGGCATTCAACAGTCGCGATTCTGCAATTGCGAGATCTTTCTGGAGCGACGAAAGCTCGGAAACGAAGCGTCCCTCTTCGTACTCCGAAATTGCCAGCTTGGCGCGCTCAACGTCCGCTGCCGACCTGGCAACTTGAGACTCGGCCAAGTGGTAAAACTTGGTCCGTTCACTGATTTCCTCCTCGATCGCGAGCGTCTCCAGTTTGACCAACAATTCGCCTGCTTGAACTTCAGTTCCGCTTTCAATCACGAAGGTAATCGTGTTGCTGCCACGCACCCGACATTTGATTTCCGTGTTGTTGGAACTTTCCAAGGTCCCCTGTTCGGTTACAGACACAACCAGCTGGCCACGGCTGATCAAATGAGATGGTAATGATTGCAGTGTCGCGTCCGCCGCAGGCCTACCGACCAGTGATACCCAAGCAATTCCGGCGGTTGCGATCAGGGTCATTGCAATCAAGGCCGACTTCATCATGGCTGAACCACTTCTTCGGCTTGAGCATCAAGATTGTGGGCAGGCGCCTGGTTTAACGTGGTCAACGCGTCGTCTTCAGCTTGCTTCAGTAGCGCTGTAGGATTGAGTACGACTTCATCTCCCTCTTTGATTCCAGCCACGACTTCGATAAAGACGTCGTTGCTGTCACCCAGCTCAATCAGTCGCTTCTGAGGTTCCTGGTCCCTGGACGCTCCGTCCCCCGCTACCCAGCAGAAGGAGCCGTCTTCAGTTTCGACAACTGCGGCAACCGGAATCAATAGTACCTCGGGGTATACTGCCAGAATGACTTCCACTTCGGCACTCATACCGGGCTTCAGTCCTTCGTCCGATGGTAATTCAATGATCGTGTCGTACTTCACGACGTTGCCCGTCCACCAACCAGCGGGCCGCGTCACCGATGCCACTTGCGATACGGTTGCTTCCAAGGTTCGGTCTGGCAAAGTAACGCGGGCCTTTAAGCCAGGGCGTACACGATCGATCACGGATTCGTGGATACCAAGTTTAACCTGCATTCGCGTCAGGTCAGGCATTAGCAGCAACACTTGGTCCTTTCTAACCGTGGCGCCTTCCGTGATGTCCGGCGTGGATTTCCATGATGCAGCTGAGGGGTAAATCACGAGTCCACTCTTCTCGGCTCGGATGATACAGTCTTCTAACTCCTGGGCTGCCCGATCACGGCGTTTAATCTCCATCGCCAAACCAGCTTCGTCAGCGGCCAGCTTGGATTCGCTGGCGGTTTTGTTGCCTCTCAACGTCTCTAATTGCATCTGGCGAGTAAATTCTTGCAGTACCTTGATTTCCGTCTCTTTGACTTTAAGCTCCAATTCTGCCTGGGTGACCGTGAATGCATTGCCCTCAACCTCCAGCTCGGTCACATATCCCTGTCGAAACAATGACTTGGACCGTTCATACATTTTGCGGGCCGTGCGCAGATTGCGTCGGTTGGCGGCAAGCTCTTTTTCCAAGCTTTGCATCTGAGAACGAAAGCGTCCCTGCTCGTAAGCATCAATCGCAATTTTCGCCGTCTCAACGTTAGCTTCCGTTTGGGCCAGCGTGGCCTGTGCAATGAACGTGTTGGTCTTGGTCAAACTGTGCTGTTCTTCGATGATCTTGGTATCCAGCCTGACCAGCACCTGGCCAGCTTCAACCACGGTACCGGTGGGAACGACGTAGGTAACCGTGCTGAAGCCACGAACCTTGCACTTGATCTCGGTGTTGTTGGAACTTTCGAGCGTTCCTTGCTCGGTTACCGAGACCGTTAACGCCGCGCGGCGGACGGTATGTGTCATGTAGGACCTAGATGAAGATGCGGCACGTGGCCACAAGGCCGCTCCCGCTGCCGCGCCAACCACCGCCAGCAAACCCAACAACCAAGCCAGTCGAATCGCCACTCGATCACGGTGCACATTTTGCGCGGCGTTCTTAATTTCACTAGCTGGTATGGTTGCAGACATTGGGTAGGCAAGGCAACGAAATCGCAGGATCTGCGGCGCAGCTAGCGATACTGGGTGGGAAAACATTTTGAAATGCAGGGGCATGGACCACGGGAATAATTTCCAGTGACTCCGAAGAATTCTGACGAAAATGTGCTACGGCAGAGTAGCTTCAGTCGCCAGCTGCACCAAGCCCTGGCTGTCGGTGGTTGGGGTAGTCAAGTAATTGTAGTCGATAACACCCGCTTGATCCAACGGCAGCTCGAACACGTCCACAGGCATTGGCGGAGGAATTGTCTCAAGGTCTTCGTCGGGTACCAACGGAATGGCCCCGTCGAAATCAAGCGAATTCTCGATCCAGCGTCCGTCTGGATCCAGCTGCATAATGCCCAGCTCGCGGAACA
>JAGQPR010000644.1 GCA_020426625.1 Planctomycetales bacterium
GGCCCCTCCGGGGCGTGCTATCGGATTCCTGGCGTCTCGGGGCTTCCGCCCCGAGCTAATAACGCTGGCCACCTCCGGGGCAAGATCCCTAATTGCCCGCGCCCACGGTCTTGCTTCCAACATTGGTCCAGCTAAACGGAGCAGCGGCCGATTGTAGCCCCGGGCGAGTGATGCGAGCTGCAAGCGAGCGGAACGCAACCCGGGGTAAAGTTCACTTGATCAAACTACTGTGCGTTCGCCCTGCGGTATCCCACGACGACCCCGGTATCCCACGACGACCCCGGTATCCCAGACGGGCCCGGTACTCCAGGACGGGCCCGTTGGCGGCAGAATATTTTACCTGGTTTTCCTGTTCCTAATTTAGTTCAACCAGCATCTCAAACACTGGGAATGTGGTTGACGCCAGCCGCCATCGCCGTCCGATCTACAAGAATGATCGTATTCCGTGCGCAGGATGAATCTTGCTAGCAAAAAGCAGGACGGCAGCTTGCTCCAACATGGCAGGTCCGTTGGATCTGTGATGGGTGTTGTGTTGAAGGATTTCTCATGGTTCGTGAACGTGGTTTTCGCGGTTGGACAGCGGCCATTACTGTTGGTGTGACTCTGACGCTGATTTTTCTAGCGGTAGAAAAGCACGTACAAATCCCGCCCAAAACCTATTTCGTTGCTTCGCAGACTGTGTCTGAGTTTGGAGCCTCGACCCAGGCGCCGGGTATCTTGCTGACCGTCGACCCTGGCTTGGCCGGCACAGAACAGTTCCCACCGACGGATCAAACGCCAATACACAGGCGGCAGCCGTTGAGCGACAAAGAGAGTGTGGTTGACTACTTGCGAAGACCACCTCAACCAGCGGCCGACGTTACCCTATTCACTCCGCAATCGGTGGACGAAATAGCGATCATTCCTGACAAGGTCGAAACCGAAGTTCAGCAATTGATGTCTGCCATGGACCAGGCGCTTCAGCGGCCTGTACGGCCGGTTGCAGCGGCCAGGCAATCAACTGCGCCTAGCAACCAGGCAACTGCGCCTAGCAACCAGGCATTGAACGTAGATCGACTGTCCGAATTGCCCACACCTTCAATGATTACTGGACGCATACCTGAACCTAAACAGCTGATGCAAGACTTGCAGCTGATTGAAGCAGCTGTGGCGCCCTCCGTTGCTAGGATGTCGCCAGCCAATGCGAAAGACTCCTCCTATTACGTTTCGCTCAGTCCTTTCTCCGAATTGGATCCACAAGAGGCCAGCTACGTCTACCAGTGGAGTGTAGGAGTGCAGCAAGTGCTGCATCGAGTCGTCCACGAGCATGGACTCGAACATCCGGCTAGCCATGATGAGATGCAGCTGTTAGCTGCTGCTGCCGCGCAGGCAGCTACACTTGGCAACTCGCTAACGAACTATGCTTTGGCTGCCCAGCTCATCCGCGCAGGCTATGCTTTGGAACGACGCGTGGCAGTATGGCAAGCGATCCAAGGCTGCTTGGACAATACATCCATTGCCTTATCCAATTCGCACGGCACCCATCTAACCCGCGAAGAACTGTTATTGGCCATCGAGCGAGTCGAGCGCCGGTTGGAACAAACCGCCGATCACGATGCTTGGCGAGAGTACTTGTTGCTTGATGAGCTTAAGTCCTGGGTGGAGTCACCCCAAGACATATGGACCGAAGGCAACCAGCTGGCCTATCGGGTGCTAACTCGCCTTCGCTGGCAGCGACTGACTTCAACCCAACGCGAATTCTTGCAGCAGGAGGAATTTCAGGCGCTCGGCGAGCATTTGGCATCTTGGAGCCGTGAACCAGTCGACTATCGCCAGCTGCTGATCGATCTGGAGGACCTGGAGTCCGACGATCAAGCAAAATCAACTCGGTCGGTTGCCGGTGCTGTGCAGGTGTTACGAACATCGACCGTGGCACAACAGCAGCAAGTGGCTGGTGCGCTGAACGATCACTACCGCAATGCCAACATTCGCTTGAACATCAGTCGAAACATGATCCAGCGATTTCTTCCTGAAGAAGAAATCGAAGTGCGCCCAGTTCGGCGTCGCATCCTAGAAGCGGATACCAAGGGTGATAGTGCCATCCACACAGCGCTGGACATCAAATTCTTACCCGATCCGCAAGGTTGGCACATCGATGTCGGCATCGTCGGTGATATGTACACCAATACTGCCAGTTTTAAAGGACCAGCCACGTTTCACAATAGTAGCACTGCCCAAATTACTAGCCATCGCTACATACGCTTGGACCCTCACGGCTACCAGGTTTCATCCGAGCCCACGATGGTCAACTCGCAGGACTATCTTCGTAATATGAGCACGACCTATGATGGTCTGCCTATCGTTGGAGATTTTGTGCGTCTGATTGCCCGTGAACAGTTTGATCAGAAGCGAGGTTTGGCTAAACGAATCTCCCAGCGCATCATCGCCAATGAAACCGACGCGGAAGTTGACCGGCGCTTGGCAGAGAGTTTGCGGAAAGCTGAGCGCGAGTTGACAGATCGAATCGTCGGTCCCCTGGAGCGATTGAATTTGAATCCGATGGTGGTGTCCATGGATACCACATCAGAACGCTTGTCGATACGCTATCGCGTGGCTAGCGAAGACCAAATGGCGTCGCATACCCCGCGCCCTAGAGCACCGGCGGAGAGCATTTTGAGCATGCAGATCCATCAATCTGCAATCAACAATACCATCGACAAGCTTGGCCTAAGTGGCAAAACATGGACGTTGGAAGAGTTGTACCGACGACTCGGCGAAGTGTTTCAGCAGAAAGCGTGGCAGCTGCCGCCAGACGCCCCTTCGAACATCACCATCCGCTTTGCCGATTCGCATCCAGCATTCGTCGAGTTGGTAGACGGCAAACTCCGCTTGTCGTTGCGAATACTCGAATTGCGAGTTGGTGAAGAGCACCCCATCCACCGATTCATCGTGACGTCTACTTACACGCCATTGGCGGAGGGCATGCACGCTGAGTTGATTCGCGATTCCATCGTCGAAATTCAAACCAGCCATCGATTCGATCGAATTGCAGCGCGAGTTGTGTTTACCAAGATCTTTCTCGAACGACCCGAAATTTCGTTGATCTCAGAAAAATGGAGCGATGACGAACGAGCCAAAGAGCTGGCGGTTTCGCAAGTCGAGATTCGGGACGGCTGGCTGGCAGTTGCCATTTCGCCGGCTGGCTCAGAGATGGCAACCCAAATGGCTGACCGCAGTCGCGAGCTGAAAAGCCAGTTTTAGCGATACTTATCGCTAATCGCCACCACGGTTTCATCGCAACTCACCCTCCCGCCGAAAGTTACGTCGTTTTCGACGTAAATATTCGCCGAAGGGGTGAATGGAGCAATTGATCTGGCGTGGACTGGGTG
>JAGQPR010000645.1 GCA_020426625.1 Planctomycetales bacterium
CGCTGGTTTGAGTCTATGTCTACCGTTTGCAAGCGCTCGAAGTTGAACCGCTGCTGTTGATTCGCAAGAATCAAGACTATTCAAGGAAAACATCGTGCGTCATCCTTCCCGCCCGCTTATGCGTTTCTATCTGGTTGCATACAGGAAGGATGGTAAAACGAACTGGTGCAAGACTGCTATGGACGCGCAGGAGGCTGAGGACATGGTCAGCATGTTAAGGCAAGCGGATGTGCAAGCAAAAGCGGTCTCTATTTCCATAACTGGCGACATCTTCGACCGCGATGACGAATTGACGTTCGATGCTGAGAGCCAAGTTTAGTAGCCAACAATCGAGGCAAATCGCGATCCGACCTCTTTGGCCAGGCACTGCCGCCTGATAATCAATCGAAGGAAACTCGGTCGATTGAAACAACTCAGTCAGCTTCTTTGTCTTTTCGAGTTCTGCGAGCTTTCCGCGTTTCGGCGGAAATGGGTTGACCTGCTGCGGCTGAGTGCAAGGACTGTTCCAGTGAATCGATGAAGGGTCGTAAAGTCTTCAAGCCCGTTTGGAGTGATGAGGACTTGAATACCCACAGCTGGGATTCACCTTTGGCATGGAGATAAGTCAGAGCTCGAGTCAAGGAAGCGGAATAGGCATTAAGCGTTGAACGAAGCAGTTCGAGCTCAGCTGCATCAAAAGGCTTCGGCTTTTCAGGTTCTCTCGTCACGTTACTTAGCACTTAATCTCACTGGCCATCGAAGCGTGGTTACTACACGGAGCGAGCTAATCCCCTTGTTCTCCTAGTTGCCATTGCGAGGTCGGCTACGACAGAAAAATTGCGGCTCCAGTTTCTTCGTTTGAAGTGCACACACAGCCAGAATTCTCCATTCCATCCGTGGACCGCGCAAGGCATCCGCAGATAGGTAGCGTGTAGCGTTCACGCCAAGCTGCCGCTCACGAATCACCGGCGACACGCGGAAGTGCTAGCACCCTGCGCCGATAAAACCGCGTGAGGGGATATCGAACCCCCCGATAGAAAACATACGTTGCGATGCGGATTCCGGCAAGTCGAACTTTGCATTCCCTGCACATTCCACATATTCGCTGTTTGGGAGAAAGAATGCCAAAATGAGGGCAAATTTAGTTGTGCTTTTTTCATGGCGTAAATACACTCTAATCACCGTGTAATCTGAATTATTAGACTCAACGGCCAATTTCTGCCCGGATTACCCAACCGTTCATTTTCAATTCCTGAATACCTGAACTCGGTGGTCCACCGCAATTCCTTGGAGATTTCTTCTATGTCGATCCGCCCCTCACGCTCTAGTGGTTCCAGCCGTATTTCCAAATTTCGTTTGGCCCGCGTACGGGACAGAGCTCAACGGATTCGAGAGAAGGCGAAACAAGTGATAAGCATGATCCGCGAGCGCCGCGAGTCGCGTCTGGCTTGGTGGCAGCGGGCGTTTCGGACGCCGCTGGTCGGCTTTTACGGCTGGGTCAAGTCTCGTTGCCGTTCGATGTGGGCGGCCTTGATGGCAATGGTTGGTTTGACTGGAACGAAGGTCGCGCGATCAGGCCGCCTGGGCAGGCATCGGCAATCCTACGTGCGCGGGATGCTACAAGCCGAAGGCCTAGAGGCTCGGCAGTTGCTGGCGGCAGATTTAACGTCGACTATCACCCAGACCTTCGATGATGTCGAGTACACGGACAATCGTGCCGACTCGGCACCTTCTGTCGATGTTCAGTCAGGAACACTGACCTTTGGAAGCGTAGCTACAACCACCTCCGTTAAGGATGAGGCGCCTGATGAAGTTGCGACCCCGCTGATCAATGTCGCATCTGGGGCTGGCCTGAATCTTATAAATGTAGATCTGAAGGCCACTCAGTCCGGAGGGGCGTTCGTCGGTGGAGATGGTAGTGTCACGATTGATAGTAATACCACCTTTACAATCGAAGTTGATGAAGCTACGCCGTTTACGATTGACTTGGACGTACTAAACACGAATGCCGTGCCCACCGTTACGACCACGGGAACGACATTGGGTGTCGTGTCCTATGCTGGTGGAACATCATTCACTTACACTCCAAACCCTGCCACGGAAGGCCCTGCGACAGATAGCTTTGGATTCTCGACCGGCAGCTTTTCTGGCACGGTGACGGTAAGCATCTTGCCTGTGAATGATCCGCCAGTCTTCTCCGTTCCCGCTGACCAAACGACCGACGAAGATACTGCCATCGGTCCTATTGCTGGCTTCTCGGGCTCCGATGTCGATAGCACTGGATCTTTCACCTCTACAGTAACGGTGTCCAGTGGAACCGTGCTTCTGACTGCTCAGGGGAGTGCGATGGTTGTGGGCTCAACGATTACAGGCCCGCTGGCTGATGTGATAGCAACCTTGAACACGCTGGAGTATACGCCGGATGCGGAATTCAGCGGCACTGACACGGTAATGGTCACGCTAGACGACGGTGGAATCGGTGGGTTGGTGAACGATTCATTTGACATTGTTGTTTCAGCAGTTAACGATGCGCCTGTGCTGAATACATTGCGAGATGGTGTGAATAAGGTTGTTGACACGATTAACGAGGGTGCTACGCAGCGAATTGACGGTGCAGCCGGAAGTGATGATTTGATTTTTATGGACGTAGATCACGGTAATTCGGATATTGTTTACACGATCCAATCGATTAGTTTCGGTACGCTTGCACTGGGTACCGGGCTTTCGGCCGTCGGGAAGGGGGTTAACGATACGTTTACTCAAGCGGATTTGGAGGGGCCTGCAGCGGATCGTTTGTATTTCACGCACGACGGGACGGAAACATCGGTTTCAGCAACCGCTGGCTTTACTTTCACGGTCGCTGACGCTGCGGGTGCCCCAGCCGCTGGTGGTCCATTCACATATTCGTTTAACGTGAACGAACTGAATGACAGCCCGATTCTATCCAATAATGGTCTGGCACTTGGCGAAGGAGCCGCAGCTGCAATCACTGGCGCTGAGTTGTCTGCTTCAGACGCGGATAACACGGCTGCACAGCTTGAATTTCAAGTCACGAGTATTCCGACGAATGGAGTGCTAGTTCGCGACGGGATGGAACTGGAAGTAAACGACACTTTTACGCAAGAAGATATCGACAACAATTTGTTGAGCTATGAGCATGACGGGACTGAGACGACTTCAGATTCCTTCGAGTTTACTTTGACCGACGGAATGGACACGCTACCTGCGGCAGCATTTGCGATTGTAATTTCGCCGGTCAATGAATCGCCTGTCTTGGTCAATAACAATCCGCTTAGTTTGTCAGAAGGAGCGGTGGCGCCAATTACGATGGCCTTGCTAAAGGCGACTGATCCAGAGGGCGATGTC
>JAGQPR010000646.1 GCA_020426625.1 Planctomycetales bacterium
CCCTTCGGCAAACGCCCGAAGAAGCTGCCGGTCATGCTCTACTGCCGCTACTGCTTCTGCTTTAGTTCGTCCAGGAAGTTCCGCATGAATTCCTTGTCTGAATCAGCGGCAAGTTCCAGCGCTTGCGTTTCCAATCTGATGGCAGCTCCGACCTCACCATGTAGATATTCAAGGTGTGCAGCCGTGTCGAGAAGGCTTGCTCGAACCGATCCTGCCGACATGCCTGCTGCCTTCGCCGAGCGTTTAAGGGCAGCTTCGCTTATGCTTCTCGACTCGAACTGATTGTTTTTAAGCATTTCGTAGACACTCCAGGCCAACTTGTCCACCATTGTGGGTTCCGTCAGTTCGTCAGAAAATAACTGAGAAGCATACGTTTCGGCTTCTTGCCTCGAGAATCCTGCTATCAGTATCTGCAGCTTCAGGAGCTGCGATTCTATCAGCGGTTGTACATCCGAATCAGATTCGTCGATTATCTCCAGTCGCCTCTCAACAGCGCTAAGCGCGGCGGCCCATTCCTTGGCTTGCGCGTGCCTACTCACCTTTTCAATTAGAGTCCTTCTTGTGGAAGACGTTTCTAATTTCTTTCGAAACTTCTCCCTGTCCCAGTTTCCATCAACGATTTGTTGCAAGGGCTCTTCAAGTTCCAATGTGTGCCCCATCCATTCAATTAGCCCAGATGGGCCAATGACTACGCAATGAGGAAATGAATTTTGGCCGGTTCCTTTAAAGTAGCGGTTCCAAGTTTTGCCTGAGGAATCAGCCGCTACGGTGAAGTCCTGATATACCTCGCGATTAGTCATTACGGCCCTTTCGTCCGAATTCTCAGAATGGCTCTCTTTATCGAGAAATCGATCGATCACTCCCTTCTCTTCATTGCTAACGGATACTAGTTGAACGCGGTCGTTGACATGCCTGCGTTGTAACTCTGCCATTTTCTGCATCGCTTCGATGCATGGCCCGCACCAAGTTGTCCATAATTCGACTACATAAATATTTCCAGGCTGAAAACTAGTTTCATGCTTGAATCTCCCGTTGCCATCGGTAAACCACGTGTCGATCGCCAACTCCGGAGCCAGAGATCCGATGGCGTCGCAAGCAAGTTGTGTACTCAGATCAAATTCATCGATCTTTCCGTTCCAGTTTCGTCTTCCACCTTGACCAAGAAAATATACATACGCCTCATTAACTTCAGATTCGTTCTTGAAGTATCGAATCGCCAGTGAGCGTGTCGGATCGGAACTTACGGCAACGCCCTTAAGTCGTTCGGCAATCGATTCAGTCTTGTCATCTCCTTCACTACTGCTTGCCTGCTGCTCTAGCAATGACTTGACTCTATTTTCACTATCTGAAAATACGATCGCCACCTGAACATCTTCGATAGCCTGGGCGCGCGCTAGTTCGTCGAGATGCGAGCGAAAGCTGGTTGTACTGTTCTCTGAGATTCTTGGCCAAAATTCAATCACATATCTCGCTCTTGGGTCGAATTGTCCAACGCTGTATTTGGGAGCACTCGCCTGAACCCAGTTCGTATAGCCCAAGTGTTCAATAGCGGGCTCGTTCATGCGTAACACCGGGTTCCCATTTAGGATGGGATGGATGGTTTGACTGCTTTTACCATTGGACACAGATCGAACCATATCGCGGACACTGCTAGTCAGCGGTCCGATGATACTAATTGCGTAGTCATCTTTGCGTCCGGCAAGGGAAGGCAATATATCGAGCAAGCCTTTTGTCATGGCGCCATGGCCCCAATCGTCATGCTCAAACGCTTGTTCGTTTGGTTTGCACGCCAGGATGGCTAAGGTATTTTCCGGGATGTCCGCTTGCCGCACGTTGGCTCCAAAAGCTCGACCCCTTGCTCGGTTCGGACTGGTTCGGCAACAGTCAGCGAACAAGATCCGGTTGCCAGCGCCGGAAATCCGAAGACCAGTCAACACGGTTCCCATACCAACTAGAGATTTTGGATCGGGTTCAATCAATGGTTTACCATCGCTACCATACAAAGTCTTGCCGTCCGAATCTTTGGCGAAGCGAACCGTCGTGTCGAAAGGACAAAACATGGTCTCCTTTGTGTCTTCAAACTCGACTCCATGGCCCCACAAGCCAATCAAGACGACACTTCGGCTATTGCCTCTGGAACCGAGCGCCTCCAACTTTTCTTCAATTCTTTTGCTCGTTGCCTGCGGGCCGAGCAGTAATTCGACTTCGTACCCGTTCTTCGCAAGGAAGTCAGCCACTGATTTTGCATCGGCCTCGGGAAACTTCAACTCGGGGCGATTCATCTCCGCATGTTGATATGATGTCACACCGACAAGAAGTGCATAATTCATGGACTTCTGTTGCGATTGAAGGTCTTGAGTTGCAAACAAGAAGGTGAGGATACTCAAGAGTTTGGTTGTTTTGCTGGTACCGATCATCTTTGCTCCAATCAATAGTCCAAGGTCTGGAAGCTCCAGAACGGAGTCCAGGAGATCAAACCGTAGCCAACGCTTCGCACTTGCTCGGGCTGCTCGATCTCGGCTCCGCTTGGCCAATCCAAACATCACTCCAGTACACTTTCTCGCATGTCGTCATCCAATTTACGTGCGCTAACCGCCCAAGAACGATAGGAGCGAGTCTGGATTCAACTGCTGTTCGACCTTCAGGAAAGAGCATTGCTTTTGTGCAGCAACTTTTGGGACGCTCTTTTCGATCTCGTGAACTAAGTATGACTGGGCCAGCCCCCATAACGGTACTGCCCGCACACAGCCTTTCTAGGAATATAGCAGCTGCCATGCCGCTTTTGTTAAGGCCGATTGGCGGTCCGCACTAAGCTGGAATTCATTTTCGCGAATCCAGCTCGGATTTGCGGAAAAAGGCGTCGCGCGATCATTACTGCTCGGATTCCAGTCGCCCGAAAAAACCTCGCCAGTTTTACTCCTAGAAATCGAACCTCCGAAGAATGCAACGCACGAAGGCCTCCATTCTTCCCGATAGTTTGGGCCTTATTCTTAGTTAGAGATACTTTGATAATCGACCGTCGGCGATAGATTGACCCTGGCCCGCCTGGGTTGGTGATTACTGAATCAAAGTCTGCAGGAATAACCCAACGCAACAAGCCAAGTGAGAGAAAAAGCCTCGAATCCCAGCTACTGCATTGAGGGTGTGGTAAAAGAGTGAACACCAAACTGTAGCTAATATGCGGGCCCCTTTGTTTCAGCAGGTTTCGGCCCAGCGGCAACTGCAGCATGCCGCATGTACCTAGTATGGCGACTGATGAGCGGGCGGCAAAAAGCTTGAAAAACCAGGACACTTCTCGCTAATCGACACCAATTCAACTTACT
>JAGQPR010000647.1 GCA_020426625.1 Planctomycetales bacterium
CGACCCTCGATTGCTGGATAAGCCGAATCTTGCCTCTTTGGTCTCGGGGAATTGTCCGGATGAAACCATTCTGCTTCGACACGTGGTGCGCCATTGCCTCCAGCGGCGTCCGGCCGCTTGCACCGGGCTCTCCGTTGTAGTTCGCAAGCACAACCTCAATCACATCTTCGAGCTCCTCCAGATCCATGAGGAGTTCAGTATTTTTCCTTGGATCGCCCAACTGGCGCACGATATCATCTGGTTTGCTCCCTGTTGTGCCTACAACACGGTGCGCGAAGTGTTCTGAAATGACGCGAAAGAACTGCTCCACAAACGGCCTCTGGTTCGGATCTCGAGGCGGCCCAGCATCCGTCAAGCAGCCAACAACGTTGCAAAGGCGATACAGCGTGTCTGGCGACAGATTCGCCCGTGCATTATCGAATCGGAACCAATCCCAGCAAGCAAACGCCGTCTCGGGGATGACCTCAGATGGAAAGCCGCCCCCTGGGCGTATCGACAAACCGGGAACTCTGAACTCCCTCCGTCTATGTGGCGTCAGGCAAGCCTGCAGCGCGGCTGCGACATCGTCTTTTGTGTATTCTTTCCCGTACGCCAATGCGTATCCCAAGACAGAACCTGTAAGAATTTCAAGGACGACAAGGATCCATATGCGCCCAAGCTCAAGCCTGGTCTCCAGCCCGAACGGGTCAATCACCTTGAGCGTGAGCCTCAAGTCAATCTTATGTCCGTCGAACTCAACAACCTCATAGGGCCTCGTCGACGCGGGCGCTGCGTGGTTATCTGCCGACACTGCTGCCTGATTACAACTCAGGGCCCCCTTGTTTCGCGACGCCATCGGGAATGACTGGTTCGCCAACTGGGTCAGGTAAGTCGCAAGAGCTCGTACTCCCAGGTGATCCTGGTTAAATGGATATTGATCATTTCTGATCCCAAGGTCTCTGCAAGAAGCAAGAAACGTTCGGTGGATTTTCCGAGTCGATTTTCTGACCTCCTCGGCTGACACTATCCGCCTGTTGCGCTTTCTGAATTCCTTGATGAGGGTGTGTTCTAACTCCGGGTATTCATTCAGTAGCTTCGCAAATGCGCCCGACGCTCCCCCGCTTCCGGCTCCTTGACTCTTCTCGACTGGTTTTGTTCGATGGTAAGGGACTAACCTGCTATACGGGATGAGCGCCCGAAATCCAAAAATTCGTCCGTCACGATGCGTGGCGCAACAACGCTCAAACAATCGATAAAGTGACGATGCCGACACTCCTGTTTCTCGCGTTATTTCCGCGATAGTCATACTCGGAGAATCGACGAAATATCGAACTGCAGCCTCTCGACGTTTGTACAATTCACTTTCGTGTCTTGTGAGACTGGCGTCGTCGACAATCGGCCAAATGGCCCAGTCTTTCAGTTCCTCGGGAATGGATCCCCGGTGGAATCTGAGGGATCCAAAAGCGAATTCCTTCACTTTTGGATCACCACGGTCTCTGCGCCAATCGGCACAGATTCGATTTGAGGTGAGACGACTCTGCCTTCGTACATCAGAAGAAACAGCGCTGTTCGCACTAGGACAGGGTCTTCCTCCTGTAGCTGGTTCTGAATTTCCTTGATCGAAATTTCATTTCGACACAGGAGGTGCACCTTTTCGGTCAAACGGGTGTCGACGTACGTGCGGTTCGCATTGAGGTAACAAAGTATATGTGTCCAATTTCTGCGTGCCACGTCCGAGAGAGCGATATCCCCACGGGGGCATAGGACGACTGTCAGATTTTGTGCTGACGCCCACGTCGAAAATGCTTTACCAGGACCACCAGTGCCCGTAGGCCAAGCTTTCTCTGAGGGTCGAAGTAGAAACCAGAGCTCTTCTCCACTGGTGCGTTTGACCCAGAAATCGACCACTCTTTTTGGCTTGAGGTCTTCCAGGACCATCGGGCGCTCACAGTAGGCGAGCACGGATGGATCAATCTCCAGCCTGATCAGCGCTGACAGACAAAGGTCGCCAAAGACTGTCGCCCGTCGCCCAACTTTGATACAGAACGTGTCGAAACGATGGCTCCCATACGGTCTGGAGTTGTCGGCTGGCGCCGTAAACCGCAACTTTTCATCGCAACGCATCCGGAGGTGCCTCGCAGGTAAGTTCCTTGATTTCTAGTTCAATTCAGCACGGTGCGCCACTATTTTTCCGAAGGTAGGGGCTCTAGGTGACGCTAGTGACGAATCAGGGATGAGCGGGGCAACCTTCGTTTTATCTTCGTTCGAGTGAGGTTGCGCGGGGATGATTGATCTACTGTGTTTGCACTCGGGAATTTGAAAGTACGCACCTACAATACTGCGGCAGGCCGCTTGCTCATTATCCGTCTTATTATTCGAACGTCGATTTTATGGACATCCCTGGTTCTCGTATGCAGTCGCGTCTTCGAGCGCGTCGGTCGACCGATTCCGCTCAAGCAACTCGAAGGGAGAGAGACCGAATTTCGGGGTACTGGAGCAAAGTATGTCCAGCGCCATCCACCCATCGATCCCTATCGATCGGAGCTTCTGAAGAACACTGGTGAACCCAGTGAGGGTATCGCCATCCTTGGTCAGCTGTCTGACTGGGAACTTCGCTTTTTGGTCAAAATCGACCGAAAGAATTTCACCGTTCTTGACCATTTCGTTGAGCGTTTCGGGTGCGACCCCAAGTCGATGGGCCATTTCGGTTGAGTCAATCAGGCCATTGGCGGCCCCAATAAGCTCGATCTGAGCGACTCTCCATTTTTCTGTTGTGCTTTTCTTACGATCAATCATCGCGACAAGTTTCTCGTCGTTAAATCCCATCAAATTCTTGCGTACCGATTGGAGGGGCAATCCACCATGCGGTATGGTCAAGAGCTGTTTACCTTCAAGACGCCATTTGTGGCTGCATGACGCCACGTGGTTGCCGTTCCCTCCGCGGACGTCGTGTCGGCGGTTACTGAAAAGCCGCTGTGCGGGCTAGGCAACACTCTGGAGGAGTCCTTGCAGGGCAACACAACTGAAGGGCAGTACGCCGCACGGGGTTTCATAGTGCCCCAGCTACCGGCGAAATGCCCACTTGTTGTGGGAACCTGCCGCTCACTGGCCGTCGTAGGTTCCGAGTTGTCGAATGCGTTCGGAAGGTACCCGAGCGCTCCTGGCCGAAAATGCGAGATCGGTACGTCTTGTAAACTGGCGTTGGATGCCGAGGCGCTTCTGACGGCGACCGCTCGGCCGGAGCCCACAGTCGTCTGAAGCGCGCGAACGTCTGCTTTATCGACAAGTCCCGTCATCCACAACAGCTGAGTCGCCCCTCTTATCGTTCACTGAGAATGACCCC
>JAGQPR010000648.1:0-416 GCA_020426625.1 Planctomycetales bacterium
GACCAGGCCGACCTGGCAACAACTAGCCGTCAAGGCAGTAGTGTTAAACTGAACCCAAGTCCGAGAGGTCGAACAATTGGACTGGGCTTTTGCTACAACGGGCAGCCTTAGTTGCCCGTTGTGTATTGATGCCACGATTCGCGAGTTACACTTGCACAATATCAGTTGGCGATGCTTGCATGTGCGGATTGAAATTGCTGCGGAGCGCGGAGGAATTTGCCGTGGGCGAAAGTGCCAACTGGCGAAGTTCTGCTGGTGCTGCCAGTGTGGGGTTACAATGGCATTATCCCCAGGAATTTGCGACACTTCTCGCTAATCGACACCAATTCAATTTACTCTCCCTTGGGAGAGTCGCGAGCGGGCACACGCGGAGCGGGTCGGCGAGCGGAGAGGGGAATCGCCCTCCCCGTCGCTGG
>JAGQPR010000648.1:426-3315 GCA_020426625.1 Planctomycetales bacterium
CTCCCCTCCGAAAGTGATGTCGAAAAAAAATCGTAACTTTCGGTGGGAGGGTGAGTTGCCATGAAACCGTGGTGGCGATTAGCGAGAAGTGTCGAATTTGCAGTAATTTAGATGTCGATCGCAGCGCGTGATCGCTCTGTGATTGAGAAGGTAATATTCGCGACTTTTCTGGAAGGTTGGGTCATGAAACACTTGCAAGTAATGGGGCTGACGGCCTTATTGGTGCTCGGTTTCAGCGGGGCCTTGCTCGCGCAGTTCCCGCGTCCTGGCGATCCCTTTTTCGACGCGTTGCGCGAGCTGCATAGATCCAACCCAGATCGCGAGATACTTGAGTTACTACTGCACCCGGACTACCGTCGGGAAATCCAAACGGAGATCGAGCTGACGGACGACGACTGGGGAGAGTTTTCTTCCAAGTTGGATTCGGCACGTGTCGTTTTGCAAGAGCTGCGCGACAAATATCGCCAGAGTCCGGCAACTTCCAAAGAGGACGTGAAAGTGGAACTGCAAGCAGCCTTGGAGCCCGTCCAGTTGGAAGCGTTTCAGTTGCTGGAATCCAAAGCGAACCTCGACCGATTGCTTGGCATTTATGTACAGTTGAAGGGTGCTAGTTCGGCGTCTAGCGACAAAGTCGCTGCCAAGATCGGCTTGTCGGGCGAAGCCTTGGAGGCGTTCCGCGCCGCCAAGTCGCGCAAGTGGTCGGAACTGATGAACGAAAGTCGCGATCGCATGCAATCTGCCGTGAGATCATCTGAACGCAATGACAAGATTCATGCTATTTTCGCCAACGCCGAGCGCGAATTGGAACGGTATTTGGTTCACCAACTGGACGATGACCAAAACGAGAAGTTGTCGGCACTGAAGGGCGAGGAATTTGACGGCCTGGATCGAATCCGAAAAGCGCTTCCGCCCAGGCGTGGTAGCGGAAGACCCCGGGGTGGTCGCTCCGGCGACGGTCCTCCTGGACCGCCGCGCCACGAGGGCGAACGCTAGAGGGGGAGGTCGAACGCTAGAAGGGACTGTGTCCTACGTTGAAACTCTCTGGAAAGCAATTTGGGCTTTTCCAGCGTGGCCATCATGCTCCGTCGGGATTTGCAGCAGATCGCCGGCACGCATCGGCGACACTACAAACGGCGCATCCGCCTTTCGACGAACATCCACCGGTGGCCGATTCCGTTCCGCAGCCCGGCCCGCAGCCATGCTCAACCAATTTGGCGAACTTACTTTTGCTTACGTGCTGCTCGTAAATGGCTGCCAACTCATCGACTTGCAGCTGGATTTCCGCGTCGACTGATGACAGGAAATGAAAATACAACGTCTTGCCATCTAGCAATGGCTCTACGTCAAGCAACGTCGCCGACGACTGATGCTCTGCCAGCCAATTTGAACATGCTTGGAACGCTTCTTTGGCTAAAGACTGCAGATGCAGCCAGAGCACTTCGTCTTCATTCCGCATACCTCGCAGTATGCGACCATCGGAATTGTCACCGTCTGTGCAATTGGTCGCGCGGCCCAGGACCACGGCTTGCTCGACGCCACGGCTGGTCCTGACAACCACCGCTTTATTCCGACTCAGCTGAAGACTGGTGTCGTTTTCAAATCGTCCAATCGCTCCCAAACAGCCGACACGAGCCAAATACATACCGCCTCTACGCTCCTCCACCGAAATTGCACTAGGTGGCTGTGCAAGTGTTTTGGACGCTGTTGCATCGGGTACAGTCTTCATCCACACCTCGCGTTAGTCTCAACCGGCCTGTCCAACATCCATTGAAAATACCCCGGCATTTTCAATCTTAGGCATCACGCTCCGCCTTGATCGATGGACAGATAATCCGCCATTTTGGGGCACTCCTCGCTAATCGCCACCACGTTGGTCTGCCCTACCGCGGCTGATGTCGCAACGCAGCGTTTTTCTTCCAGTTCTCAGAGAGACGCAACTACGCGAAATGCGGACTAACCCGCATCTACATGTAACAAAACGGTATATCACTTGAATCAGTGGCGATCAGCGAGAAGTGCCCAATTTCTTTTCCACAGTTCCTTGGTAACCTTGAGATCGATTGCTCCCGCCAATGTCTGCGGTTTGGGCAAAGACCGCCAAGCAAGCGCAGGTATTGCCCAAACGCACAGTCATCATAGAGGGAGAGATGATGCGTGTTAAGCCGATTGGCAAATCAAAACAATCTTGGATTTCCGTTGCCCTCCACCTGTGTATGTGGGTTGTGCCTTAATCGAGACTAGGTAACACTTGCCACTACAGGTCGAATTCTCAATCCTACACGCAACGCACTGCGTCGATTGAGCCTGCGTTCAAACTTCAGCGCGACCAGTAAAGGTCTGTTTGCCGCCCCGCACGGTCTTAATATTCAAATGTCTTGAGATGATTATTGACTCATTTACCGCTCCTTCTGTCGATGGCAGCTGGCAACGCCTTGCCCAACAGGTCTTGGATGGCAGCCCGGCGACCGTCGAACAAGCAACGGCGATCTTGTCTAGCAGTGACGATGTTTTACTAGACCTAGTCTCTGCCGCGTATCGCCTGCGCAAACATTTCTTTGGCAAGACGGTTCAACTCTATTTTTTGGTCAACGCCAAGAGTGGCCTGTGTCCGGAAGACTGCGGCTATTGCTCTCAGTCTAAGCTTTCGTCAGCACCTATCGACAAGTATCGCATGCTGTCGGTTGACCAGTTGCTAGAGGGGGCGAGCATGGCTGCCGAACGCGAGTCGAAGACCTACTGCATTGTCATCAGCGGTCGCGCGCCTAACGAGAGAGAGATGGCGACCATCGAATCGGTTGTGCCACAGGTGAAGCAAAAGTTTGGCTTGGACGTTTGCGCCTGCTTGGGTTTGCTGTCGGCTGAGCACGCAGCTCGACTGAAGGCCTGCGG
>JAGQPR010000649.1:0-1444 GCA_020426625.1 Planctomycetales bacterium
TTAGCCGCTGTGCGCTAGCACGCGGTTTTTGACGGAACCGCACGCTATCGCGCTAGAGGCTGATGCGGTATAGGAATTACGATTTGTGACACTGGCCTTTCGAGAATGGTAGAGGCTGATGACGAGCACATGCTAAAGAAACTTGGACATCAGTGCGCACAAGTCAGCGGTTCGGCAGCTATATCCCCATTCGTTGTCGTACCAGCTGACAATCTTGGCCAACTTGCCTGAATTGCCGAGCACCTGGGTGAAGTCGGCCGCGAAAATCGAGCTGTGTGGATCGTCGATGATGTCTGAGCTGACGATTGGATCTTCGGTGTAGCACAAGATGCCCTTAAGCGATCCCTCGGCAGCAGCTTTCACGGCCTGGTTAATGTCATCCTTGGTGGCATCCTTGGCCAAGTTCACTGTCAAGTCGACCACGCTGCCAGTTGCTACTGGAACTCGCATGGCGATTCCCGTTAGTTTGCCTTTCAGTTCCGGAATTACTAGACCTACTGCCGAAGCAGCTCCGGTGGAAGTGGGGATGATGTTCTGTGCTGCCGCGCGGGCTCGATAGGGATCCGCGTGCGGCAAGTCCTGGACATTTTGGTCATTGGTGTAGGCGTGAACGGTGGTCATCAGGCCCGAGACGATTCCAAACGTGTCGTTCAACACCTTTGCCACCGGCGCGAGACAGTTGGTCGTACAGCTAGCATTGGAGACGCATTTCATTTCTCCAGACAGCTTGTCATCGTTTACGCCGATAACGCAGGTCAGATCCGCACCATCCTTGGCTGGCGCGCTGAGAATTACTCGCTTGGCCCCAGCCTGGAGATGTGTGTCGTAACCTGCCTTTGTATCTGTAGCGCGAGCAGCAAAGATTCCCGTGCTCTCAATCACGATGTCAACGTTGTTGTCCTTCCAGGGCAACTTGGACGGATCTCGTTCGGAAAGGCAAAGGATCTGCTCGCCATTAACTACCAGGTGAGTGTCGGTCGAGCTTACGTCGCCGTCATAGCGGCCGTGGACACTGTCGTATTTCAGCAGAGTGGCAAGCATCTTGTTGTTGGTCAGATCGTTGATTGCCACAACTTCGAATTCGTCGCGGCGCTGCATCAGGTTACGGAACGTGAGCCGACCGATACGACCAAAACCGTTGATTGCAATTCGAATTGCCACTGCATTTCTCCTAGTACTTGATGCCAGCCAAGCTGTCACAGCGACAGACGATAAAGGACGGCTAAAGTTGTTTTATTTTAAGGTTGCTACATCGGAATCAGGGTGGTGCGCCCTGAGATGGCTGGCGATTATACTTTTGCATCCACAAACGAGCAACGGACTATAAGCTGTCCCAAGACAGCACAAGTTGGATTGCCAGGTTCGTGGTCGGGGTGTTCGCAGGGTGGGCGTTGCCGCCGTTGTGGCGCGATTGCGGCGTCCGTTGGTCCGCTAGATGGAGTGT
>JAGQPR010000649.1:1454-3296 GCA_020426625.1 Planctomycetales bacterium
GTCGGGGTGTTCGCAGGGTGGGCGTTGCCGCCGTTGTGGCGCGATTGCGGCGTCCGTTGGTCCGCTAGATGGAGTGTGAGTGAACTGCGAGCATGGCAAATTGGAAACTACCGCGTGGGGTGACTCGAGGCACCTGGGACTATATTCGCAGCGATCGCATTGCCCGCGAGTACGATGAGTACTTTTCGACCAGCGCGCTGATGAAGCTGGATCTGGAAGTCGTCTGTCGTTATCTGCCCCAGTTACACACTGGTGAACAGTTACACACTGGTGAAACGATAGCTGGCTACGCCCCGCTGGTTGCCGATCTTGGCTGCGGAACGGGACGGGTTGCGCGGGCCCTGTTACCGATGGGCTATCGAATGCTGAATATCGATCTCAGTGAAGCCATGCTGCAGGAAACGCGAGCGAACGTGCCTGCCCAATTCCAAGACTGCAATCAGGTTGTTCAAGCAAATCTCGTTGAGTTGGATCAGGTCCCAGAACTGCAGGGCGTTGATCTTGCGTTATGTCTATTCAGTAGTATCGGCATGATCCGCGGTAAAGAAAATCGCCAGCGGTTTCTCGTGGCTGTTCAAAGATCGCTCAATCCCGGCGGGAAATTTTTCGTGCACGTCCATAACCGCTATCGCAGCTTGCTTGATCCTGGCGGAGTGCGTTGGCTACTTGGGACCGCTATCGCAGGTATGCGAGATAAGAACTGGGAATTAGGCGATCGGGTGTATGCGTATCGCGGGTTGCCCCAGATGTTTCTGCATATTTACAGTCGTCGAGAACTGTGCAATGCGCTGCGTGCCGCTGGCTTTCGGCGTGTAAAGATCTTGCCAATCAACGCGCGTGGAGACGCGTTAATGGGCCCTAGGCAGTGGCTGACTGGTCTCCGCGCAGGCGGCTTCTTTGCCATCGCATCCTGAATGGTTTCTGCGATTCGACGAATGTAGGGAGTGTAACGGTCGCAGAGGCACGGCTTTCGTACTCTGCTGCAGCTTCGCTGGCTTCTGAATGACGACCGAGAGAATGCGACGTAGGGTTTAGCTGGCAGTGAAGATAAATCGAGTTCGCTTGCAGGTGATACCATGGCAGTTGTCCGATCCCGTAATAAATTGGCCAATCGCAATGGCTTTAGCCTGCTTGAACTCTCGATGGTCACGCTCATTGCAGGAATTGGAGCTGCGGTGGTGACTCCAAAGTGGTCTGCAGCCGTTGAACAGGCTCGTGTTTCCGCCATGCGAACGGCGTTTGAAAATGATATGGCCACCCTGCGTCGGGCGAGTGTACGCATGGGCCGAGAAATCGAATTGAGTGTCTGGTCGGGCACGTCCGTTTTGGAGATATTCCCCGCATCACCTGAAATCTTAGGGG
This sequence comes from Planctomycetales bacterium, assembly GCA_020426625.1. Taxonomy (GTDB): domain Bacteria; phylum Planctomycetota; class Planctomycetia; order Pirellulales; family Pirellulaceae; genus Aureliella. Next base: position 2,817 of record JAGQPR010000649.1, read on the forward strand.
ATGAGAACGGGCAAGTGGACTACGGCAAGCGATTTCCTGGTGTAACGTTTGGCAGCGTCGATTTTGACAGCAACGAAGAATGTAGTGTCGATCTGTACGGCCAGCTGCTATCGAGCGCGACCGGGGAAAGGCTAACTGCCGCAGTTGTTGAACTACAAGGCGCTGCATCCACGCAGTCAATCGATTTGTTGTCTCGCGATGGACTCGCATCCGTTGCTTCGGAATCAGCGTCTGATGCCAGCTCTGCATCAGCTAATAGCACGTCATCGTCTAGTATTTCCTCATTCTTCGCACGTTTGTTTGGCGGTTAGATCCATGTTCGGTGCTTTGACAGCCGCTGATTTTGGCAGTACCCGCGATTTGCCAGCAGGTCGAAAAGCGATCGCGTTGATTGAGTTGATTATCAGCATGACTACGGCCAGTATTTTGGTCGCCGGCATCACCGCAGCGATTTTGATTGCCAATCAAGCTACGGCGGTA
>JAGQPR010000064.1 GCA_020426625.1 Planctomycetales bacterium
GATTCTGCGAACCACGTTTCCCGAAGTCGACGGAGTACCGTATCAACATATCCAAGATGAAATTCAGGCTAGTTGTGTTGTGCATCAGTCCACAGGTGGCCAGAGGGTCCAGGACTGGATCCAAGCACAAGTTCACGCCGAATTCGACCTGCAGAAGGGGCCTCTTGCAAGATTATGCATCGGTGAGTTGGGCCCGGAGGACCATTTAATTGCCGTCGCTGTCCACCACATCGTGCTTGACGATTGGTCAATCCAACTACTGGTCCAACAGGCTTTTCTGGCTTATTTCGCAGGACCCACAGCAGCTGGACTTCGCGAGACCTCGGGCCGATCCCGCCGGATTCAATTCATCGACTATGCTGCCTGGGAAGGACAGCAAGAGGTCGAAGATGAAATCGCTCAGGGATTGGAGGAATGGTCCGAACAATTCTTACCGCTGGCGCCGGCTCTCGAATTTCTCCCGCTGCAAGATCGACACGAGTCTGACCTGCTAGACACGCAACAATATGCTTTCCAACTTTCGGATCAAGCTGTTACTTCAGTACGTTCATTAGCCTTGGAACTCGGAGCAACACCCTTTGTCGTACTATTGGGGTTAACCTCGGGTGTCATCGCGACATCAGGATTGCAAAAGAAGTTCACGATCGGAACAACCGTGGCAAATCGGGACCGCGAGGAATTGCAGGACGTGGTAGGACCGCTGGTGAATCTTCTACCCATCCCGCTGGAAATTCGCGACCAGGATACTTGGACCTCTTACTTGCATGGCTGCAAGCAGCACTTTCTAAAGGCGTTGAAGTTTCAACACATTCCCTTTGAATTATTGGTCGAACGTTCCAAGCCTGAGCGAGATGCAAGTCGGCATCCACTCTTTAGCCTAATGATCAACATGCAGGCAGACCTGTCCAAATTCGAATTACCTGGACTTAGGCTTGAGCCGCTTGAGGTCGTTGGTAATGAGAGTTTTTTGGATGCCTCGCTAGCATTTTCGGACAACGAACAAGAGATCCGCGGAGTCTGGCAGTTCCGTCCTTCGGTTGTGGAACAGGAGATGGTGGAGCACTTGACCCACAAACTTGACGCCACACTCCGCTCACTGGCCGAGGGGAAGAACAGGGGACTGCAACTAGACTCTCCGAGCCCGACAAGTATGCTCGAACAACAAGAGACAATGCGTAAAGGCATCTCGCTTGGATCATTTGCTGCGCGTGCCACGAATTTCCCCACAGGCGTTCCTGCCGACGAGTCTGTATGGCAGCGATTTAGCGCATGCGTCTCACGTCTTCCGCAATCAAATGCACTCGAGTTTGAAGGGACCAGCTGGACTTACCAAGAACTCGCCGAGCGTGCTTCCCAGTGCGCTGATTGGTTAGCCGAAGCAGGAGTGCAGGCTGGTGACCGAGTCGTGCTCCACGTACCACGAAGCTCCGACTCGATCGTACTCTTTTTAGCACTCTGGAAAGTTGGCGGTGTCGCAGTGCCGATCGACCCCACCCTGCATGACTTCAGAAAACAACAATTCGTGGATTTGGTACATCCGCAGTGGTGTGTTGGTGAAAGCGAAAACTCCTTTTTGAATGCCATTGGTTGTGTCGCTAGAGCTAAACTTGAAGTGCAGGACACGAGCTTGGCTGATGACCAGTTTACTCGGCGTCAGTTAAGTCGTCTTACGTGGGGCTCACCTAACAACGAGCCAGCCACGCCGCTGTTCCGCACCAAGCAGCTAGCCTATGTGTTGTTTACGTCCGGTTCGACCGGCCAGCCCAAAGCCGTCGCAGTCACCCAGCGTTCACTTCTCAACTTGGTCGAAAGTCTGAATCGTCGGCTCGACCTGGCAAGTCCCAATCGCTTTCTTTGGCTGACTTCTCTTTCATTTGACATCTCATTCTTCGAATGGCTGAGTCCGCTGTTTGCCGGTGGAACAGTGATCATCGCGCCAGCGGGTGCGGAGGGGAACCATGCTTCGCTCAAAGATTTTGTGGAACGCAGCAAACCAACGGCGATGCAGGCGACCCCCACGTCCTGGGAAATGTTGTTTCAGACCGGGTGGAAACCTCAACCGAACCAGACATTGCTTTGCGGAGGAGAACCGCTCTCCTTTCTACTCGCGAAGAAATTGACGGAGTCAAGTCGAGCCTGGAACGTGTATGGTCCAACCGAAACAACGATCTGGTCCAGCTGTGCCCCGTTAGCCGAAGGTATGCAGGTGATTACCCTGGGGCACCCCATCTGCAACACACAGCTCTATGTATTGGATCCCCAACTCGAGCTGCGTGACTCTTTCAGTTTGGGAGAATTGCATATTGGCGGCACCGGAGTCGCGGCTGGATATCTCAATGATCCGGCCAAAACTGCTGGTGCGTTTCTTCCGGATCCATTCGCAGAGATTCCTGGCAGCCGCATGTACCGTAGCGGCGATCAGGTTTGTTCAGATCACACCGGTGCACTCCGATATTTTGGACGCAAAGACGGGCAAGTAAAGCTTCGCGGCCATCGAATTGAACTAGGGGAGATTGAATCACGCCTCAAGGAACTCCCGGAACTGAAAGCAGCGGCCGTCGTACGCTGGCCGAACCGACCCACCGGGCAACTTCTAGGCTATGTCGTGCCCCAAACCAAGACTTGGCCTAGCGCTACCGTATTAAAGCTCCAATTGCGAAAAGTGCTGCCAAGCGTGATGGTCCCCTCTCGGTTTTTTGTCGTCGATGAGTTACCTCGGACGGCCGGTGGAAAACTGGATCGCGAAGCAGTTCGAAAGCTGAGGTCCATTCCACTTCTCGAGCAAACAGCCTCAGACGAGCCGGCGGATACAAATCTCTTTCGTACCGAAACGGAAGTGAAAATTGGAGAAGTATGGGGTCGACTACTTGCACACCCGGTCAGTCGTAGAACCGACTTTTTCGACGTTGGTGGAGACTCATTCCTGGTTGTGAAGATGCTGGATCAGCTCGAGAAAACGCTAAATTGCAAAGTCCAACTGGCTCAGGTCATGCGACACTCGGTCTTGCAGGATCTAGCCGAATTCATCGATGGCTGCTCCAGTGATGAGTCGACACTTGTGAAGCTCAATAAGTCTACTGAAGGGGTGCCGATCGTCTGCTTACCTCCGGCTGGAGGCAGCATTCTTTGCTACGCATCGCTGGCGAGCCAACTAAAGCAACCACTGTTTGCCATGCACAATGAAACAATCGATCCTGAGACGGTCGATGCAGCCTCTCTGCTGTCTCACTACGAACAAGCCATGGTTCGTGGCTTGGAGCCACAGCAGCCAATCATTTTGTTAGGTTGGTCGCTGGGTGGAATTCTGGCCGCAAAACTCGCGGAAAAATTTAGTCTCAATAACGCATTTGATGTCAGGCAGCTTGTTCTCCTCGACGTACCTTCCGTAGAATCCGTGGCAGCGGTGGCGTCCAGCGACGGTTTATTGGTCGAAGCTTTTGTTCACGAGTACTTGTCTAGCCTTTCGCTACCGGCGAACCAGGTAGCGCACTGGTGCAGTCGAAATCGTGGCGAGAAGTTGGAGATGCTAGACCTCTGGAAGAAGCTGAAGTCTGATTTTCCTAAGGCACCAAGATTCTCCTTTGAAGAGTTTCAAGCGATCTGGAAAAAGTTTGCCTCAAATCTCAAGGCGGTCGGAGATTTCGAGATCGAGTTGGACCCCAATCTCGCGTTGTTCGTAGATGCCAGTCGAGAACCCAAGCGGAGCATGCTGCGCCACGCGGTTGCAAAGACTACACCAGCCTTCGAGTGGATTGACGCGGACCACTACAGCATTCTGCGAGAAGACCTGTTGGATCTAATTTGCATACTCGAACATCGAAAGGTTCTCCAGTGAAGGGAATCACGCGAGAACAGTGGCTGGCTGGGATCATCTTGGCCTGCAGCCTTGCCATTCAACCCTGGCTAACGCCGCTCGCACTCAAGCCTTTGTTTAGTCCCTCCAATTCCATCTTAAACTGGCTACCTGATGCAGAAGAGACACGTCAGCTTCGAGAACTGGACCGAACCTTCCTCAGTGAGCGTCAACCGCAAATTGTATGCAGTTGGGAGGGATGTACCCTGGATGATCCGCGCGTCGAGCTCTTCATGCAGGGCTTTCAATCTTCGAAGGCTCCGGATGGATCCAAGGCTGACTGGCATGTCGTTTCTGGCAAGCAAATCCTCGAGCAAATGACTCAAGATGCTCCTGAACTGAGCTACGAGCAGAGTCGGCGGCGGATGCAGGGTTACTTGGTCGGGCGCGATGGAGAGACGTCTGTCATCATGCTGACCCCACCAGCTACCATGGCTGTCGCCGAGTCGATCCGCACGACCTACCAAGTTGCGCAAGAGTGCTGCCAGCTCGAAAAAAGTGACGTCCGACTTACAGGAGGTTATGTCAACCAGCATGCATTGGATCGTGAAACCTTCGGTGTTTTCTTTCCTTTTTCCGTGCTGGCCGGTTTGGTCACGCTTGTCGTTACTTGGGTTTGTCTGCGGTCGCTCTTGCTCGTGGGGCAGCTGATGATTGCTGCTGCGGGAGGAGTTGGCTACGGTTTGGCCGCCATGACGCTAGGTAACGTGACGATGTCGGCTTTGCACACGATGCTCCCAGCACTTTGGTTCATCTTATCGATTTCGGCTGGCACTCATCTGCTAAATTACTTGCGAGAATCAGTCGCCCAGGGGGCGCATCGCCCCGTCGCCACGGCAGTGCGTTTGTCGCTAAGGCCTTGTATTAGCGCAGTGGCCACCACCGCGGTTGGCCTGCTTTCCCTTGGCGTCAGCCAGTTATTGCCGGTCCGAGAATTCGGTCTGTGGGCTACAGTGGGGCTCTTACTATCCACACTCAACATGTACCTCATCTTGCCAGCTTTGTTGGTCGTCCTCCGCGCGCCCAAATGGAAGTGGACGAGCCACACGAGAATGGACTCAGCGGCTGAGAAGCTCTGGAAGCAACTCACACATTGGAAAACCACGGTCGTTTCCATTCTGGTCCTCGGCTCCGTAGTGCTCATGTGTGGCCTGCCTCGCCTGCGGCTGGTTGCCGGCTTTTACCCGTTATTTGATGAGTCCACCACCATTCGCCAAGATCTGGCATGGTTCGAGCAAAATATCGGTCCCCAGCAAGGCGTGCTGGCAACACTTCGCACACCGGTCGAGTCGAATAAAGATCTTGCCGAACTGTTCAAACTTTGTGCCCACGTCCAAGCGGCAATCGAAAGGGATAACTCAAGTTCAAAATGTCTTTCTCCGACGCAATGGATTGAGTTTCCGCCAGAGCGTTCAGGTCTGGCTGGAGTAATTGCCAGAAGCGCTTTTCAGGCAAAACTGGCGTCCAAGAGTGACATGCTGATTCAGTCCGGGATGCTTTCGGTCGATCGCTCGACCGTACTGCTGAATATACAATTGCCAACCCATTTGGGCGAAGAGGACTTGCTACTGACTCGTTTGGCAGGGGTGATCCATCAGGAAATTCAAAGACGACAGGCCAACCAAGCCACTTTCGAATTAACCGGCTTGATTCCTCTGCGAAACGCGATACGCAAAGAGCTGAAGCGCAGCCTGGCGGCGAGTCTGCTTATTACCGGCGTTCTCGTTGCCGTGGCCATGTGGATAGGACTTGGAAGTCTCGGTTTGGCAGCAGTTTCCATTCTACCGAACGCTTTTCCAACAGTTTTCGCCTTCGGAGTGATGGGCTGGGCCAAGCTCCCAATTGATTTGGGCAGCATGATGACCGCTAGTATCGCACTTGGAATCGCAGTCGATGACACGTTACATTTTCTCGTCGCGTATCAACGCCAACGTCTCCCGGTAGCGGAAGCGGTTCATCAAGCAATAAAGCTCACTCTTTTTCCTATCCTGTGCACCTCTCTCATTTGTGGTGCAGGTATGCTGGTCTTTTTGGCGTGCGACTTTGTGGCCGCCGCAAGATTTGGCGCGTTGTTGTCCGCCATGTTGGCGGCAGCCCTCATCGGTGATCTGATCTTGTTGCCCGCACTCCTGCTTCTCACCGGAGGCAGAGCCCGAAACCATACTCCAACCGGTATCCAAAATTCTGAAGCCTAATGTCGAATAGGAATCCACTAGACAGTTCTCTCGAAAATCTCTCTCGTGAGCGTCTTGCCGTACTTGTCAAGTCTCTCCAGGAAAGTCTTCGCGAGCAGGAACGAGATAAGACTGAGCCCATCGCGATTGTCGGAGCCGCCTGCCGATTTCCCGGAGCGCCCAATCTAGACGCTTACTGGGAGTTGCTCCGCGAGGGAAGAGACGCCGTTTCGACAATTCCCGAGGAGCGCTGGGATGTCGATGCAAACTTCGACCCCAATCCCGAAACTCCTGGCAAGATGTATACCAAGTCGGGAGGCTTCATCGAAGATCCCACTCAATTTGACCCTAGTTTCTTCGGGATTTCGCGCCGCGAGGCGATAAGCATGGATCCTCAGCAACGCTTGCTGCTCGAGATTGCTTGGGAAACCCTAGAGAATGCCGGCGCCCCCGCTTGCCGTCTTCGAGAATCGAACACAGGAGTGTTCGTGGGAATCAGTACCAACGATCATTTGCAACTCGGGTGCATCCATAAAGAACGCGAACAAATTGATGCCTACTACGGTACTGGATCCGCGGCCAGTATCGCGGCTGGGCGAATTGCCTATGCGCTCGGCCTACAAGGTCCGACGATGGCTATTGATACGGCATGTTCGTCCTCTCTAGTTGCCCTGCACCTCGCCTGCAATGCAATCCGAAATCGCGAATGCGAATCGGCTTTGGTGGGGGGCGTCAATCTTATGCTCTCGCCCGATTCGACAATCTATTTTTGCAGGGTGCGAGCGTTGTCCGCCGAAGGACGCTGCAAGACGTTTAGTGCCTCAGCGGATGGATATGTACGAGGCGAGGGTTGTGGATTTGTCATGCTCAAGCGACTCTCAGTCGCCATGGAGGACAAAGACAACGTCCTGGCGTTAATACGTGGCACAGCCGTAAACCACGATGGCCGCACCACGGGGTTGACCGTTCCGAACACCAACTCCCAAGTAAAGCTTTTGCAAGCCGCATTGGAGAACGCTTCCCTGCAACCGGATGACGTAAGCTACATCGAGGCTCACGGTACTGGTACTCCACTGGGCGATCCCATCGAATTGAACGCGCTGGCCAAGGTGTATGGTGCCCGTCTGCAAAGGGATGTACCTCTTTGGATCGGCTCCGCAAAGACGAACATTGGACACTTGGAGGCTGCTGCCGGCGTTGCAGGACTGTTGAAAGTCATCTTGTCGATGCGTCACCAGGAGATTCCCGCCAGTTTGCATTTCGACCAACCCAACCCAAATTTTGACTGGCAGTCCTCCAAGCTTTCCGTTGTGCAGTCGCTGACGCCTTGGAATGCATCCAAACGCGTGGCCACGGTCAGTTCCTTCGGATTCTCCGGGACAAACGCGCACGTTGTTTTGCAAGCAGCGGACGAGATTCGCCCAATACAATCCGAGCCATCTCAAACGTCGAAGGATCGCAGTGCGCATGTCGTTTGCCTGTCCGCCAAGAGCGAAAACGCGGTGAGGGAATTTGCTGGGGCCTGCGTCAGCAGGTGGAGCCAATCGGACGCTTTGATCGGCGACCTGTGTCATTCATTGAACGCCAAACGTGAACATTACGCCTATCGCCGTGCGCTGGTAGCTCGGGATTCAACGAGCTTGCTGGAACAGCTTTCGACGATCTCTGACGGACAACAATCGGTTGTCAAAGCTAGTAGTTCGGCTCTTAGGATTGGCTTTCTGTTTACAGGCCAGGGGGCACAGTATGCCGGCATGGGCCTAGATTTGTACGATTCGTCGCCGACATTCTGCGGGGCACTAGACCGTTGCGCTACGCTCTGGCACAAGCAGTATCCGAGCGAGACACCGCTGCTGGAATTGATGTTTGGCAGAGATGACAACTTGTTGCAACAAACTCGCTACACGCAACCCTGTTTGTTGGCTTTTGAATATGCCTTAGGGGAGCTATGGCGTTCCTGGGGAGTTCATCCCACGCTGGTCATGGGGCACAGTATCGGTGAAATCTCTGCGGCCTGCCACGCTGGCTTGATTGACTTGGAAATGGCTCTTGAGTTTGCTGCTGAGCGGGGAAGGTTGATGTGGAATCTTCCCACGGGTGGCAGCATGGTGGCCGTACGTGCTTCGGCCGATCAAGCCGAGACATGGCTCCGCGCTTTTCCGAACGTGTCGTTGGCAGCTGACAATGGACCGCAGAGCGTTGTGCTTTCCGGAATGGAATCCGACCTGAAACCACTGCTGGAACAGCTTCAGACGCATGCCATAACGTATCAGCCGCTCCAGGTCTCGCATGCTTTTCACTCCAAGCAAATTGAGCCAGTCATGGAACGACTGGCAGAGCTAACTGCGACCTGGCAATACTCCGCACCAAACGCGACCTTTGTGTCGAACTTGTTGGGAGTTCCAGTTCTGCACGACCAAATTCCCGATGCGTATTGGGCTGATCACGCGCGGAACTGTGTCAGGTTTAGACAAGGCGTTGAAGCGATTCTCAACGCGGACGTCGACGTTTGCATTGAGATCGGTCCGCAGCCGACCTTAAGCGGCATGGCCATGCGTTGCGAAAATGCCACTTCTATCCAGTGGCTGCCTTCGATGCGTCGGCAAGGAGATGGCTGGGAGCAACTCTGCAAAACGCTGGCCGCCGTCTACGAAGCAGGGGCGAACGTCGACTGGACAAGTTTCGATCGCCCTTACACAAGAAAGTTCATCGGGTATCCTCAATACCCATTTCAACGGGTTGCCTTGAAGGCAGACGTGGATTTGAAACAAAGGCTCCCCAAGCCAGTCTCCGAAAGTAGGCCTGCAGGGCAGCGTGCGTCTGCTGGAACCACCTCCAAACCTGACCACACCAACCCAGCGCCTACCGTCTACTCGGATCGCATGTCTCCCGTCTTTGAGCTGGCGTGGGAGGAATGCCCGCTAGCAAACAAGTCAACGGAAATCGGTGGAAATTGGTTGATTGTTGGACAAGGAGAAATTGCCGATCAACTGTCGCAAAGACTGCGGGAGCAAGCAGCCCGAGTCCAGCAACTGGACCTTGCGACATTCGCGGACACCGCGACGATAGCCGATGGAGTTAAGGCAGATTCCGAGCTTGTATCACAGATAAAAGCCCGATACGAAGGATTTCAAGGCATCGACGGAATCGTTTTCTGCCCCTCCCTCCATTGTGAAACCTTGCAAGATGGTTTGCCTCGTGCACTTCACGACTTGCTAATGGTGATCCAAGCAGTTGCCAGCAGCGGCCAAGAACTCTGTCGACGATTCTGGGTGCTCACGCGTGGTGCATGCTCCTGCAAAGCCGACGCTCTGGAGATGGGAGCAGCAACCATCTGGGGCATGATGCGAACTGTCGGCGTTGAATCACGGCAACTGCATTCGACTTGCGTGGATTTTGACCTAAAGGTGTCGGCAGAAGATGCCGTCGCAGGTACACTCAAGCTTCTAATGGGCAGTGAACGTGAGTCACACATTGCGATGCGTGGTGGCAAGCGTTTCGTGCAGCGACTCCAGGTGGTCGACAACGCTATTGGCCTGGACTTAATAGCAACTCGAACAGAAGCATCGATACGTTTTGATGCTTCCTACCTGGTCACGGGCGGTCACGGTGGGGTTGGCGTTCGCGTGGCGCTTTGGCTCATGAAGCAAGGTGCGGGACAAGTTCATCTTGTAAGTCGCAGTCAGCCCGCTTCCGAATTGGAACAGCGTTTACAACAAGCCGCAGCTGAGTGTGGAAGCAAAGTCGCTTTTCATGCTGCAGATGTCGGCGAGCTGGAAGAAGTTGATCGACTTATCGCGAGCATTCAATCCGGTGGCCCTCCACTGGATGGCATCTTCCATTTGGCCGGCGCCCATCGCGATGCGGCCTTGGTCAATCTGAGCTGGGATGACTTTCTGTTTACAGCGCGAAGCAAAGTTCAGGGCACCTTGCATCTCCACCAAGCGACTCAAGAACTTGCGCTCACGCACTTTGTCGTATTCTCCTCGGTAGCATCCGTCGTCGGATCGCCGGGCCAAGCTAATTATGCGGCGGCAAACGCCTTCATGGATGCCCTGATGGAGTACCGTCAGCAGCAGGGATTGCCAGGCCTTAGCCTAAATTGGGGGCCCTGGGATGAAGTGGGGATGGCAGCTCAGCTGTCCTCTTCGAAGAAAAGGCGATGGGAAACCATGGGCGTCTCGCTGATTCGCCCTGAGCAAGGAATCGCACTCTTGTCAGAGCTCTTGTCTGCTCCTGCCTCACAATACGTGGTGATGCCCGTCGATTGGTCGAAGATGCTATGCCTCTTCCCTCCCGGGCTCGAGCCTCCTCTGCTTTCAAAATTTATTGACCCACACCGACGCCTGGGCGAATCCTCTTCGCAGTGGCGAGAACTCAAACGCAAGGCCCTGCAACTCCCCGAGAAACGCCGACCAGAGTTGGTGGCTCGCTTCGTAGAGTCGCTGGTCCGAGACGTGATGGAGGTGCCCGCTGAAGAAGCGATTGACCGCAACAGTGGTTTTGCGGATCTAGGCATGGACTCGTTGATGGGTGTCGAATTGCGCAATCAATTGCAACTCCATCTGGGCGGCGAAATGACCTTGTCGGCTACGGTCGCATTCAATTACCCCAATATCGCCGCGCTAAGTGCCTACCTGGCGAGAGAGCAATTTCAGGACTCAGCATCAAAGCCACGGATCATTTCGCAGCAAGTCGTGCAATCTGGCGATGACGATCCAGTTGCCATTGTGGGTTGTGCGATGCGTTTTCCCGGTGGAATCATTGACTTGGACGGCTACTGGGAGGTCCTTCGTGCAGGCGCATCGGCAGTCGAAGAGATCCCGCCAACTCGTTGGAACATAGACGACTACTTTGATCCGGATCCAGACCGACCAGGATATATGAACACGCGTTGGGCTGGCGTCATGGACGATCTCGATCGCTTTGACGCAGCGTTTTTTGGCATTTCCCCCCGTGAGGCTGCCAAAATGGATCCGCAGCATCGTATCGTTCTAGAGACCGTCTGGTCGGGGTTGGAACAGGCCTGCATTCCCCCCAGTTCACTCTATGGAACCAAGGCTGCGATGTTCCTGGGTATTAGTGGCAATGACTACGTGTCCAGACTATCGCGGTGCTCGCCACGTGAAGACATTGACGCCTATCTTGCCGCCGGCAATGCGCAGCATATTGCTGCGGGCCGAGTTTCGCACTTTTTCGGACTGCATGGTCCAAGTATCGCCTTGGACACCGCCTGTTCCTCATCGTTGGTCGCAGTGCATCTGGCAAACGAGAGTCTGAGACGTGGCGAAAGTGACTTCGCTATTGCCGGTGGCGTCAACGTCCTGCTCGCCCCGGAGATCACGATCAGTCTTTCGAAAGCCCACATGATGGCCAAAGACGGTCGATGCAAGACGTTCAGTGACGAGGCCGATGGCTATGTTCGCAGCGAAGGGTGCGGCTTAGTCTTACTCAAGCGATTGAGTGATGCCCAGCGCGATGGAAATCGAGTTCTTGCAGTCTTGCGCGGTAGCTGCGTCAATCATGACGGGCGTTGCAGTGCCGTTACGGTTCCCAATGGAGATTCACAACAAGCCTTGATCCGTGGGGCCTTGCATAATGCATCCTTGCACCCAGACCATCTGGGCTATGTGGAAACCCACGGTACAGGAACTTCTTTGGGAGATCCCATTGAAATCGACGCGCTGAGCCAAGTTTTCTCGGAGCGAACCGCGGAAGACCGTTTGGTGCTGGGCAGTGTGAAAGCAAACTTGGGGCACTTGGAGTCTGCCGCTGGCATCGCTGGCGTACTCAAAGTCCTCGCCATGTTGCGGCACGATCAACTGCCTCCCCAGCCCCCCATCGATCGCTTGAATTCCCATGTAGACTGGGAACGCGCGCCGGTCCAGGTTTCGCGAACACTCCAGCCCTGGCCCAAAGACCCGCAACTTAGCCGCTATGCCGGAGTCAGCAGCTTTAGCTTCGGTGGCACCAACGCGCACGTGGTGCTGGCCGATGCTCCTCAGGGCATCGCCGTAGATGGCCAAACAGGCGATGACCAAGAGTCTCATGAACACCTGTTTGTTCTTTCCGCGAAGACTGCAGATGCACTGGAGCGTCGAATGGACGGCCTGGTGGAGTCCCTCAAAGACCAAGAACCAGCGGACGTTGCGTACACGTTGGCTGCGGGGCGCGATCACTTCAATCATCGTGCAGCTATCGTCGCTAGCTCTACAGGGCAGCTCAAATCGACGTTGGCGGAATATCGAGAGCAGGGCGGGCATTCTCGGGTTTCCCTGCGTTCAAGTTCTGCTTCAAACACCACGGATATTGGACTCTTGCTGACCAACCTGGCCGCCTGCGCCCCTGGCCAAGAAGAACATCTGCTTCGTTGTTTCCCTCAAATTGCTTCAGATGTCGACGCTCAATTGCTCGAATGCCAAGATCTATTTCGCAGTGCCAAAACTGCGGCACAGGCGAGAGCCGTCAAATGGACGGTCCTGCAAACTGTATTAGCGCAACATGCACTTCGATGGTTCCCTCAGGCACCTACCTTAGCCGGCATCGGTATTGGACGTTTTGCGGCCCTGGCTGCCAGCGGCATGCTCTCGATACGCGAAGCAGCTGAACTTGGCTTACAACAAATAGTTACAGCAGAAAGGTTCATGGAGACAGAACAGCAGATGCTGACCCTCTGCGGCGCGAACGAAGGCCAGGAACTCTGGGACTTAGGTCCAGCAGCATCCCTACGCCGTGTTTCAGTCTCCAGCCTGAATGAAATCGAGAATAACGCCAGACAGCAAGGTCAGGTTTTTTCCCGCCTCGGAGAGGAGTTTCTGGATCTTGTCGACGTACGAGACGTCCCAAGCTTTCTCGCTGCCGCCAACTCGATCGATTGGAAGCACGCCGAACAGGCTGTCATAGACTTGGGTACTGGCGACATCATCAACGGAGTATCCAACGCCTTCACGTCCTGCGGTCTACCAACAAGCCAGCGCACCGTCGCCGATCTGCTGGGTGGTGATCGCGGACTAGTCCTTTCAACGGCGACCAAGGCTTGGGAACTCGAGCATGGCATTCCATCTTTAGTTACTCGTGGCTGTATTCAGCTCTCCCCCCACGGCCTGCCGCCATTACTGCATTGGATGCGCGAGGCTTACCTGGCGGGCTGCGAGATCGATTGGCGTGAATTCCTCGGCAGTAGCCATCGTTGGCTCGACCTGCCTACCTACCCCTTTGCCAGAGAGCGTTACTGGTTTGATGAAACCGCAGAAAGCGGACTTGTCCACCGACCTGCGGCCCGAGAGCAGCATCCCTTTATCGGCACTCGCCGACGTGGCCCAACGATCAAAGAAACGCTCTTCGAGAATCGACTGGCCCCCTTCAGTCCGACACTTCTGCAAGACCACAAGATCTACGACATGGTCGTGGTGCCAGGCGCTTTCCATTTGTCCGCCGTATTGGCCGCCGGTCAACAAGAAGGGCAGCATGCCATCGAGTTAGAGGAAATCGTGTTCCCGGAGGCCTTGGTTCTCCAAGACAATGCCGATCGCTCGTATCAACTGTGTTTCTCTACGTTGCCCCCAGGTCAAATCGGCTCTCAAACGTTTCGAGTATTTAGTGAACTCCCAGGCTCAGATCGCTGGTCGTTGCATTGCGAAGGTAAGCGGTCGCCCAGCACAACCGATAGCGACTCTATACCGAAGTCTGTGGACCTGAACGCATTACAAGGGCGATTCGATGGTCTCGCCATTGAGCGTGACTGGTTCTACAACATGATGTCTCAGCTTGGCATTCAGCTGGGAGAGCAGTTTCGCTGGATGCAGACGATCCAGCGTGCCGAAGGCTCAGCGCTGGCGCGAGTTACCGCACCTCCCACGGCGGAACACAATAACTCCATCTTGCATCCGGGCTTAATCGACGGATGCTTTCAGATCTTGGCCGCATGTGTGGATCTGAAAGATCATCAGAACAATGCGTACATCCCGGTCAAAGTCCAACGCATGAGAGTATTCCGATCGTTCGGGACATCGGGCTGGCTCTCTGCCAAACTCAGGCCGACCGCCGCAGATGCCTCGTCTTTCGAAGGAGACCTGATGCTCTTGGACGACGAAGGGACAGTCGTCGCAGAATTATCAGGCGTGACCGTGCGCAAGGCCCCCCGCAGCACTTTGGCTGGTTTCGCCCAACGCCAAAGCACGGACATTTTCTACAAAATCGGCTGGATAGAGCGAGAGCTCTCCAGTTCACCGGAGGAGAACCAATTAACGGAAGCCTTAGAGGAATCTGCTGCCCAACGGATCGCTTCTGCAACTCCTAGCACACACGCAAGCCAATCAAACCTTCCTTGGTTGGTCTTGTCAGATCCAGCTGCTCCTCAAGGCGATTTGGCAAGCCAGCTATCGGGCCTGCCCACGATCGCGGTGGAACGCAGTAAGGGTGGCCCAGCCTCTACTTGCGTGGCTAGTCTGCTGAATGAATTCACACGCCTCGAGTCGCAGTGTCGCGGCTTCGTCTGGACGCCGCAGCTTGTCCCCGCTGCTCTCGATAGCGCACCGGAAGCGTTGCTCAGCGATCTCCGCAGTTGTTACTCCGAATTACTCGAGGTGGTGCAGTTTTTGGGGCGTCAGAAGTTGCCTCCAGAGTTTCATCTAGTCTTGGTGACCGCCGGTGGATTGCCCGTGGACCATCGGGAAACGTTCGAGCCCGCTCTGCAAATGCTGTCGGGATTTTCGCAAGTGATCCGCAGCGAATTTCCGCAACTACGCTGCACCCATGTGGACTTGGAGGATGTTTCGTTGAAGTCCGCGCAGAACGTATGTGAAGAATTGAACTCAATTGCTCTTGGGCACCATGACGGCGAGAGTGTGATTGCCTTTCGCGGTCAGCGTCGTTGGATCCCCCGTCTCGTACGAACGCTCGCCCGGCAGTGGGATGAGAACAACTCCATGGGGTCTGACCTGGACCTGTCGACTCCCTACCGGTTGGAGCCCAATGAAAACGGCATTCTCTCAGCTCTTTCGGTGGCGCGATTGTCGCGCTCTGAGCCAGGTCCAGGACAAATTGAAATTCAAGTTCGAGCGACCGGCCTAAACTTCCGAGACGTTCTCAATGCCCTTGCGCTTTATCCCGGAGACCCTGGTCCCCTGGGCGTTGAGTGTGCTGGCATCGTCACGGCGTTAGGACCAGGCGTGACGGGCCCCATGGTGGGAACTCGCGTGGTGGCACTCGCACCAGGATCCTTTTCTCAGTACGTTTTGACCAGTAGTCATCTGGTCGCCGAGATTCCCGAACATTTGAGCGATGCCGAGGCGGCTGCCGTCCCTGTGACACACTTGACTGCCGATGCTGCACTGCGTCAATTGGCAAAGCTCACTCCAAATGAATCCGTGCTGATCCATGCTGGAACCGGAGGCGTCGGCCAAGCCGCAGTCGATATCGCATTGAGAATTGGCGCCACCGTCTATGCGACCGCAGGCTCGGAAGAGAAACGAAAATTGCTCCAAGAGAAAGGGGTGGCTGCAGTTCTCGACTCGCGTTCCACCAGTTTCGCCAAAGAATTGCTGCAACTGCGACACGGAGTGGGAGTAGACGTCGTTTTGAATTCACTTTCCGGCAAGATGATTGATGCATCCTTCCAAGTGCTTTCCCCCACAGGCCGCTTTGTTGAAATTGGCAAGATTGGCATTCGCTCACAAGCATCTGTGACTCAGTCGCACCCAGGAGTTCAATATTTTATTTATGCCCTGGACGATCTAGCCGCTCGAGAGCCTAAAACCATTGGCCAGTCCCTGCGTGGACTTATGCAAGAGTTCAGAGAACGCCGATTGACATCACCCAGGATAAAAACCTTTGACATGAAGCAGGCCAAGCAAGCGTTCCAATTCATGGCGCAGGCAAAACACATCGGCAAAATCGTTGTAACGCATCCATCACCAGCAGACACAAGCGAGGATGTCCAATCGACAGCCGGCTATCTCATTACCGGTGGCCTAGGCGGGGCTGGGCTTGTGGTGGCTCGTTGGCTCGCAGAGAGAGGTGCCGGGCGCATCGTGCTCACTTCTCGCAGGCAACCCAGCCAGGCAGTTCTTGAATCGCTCAGGGAGCTGCAAGGTCAATGCGATATTCGCGTTGTTTCTGCGGATGTCACCGATTGGGATGCTGTGCAAAAACTTGGAGAAGAGTTTGACGTGTCCATGCCGCTCAAGGGTGTGATTCATGCCGCCGGTGTATTGGATGACGTACCGCTGGCTCAACTCAACTGGGACCGGTTTGTTCCAGTGCTTTCCCCGAAAGTGCTCGGCGCACTGAACCTTCACCGACTGACTAAAGACCAAGACCTCGACTTCTTTGTGATGTTTTCCTCCATTGCGTCGATATTGGGATCGCCGGGTCAAGGAAACTACGCTACCGCCAATGCGTTCCTCGACGGACTTGCCTACTACCGGCGTGCTCAACAGTTGCCAGCGCTCAGCATCAACTGGGGGCCATGGAAGGATGTGGGGATGGTGGCCCAGGTGAATCCCTTGGTCAAGCAACAATGGGAAAAATCCGGTCTGTTGCTTTTGGAAACCAACCAGTGCTTGGACGCGCTCGAACTCTTGCTTTCCAGCCGCGAGTCACAGGCGGTTGTTACTGCTACCGATTGGAGCCGTTTGGGACAACAATTTGCGTTGGGGAAAGAACCTTCCTTGATTCGGGATCTTCTCTCGAACCAGAGAGCCCATGCAGGCCCCAGTGAACGCTGGCTCAAGCTAGTTGCTCAGATTGAAAAAGCCCCCATTCCCCACCGCTTGGACTTGCTTATTCAATTCATGCGTGACGAAGCCCGTAGCGTTCTGAACCTACCAGCGGAACAAGAGATCGATCCCGGCTTGCCTTTCAACGAGTATGGCTTCGACTCGTTAATGGCCGTCGAATTAGCCAATCGCTTGGCGGCAGAGTCAGGCACATCGCTGCCGGCAACTCTTTTGTTCGATCACCCCACCCTCCAATCGCTCGCCAATTACATTTTGACTGACGTCTACGAACTTCTTCCCAAAGAAGCACCGGCGCCTGCTCCCGTACGAAGAAAATCTGTAGACGAGTTAACAACCGACCTTCTGGCCGAGATTGAATCGATGAGTGACGATGAGATCCAGGATCATTTGTCATGAGCCTTAGACGCAGGCGTCGCGCCGACACCTTGCTAAGACTTCAACCCACGACGTCCTGGCAAGGACAAACCACCCAAAGCAAAAGCGTACGCGGACAAATCACATTCGGTTTGAATACGATCCCTCAGTGCACTCTGCTGGCAAACGCAGATGAAGAGCCGCTAATCTGCCGCCAGAAATCTTGCGACAATCTCGCGCCAATTATCTTTGGCCCGAAATCCTTCCGCTTCCCATTTGCTGCAATCCAATTGCACTCGAGAATGCGGCATACGCACACCACGACGATTACCAAAGTGGATCCGACTTTGCGAGTTTATTCGTCGAATGAGTTCTTCCAAGATATCAACCCAAGCTAAATATCCTGACTGAATGTTGTAGACACCGCTACGAGAAGCTTGAAGCCCACTCAAAAGGCAGCTTGCCAAATCATCTTCGCCAATCCAGCTGGTACCGTAAGATCTTGCCAGTTCTTCAGCGCATTCCCAATAAAAGTCTCGGTTGGATCGCACGAGCTCGACATAATTCTGCAAAGCTTGCTCGGTCTGATTCCAATGGGCGTTCAGCAGTAAGGGTAGCCGAAAGACCACCCTGCAGGCTCGCTCGTCACCGTCGAATCTCTGCTTGTGATATGCTTGAATGAGTGTTTCACTCATCATTTTGCCTGCCGCATACCAATTCACCGGATCGCAAACGCCATCTTCACCAATTGGCTCCGAGCTCTCCGAGTAGACAATCTGGCTGCTGGTAAACACAAAATTTCCAGAACGCCAATGTCGGAGCAGTTGCGATAAAGTTGTCAGGTCTCCAAGGACATCATCCTCGAGAGTATTCGCCCTGGAGGCGGCAAGATGCAGAATGCCTGAAGCTCTTTTGAGGTTCGCCTTAGGCAACAGACGCTTTAAGTCGCCGATGACAAGCTGTATCTTATCAGACAATCCCAAACGATCGGAACGGCTAATCGCCATCAATCCGATCCCCCGCTCCAATGCGTGCTCGGCAACCGCTCGTCCGGCAGCTCCATTGATTCCAGTGACAAAAATCATTTCAAACTACAGATCGTTCTGGTATTAAGCGATGGTTACGATGCAAACGCGAGAAGTAGAAAGAATCGCTTGTAAAAGCCTTAAGGAATTCTTTCGGGAGATCCGCCCTTCTCGCTGCCCCGTCGTGCTGACAGAAGCCGTCGATCACTGGCCAGCCATGCAACTTTGGACACACGATTACTTGGCGGATACCTTGGGTAGCTTGATGGTACCCTGCGAGCGAGCCAATCTTTTTGACTGCGTCACTGTCAACGACAAGGGATCGATTCAGCGAGTCGATCGCCCTCGAATCCCATTGTCGCAAGCGATCTCTGCGATGCGCGAACCTAATTCTATTGCTTATGTCACTGAGTGGCAGGCACTCGAGGAGTCTTCCCATTTACGATCGCAGGTTGGGCTCGACAGCGATGACCTGTTCGCCCACAAAAATCGCTCACCCATGCAAATGTACATCGGCAGCCAAAAATCCTACACGCCTCTTCATTTCGACCGAGCGCCAAATTTTACCACCCATATTCGCGGTTCCAAGACCTGGAAAATCTTTGCTCCGCGAGACTCAAAGTACCTCTATCCGTATCCCAGACTATCGCAAATGGGACACTTCACGCATATCCACACCAAAGAGGATATGAATGATTTCAATCGTTTTCCTAAGCTTCGCAACGCGGTCTGCTGGGAAACGGAGGTTCACCCCGGTGAGATCATCTATATTCCTGAATACTGGTGGCACTCCGTTTCCTCCATTGACGAAACCATCTCGCTTCACTTCTTTTTCAAAACTCCACTCCTGAGGGCGAAGCAGGCTCTAACCAAGCCGTTGAACTGGCTGCTGCGTCGGAGATTTAACTCCGATAGCAATTCGAAGAACTAATGTACATATAAAAAATGCCATTCAGTGGCTTGGGCTCCGCAATCCTTGGGCCACCTTGCGACCGAGTCGCGTTCACCTGAAACCGCATGGCAATCTTGTTGTCAGCGGCAAAGGTACCGGATTCAAGCCCTGAATTCGCTAACTATCGGACCAACGCAGTAGGTAGCAGGCGGTCACTAAACTGACGACAGTCCAGAGCACCATCAAACCAACCTCCGGCATCTGTGTGGCAAGGGACTCGCCGCGTACCATTACCGCTCGCAAGGCATCCAACAATGGAGTCAGGGGCAGAAACTGGATGGCCGGTTGCAAACTTGCTGGGAATCTTTCATACGAAAAGAAAACACCGCAAAATGCCCACAGTGGAAATGAAACCACGTTGATAAGCCCGGATGCAGTCTCGACGGTTCGCACTCGGGACGAAAGCAACAAACCGATGCTCCCGAATTGCATGCCTCCCAAAGTCAGGATAAAGCCGCTGGCCCAAAGACTGCCATTCAATGTCAATCCGAAAAGCCATTGCGAAAGAACGACCAACAGCAGGGTTTGCGGAAATATCAACACCAATCGGCTTACCATAATCGCCAACAAGAACTCCCAGCGACGAACCGGTGTAGCGGAGTAGAGTCGCAGCACCTTGCGAATGCGCATGTCGACCACGACAAAGCCAATTCCCCACATTCCCGCAGCCAGGAGATTCAAACCGAGAATGCCCGGCACGAGAAAATCGGTATAACGCAAGCCACGCTGCGAGGGCATGATCTGGGACTTGATTGGATCCTGACGGCCGGCAGCTTCTTGGATCAGCTGGTTTACGGCTTGTACCGCGAGCTGAGCCGAATCTGAATCCGAATCAAAGTGATACTCGACTTCATGCTCAGAAGGCACCACCACATAGGCATCGGAATCGTTATTTCGCAGACGCAATTTGCAACTAAATTCATCGAACAATTGCAACTGGAGGTTACTCTCTGGTTGCAGACGGGAAAGCCAAGCCTCTGCCGGTTTTCCCACCTGAAAATCGACCACATACTGCGCGTCGCTTCGAGTATTAAACGCGATCCCCAAAGTCACGATCACAAGGAGGGGAAAAACGAAAGTCCAAAACACGAAGCTGGGTTCGCGCATCATCTCGCGAATGCGATTCAAAGTTAGATGCCAGATTGCCAGGTTGCCCATGATAGACCGACGCAACTAGTAGAGGGCGGCAAACAAAGCTAACGGCCGCGACAGCCTAGGGATGTCTCGCTGCGGTAGGAAAGGAGACGGGGACTCAGAGGGCCTGGCCAGTTTTCTGAATGTAGACATCTTCGAGCGTGGCATCTCTGGTGCGAATCATCGTAGTTGCTCCCATTTCAAGCTGCTGAATATACTCGGTAGTGATGCGCACGGCCAGCACTGGGTTTGCCACTGCGAACGCGACAGTTGCACCGACTTGATAACAGATGGGAGCGCATAGCGAATTGCCAAGCGCCTGGCTAATGCTCTCAATAAGTAGTTGATTCTGATCGGATCGGAACGAAAGCTCGAGAATGTTAAATTCACCCAATTGATCAATCAACTGCGAGGGTGAATCGCAAGCAACCAGTTCCCCTCGACAAATAATGGCGACACGATCGCAGAGCTGCTGAGCTTCGTGAATATAGTGCGTGGTCATGAGCACCGTCCGACCTTGATATCCAAAGCTGCGTATAAGATCCCACAGCTTCTGCCGACTCACCGGATCCAAAGCCGCCGTGGGCTCGTCCAGAAAGAGTAATTCTGGATCGCCAATAATGGCCACCGCAATTGCCAATCGCTGTTTTTCTCCCCCCGAGAGGGTCCCGACAAAGGAAGAGGCTTTGGCCGAAAGCTCAAACTGCTCCAACACATCCTCCACAGCCAGAGGCTCTTGATAGAACGCACCAAACATCCTCAGGGTTTCGGCCACTCGCAACTTCTCGCTGAAGTAAGTGCTCTGCAGAACCACTGCCGTACGCTGCCGCAATTGAGCTCGATGCTGTGACCAGTTCAACCCAAACACCTCGACTTCACCGGATGAGGGGCGTTGCAGTCCCTCCATCATCTCCATCGTCGTTGTTTTCCCAGCGCCATTGGCCCCCAGGAGCCCAAAGCATTCGCCTTGGTCAATCACCAGGTCGATGTGTCTCACAGCTTCAACCGGTGGCTTGGCAGGAAATCGCTTGTAGAGCTGGCGACAGACGATGGCTGGCTGACTCACTACATCACACGTTTCCAAAATGTTCATCTGCCGGAGAACCAACGAAACTCTATCGGGGGAACTGACTCAGGTGAGAGCGGCTTGAATGGAAATCGTCTTGTGCCTGTTCGCTTCCTACACCTACGTAATTGTTCCCCTTGATTGTATTGCCCGTGATAGTATTGCCAATGCGCTCGGTGATTACTGAATCCTTCACGGCTCATTGTTCGACATTGTAGTCTCGAAATCGATGACAATTTGAGCCGGTCATGGTGCGGCCTAACGCAAGATTTCCCCAACAGGTGGAGCGGTTATCGCAAGTATGATAGCTGCCGTTTCAAGCAGGTTCATTGCTATTCAGTTATTCCCATCATGGCTCCTTGGAACTCGGCCGACGAATCAGTGAGTGGCCGGACACGCGGTCCGTTTCTACTGACTGAGGCAAGGTTGTTTCGCGCATTAACAACATTGAGCATTACAAACCGTTAGCACCAGCTTGCTGATAAGCCACGATCGTGTCATCGTCGCTTGCAACGTGTATCGTTGACTCTTCGAGCAGTTCACTGATGAACTCATCGTTTACGCCCAACCGACAGTAGCCTTCCGTGAGCGTCAACGTAGTGGCAAGCAGTCCGTCGCTGGCTACCGTGACAACATCACTATCTGAAAGTTCCAATTTCGCACTGCTGATTCGAAACGCCTTGGTGCCCTGAAAGCAATTGGTCAGCTTGCCAGAGGGGCTGGTGTCTGGTTGTGCAACCAACTGCGTTACTGGCGACCCGATCAAATGGGAGTGATAGATCGGCGCGTCGCCCGCCCAAAAAACAGTAACTGCCATGGGGAAATGGCAACTTATTGTCTCGAACATGTTTCCAAACCGAAGAAATCTCGCTTGCGCTCACAAAGTGCGATATTTCGCTACTGGAGTCATGACTGTCAATTACAAGCCCACCTTCCGCTCTTGCAGTTAACCAGCGTCGGCGTTTCACGCCGACGCAGGTTGCGACGTTCCGCTTGAGTGCATAAGGACACGCCCTCCTTACGCACTTTGGGGCCAGCAACACGGAGCTTAGGCCGTGCAGATGCTCGAGGTCATTCTGATGGCGCAGACTGAAGAGGTGTTCAACCCCGCCTGCAGGCACACAACTCTCGTCTAGGGGGCGGATTGTCCAACCGACACCTTTTGGCTCTTAGCGTAACTTGCATCGGTCTCTGTGGAGAACGCTCCGGTAGAGGGGAGGGGCGAAACGAGCAAGAAGCAGAGTGCATCCTACTGAAGTGTGCGAATAGGTACGACAGAAATGAGTGAAAATCCATCACTCAATAATGTCGCCCCGCAGTACAATCGTGCTCTTTTTGGCCAGCTTACTTGCCAGCTTCTTGGTAAAGGACTTTCCAGGTTTAGGGCGAATCACGCAATGTCCAGGATCCAATTCAGGCGGTTCGCTTGGAGTGACTACAACCTGCAAGTCATCCGGAATATCTGACACTTTCCAAGTGCAAACGCTCCAACCATCCTCTGTAGATTTGCCAATCTGGGCTAGAAGTTGTTCTGGAGAAGTAATCAACTTGCGTGAGCAGGACAACCCAATTTCATTCACCCTCAGCATTAAGGTGGCGCTTGTCGCCCTTTCTCCGTGCGGAGGTAACACGGTATCCTGCCCAGGTCTTCCAGGTGGGATGCGGCGAATGATGTACTCCTCGCCATCTACTTCGTCCATGCTACAAAGAAGTTACCATTTGGAGAATTGGCGCAAAATCACGTTCTGTTCCTTCTCGTTCGTCACTACCTTTCTCGTAGTAGTAGTGGCATCTTCCAGCGGCATCGATCTCCACTAAAAGCGTAAATGTGCCGTCATCCCATTCAAAGCAGACGTTACCGGTCGGGTTTGGAGTGATAGCTGGCTCAGAAACATTGACTTTGTCACGCAATAAATGGAGAAAAGCGTACGCATAGTGGAGCGAAACTGAATCGGGTCTCGCGGATCCATAACTATCCCAGTCTGCTTCAAGGCTGCCGATCGCCTGCAGCTTTCTCGTACATCTCTCAAACCAATCATTCGGAGACTCGCGGATCGCAATCAATCCGGACAACTGATCAGTCTTAAGCAAATCACTCATTGCTGCCCCACTGCTCGATTCGGACCCGTTTATTCGTTAGCTTCAAAAAATGTTCAATCAACCACTCATGACCGCAGCTCAGTGTGTCCATAGCACCATGTGCCGTACGCAATGGATCCTCTTTTTCATGACGGACTCTCGCTGTTAACTTAAATTGCAAGATCCTCTGGTCTGCTTTATCTGTGCTGTTAATTTCTGTGTACAGTCTTCCCTGGTTTTCGCCAAGAACAAACGTGCGATTCAATGTTGCCAACTCGAAATCGCCTAGGTTGGCATCGAAGACTTCGTGGATTAAGCCAGGAACGGTCTGGTTGGCCTCGGGGGCAACCTCGTTTACATACACTACTTCGCAAAGTACGGGGGTGATGGTACCAACATTCTCGTCGTTACAAAATTGCTCAAAGATCTCAAGCAAGTCGGCGCAGACTTGGCTGTTTGTCGAATAGTGCGGATATGTCCCGTCAGGAAGCCCAACCCAATGATACGAGAAGCGATTACGTTGTATTCGAATAAGCTGAGTCTCGTTTTCGTTCAGGAAGACTGCACAGTCCGGGCCAGGCTGATTCGTGAGCCCAAATCGAATCCCTCGAGGTGTAGCTGGAAATGACTCAACAATTGCAGGCTGTTCTGGCATGAGCCGAAACTTGGGGAAATCGGCACGAATTCTCGAAAAGAAGAGTCCGTGATGAACTGTCGACCAGCGCGCCAAGTCTGCAAACTGGATCCCAAGCACAGTTTCTACAACTGGTGGATTCGACAAAATGACTGTAGCGTTCTGTGGATGCATAGGCTCAGAGCTTTCCTCTCTGCGATTAGTATACCACGTACCTTGTTCATGAGTTGGGCCTTATCTTCTACCTGGACAAACTCTTGAGAGCAACCGCAGAGCCCGATTGCACCGTCCATACGTAGGTCTAATAGAGGATCAACCAAACCGGCCTCTCGCCGATAGCGGATGTGCGCAAACCTGCTGCGGTGGGGTACACACTGGTGCGAATTCCGGATCGAGAAGGGAGCCTTCGGTTGCATCGACTTCTAGCTCGAGGGAAT
>JAGQPR010000650.1 GCA_020426625.1 Planctomycetales bacterium
TCCCAGGCAAGATCAAGCTGGGGCTGTCCGTTCATTGCGCCGATTACATTGATGAACCCGACCAGACTCTGAAACACACGGCGCATCTCGGGTAAAGTTTCTTGCGGCGCCTTCATTCGCGTCTGCAGGGCAAACGCAGGAAGGGCAATTGCGGGTCGGAGAGCGAGTTCCGAAAAATCTTGACGGGCTGCGACAAATTGAATCTCGTCCCCCAACGCTCCCAAGACCTCTTCCCCAAAGTCTTTTCCTGAGAAAAACGTACTAAGCTGACCGTCTGCTTTTGCCAAGTCTTCTGCCGCGTTATCGGTCAGCAGGTCTCCAGAGCGTAACCACATTTCCGACAAGCCACGATGCGCACTGAAGCCAAACAGCTGAGAGTTGGCCGAGAGCAGTTGGGGTGCCTTGCCAAAGAAATACTGCCGTTCTTCCCCAGCCCACGCTTCCTGGTGGGGGCTGAGAATCTCGATGTTCAAGCCCGCCTTGGAGAATTCGACGCAACTCGTCGCAAAGTTCGTATGTTGCAAGTTGCTCAACAGGCCGCCGAAAAGCAGTTCTGCCAAAATGTTTGGCGAACGCCCCGCATAGAGTTCCCTGGCACGACCAGATTCTCGAATGGTGGCCACGTCTACAAAACCCCAGAGCGATGCAGTTGGTTTGCGCGTCATTCGCGCACGTTTGAATTCACGGCTGTTGGCCAGAGTCGATTTCCCCGCATCGATATACTGGTCGATAATCGCCATCCCCAGTTTGGGTTTGTTTACCAAAATGATCCACTGGTCAATGACCGCCATTCGCAATTCGGGAGCTACTTCGTAGGCGTCATAGTCTCGATAGGTCCCAGATCTAGGTTCGGCACCCTTGTGGCTGGTGCGGACAACGGAGAGTACAACGTCCATTAGTTTATCTGCTGTCTCGGCGTCCTTTGATTTTGCAAGGATGGCGATGCCGCTACTGTCACCGTCGATCGCGAAAAATATTCCTCCGTGACCTATAGTTTCAATCGCCACAGGTAGCCGCATGCTCATTCCGGCTTCGAACAGCGAAATTGCCGCACGGAGTCTTACCAGATTTTCGGCAACGTCTTGCTGCTGGAAAACCGTCAGGGACTCGATTCGCTCTCGCATAGGATGATTAAGGACTCGCGAGACATCCTCTTTGATTTGCGCAGCCTCAACGTAGAGCACCGTGGTGTCAGGGAGTAATTCGGCGGCGGAATTCACTTCCCTCGCTGCAGCGGGAACAGGCATCCACGCCATCGAAAAGCTGGTAAACAATAAGACTATGACAACGCGACTAGTATTCACAATATTGGCCTTTCAGCTGCAATAACAAGTCTAGCCAACTATCAGTTGCGTTCAATTATAACACTAGGGATGACTCTTGGACCGCACTGTTGCAGATCTCCGCTGGACAAGAGGCAATCCAGTAAAGCCAGTTTTCGTGGGTCAATGGCGACTCAATGTGAATTCTTGGTCCAACGTAAAGAGGCCCATGCGTCTAAAAGATGCGTTTAGTTCTAGATCGATGGTAACTGTATCTTTTTCGATTGCTTTAATCGTGATAGTCGCTGACGATGTGGAGAAGGAATCGTCGAGAGTGTCAACTTGCGGGCTTTCAAAACGGAATGCTGTGAATTCACCGGCTGCCATTCGCGAAAGTGTTTCGACACCAACGACTTGGAAATCATCTCGGTAGACTGCAGCAGGACGCAACAAAATGCTTTGTCCCACGCGCAGATCTTTCGGAAGTTGGAACCCAATTCGAAAGCCATCGGCACCAATGGAATTTCTTGAGTACCTGGATTCGCTGATCAACAGGAATGTGCCGTCTCCGCGCTCGGTGTCGTGAAAATCCCAGCCGATTTCAAACGCATTGAAGGCGATGATGCCTACACTGTTGTCGTACCAAAGCAGCTTCCACGATCGCTCGACTCTATTGCTTCGTTGCCAAATGTAAGCCAATATGGCGACGGCTGTCATAAGGAGAAGGAGGGTCGAAACGGAATAGCGTTTTTTCAATGCATCCTCCAAATGAGGGTGATGTGGCACGCTCCACTTGGAACTGCAAGATTCTTGGGAAGCAACGATCGTCTGCCTTTAGGCGATCTCAAGGACGGGACAGCACCCCTACCAAGTCGTCGGAACTGGATACAATGTGTTCAAGCAGCCCCATCGGCTACGTATCTCGCCACACTACCGAGCACCCGTTCTACTGAGGTTGAATCCATGAGAACTGCCCTGCGTCTGTGCGTCATTGTCGCATTTTCCACACTTGCTATCCATCACTATCCAGCGATGGCTGACGACAGCCAGCCGAAGAAGCTGGTAATCATCGCTGGCAAACCTTCGCACCCACCCAGGATGCACGAGTTTAACGCTGGAGTCCAATTGTTGAACAAATGCCTTAAGGACTTCCGCGGACTGCAAACAGAAATCGTTTTAAACGGCTGGCCCGCAGATGAAGGTGTTTTCCAAGACGCTGACGCCGTGGTTTTCTACATGGATGGTGGAGCGAAGCATGAAGCTGTTCAAGAGGATGGCCGACGATTAAAGCTGATTTCGCAATGGGCCAGCGAAGGTGTCGGTATCGGTTGCATGCACTACGGTGTCGAGGTCGTGCCCGATCAAGCTGGCAAGGAATTTCTGGCTTGGATTGGAGGACACTACGAACACATGTTCTCCTGCAATCCCATCTGGGAACCAACGTTTTCACAGTTTCCGGATCACCCGGTGACCCGGGGAGTCAAGCCATTCTCCATCTCGGATGAATGGTATTTCAACATGCGATTCATCAACGATATCGCTGGCAATGACTCAGTTCAGACCTCCGAACAGAAATTTGTCCCTATTCTTGTAGCTGTGCCTTCAGCGGCCGTGCGCAGTGGACCCTACGTATACCCAAAGGGCCCCTACCCTCACATTGAAGCGAATGCTAACCGGGCGGAAACGATGATGTGGACAGTGGAACGCGCTGACGGAGGGCGGGGATTCGGATTCACCGGAGGTCACTTCCACGACAACTGGTCTAACGACAACTTTCGCAAGATCATTCTCAACGCCATGGTCTGGCTGGCCAAAGGCGAAGTGCCAGAGAATGGCGTCGCATCGCACTTGGACGAAGGTGATATCGATGCCAACTTGGATCCCAAGCCACGGCGATGAACCCAAACGACCCTGATGAACAAGTCTGAATCAAGTCTGAATCCTTTTTCGAGCACGCTATTGTCACAAATCGTAATTCAGATACCACATCAGCCTCTAGCGCGCTAGCGTGCGGTTCCTTCAAAAACC
>JAGQPR010000651.1 GCA_020426625.1 Planctomycetales bacterium
GAAAAGTTTGTTGAGATCAATCAAATATGCTTCGACCAAAATGACTCAGAGCGCGAAGAGTGCTGAGTCATTGGGCCCACCCGCCACATCAAACCTGGGAAACTCGTTAAAGTTTCGAAAAATGAGAAAAAACAGCCGCAATTGACTTGTCATGCTCCAGTTCCAGCCTAGGCCAACGCCTCTTGCTCCCTGGCTCTGCAGGGAACAAGAAAATACTCGCTGAAGTTCCAAAAAATTGGGAACGGCCGAAATTGACTTGTCATAAACCAGTTCCAGCCAGGCCAACTTTCGTTACTAACAAGACTCCAGCGGCAAAGCCCGCCGCTATCGATATAATTCCGTGCAGCCGGTAAATCTTTCCGCAAGCGCGAGGCCCAGGTGTCCGACAGCAGTATAACAATTTACACGTCGCTTGCGCGATTTCCGGCGATTAGTCGAGAAATTCTGCCCTTATTGGCCCGCCTGGGGATTCGTCGCGCCGTAGATCTGCTCTTCTACTTTCCGAGGAGTTATGAGCAGCCAGCGCCGTTGCAAAGCGCGTCACAGTTTACCGAGAACGCCCGGGTTTCGTTTGTGGCAACGGTTCAGGAGATCGATGAACGCGTAACGCAGAGTGGCAAGCACATGTTGGGAGCTCAGGTTGCCGAGCAGGGTGGAGCCGCTGTCCGTCTGCTTTGGTTTAACCAACCCTTTCGGCGGAATGAACTCAGGCCAGGCCAAAGATTGCTGGCCACAGGCATTCTCAAGTCAACCGGACTGAACTGGGAAGTAGTCCAACCGCAGGTCCAGTTGCTCAGTGGCGAAGAAGCTATGAGCGACCGTAGGCCGCTGCCGATTTATTCGCTAACGGACGGACTTAAACAACCCACCATGCGCTCCATTATGCGGCAGGTGATTCCGCAATTGAGAGATCAAGTCGATGAAGTACTACCTGAGACACTTCGACATCGCATGGGCGTAACGGATATCGCTACAGCACTACGGGACATTCACTTTCCCGCGTCCAACCAGTGTGCCGAGCGCGCCAGTCGCCGCTTCAAGTTGCAAGAATTGTTAGTGTTGCAATTGGCAATTAGCTGGCAGCGACAGGAACGCGAGGGACGGGCCAGAGCACCGCGGTGTGAGCCGACGGGCAAGATACACTCGCGGATTCTCAACCGTTTGAAATACCAGCTGACCGCCGATCAAATGCGCGCCATCGAAGATATCGGTCGTGACATGTCGCGCGAGATCCCGATGAACCGGTTGCTGCAGGGGGATGTTGGTAGCGGCAAGACGTTGGTCGCCCAATACGCGATGCTACTTTGCGTTGCTCATGGCTGCCAAGCGACCTTAATGGCACCGACAGAGGTGCTGGCTCGCCAACATGCCAAGGGACTGACCGAATCACTCGCATCAAGTCGTGTGAGGGTGTCTATACTGACCGGATCCATGCCAGCCGCTGAGCGGCGTCAAGTCTTGAGCCAGGTCGCGCTAGGCGAGGTAGACCTGCTGGTAGGTACACATGCTCTGCTGTCCAGCGACTTGAGCTTTCAGCGCCTGGGCTTGGCCATCGTGGACGAGCAACATAAGTTCGGTGTCATGCAGCGAGCTAAGCTGCGAGTTGATGCTAGCCAGCCACACTATTTGGTTCTGAGCGCAACGCCGATTCCACGTACGATCGCCATGACAGCCTTTGGCGACTTGGATGTTTCGACCATCCGTACGAAACCTCCCGGACGAGCACCGGTGCATACCTATGTTACATCCCGGGAGAATCTGAAGGGTTGGTGGCGTTTTGTGGAGGAGCAGATTACCGCAGGCAGGCAGGCGTATGTCATCGCTCCTCGAGTCGTCGAATCTGCAGACAACAATGAAATTGCCAGTGCCGAAGGTGTTTTTGCACAACTGACAACCGAGCTGCTACCCCATCGCCGCATCGGTCTGTTGCATGGCAGACTGACGGGACCCGAAAAGGAAAAAGTCCTGGAACAGTTCGTGGCAGCGGACCTGGACGTGTTGGTGGCGACAACCGTGGTGGAAGTCGGTATCGACGTTCCAAACGCGACGGTAATGACGATTCTGGACGCAAATCGACTCGGCTTGAGCCAGCTGCACCAATTGCGAGGCCGTGCCTCCCGAGGGTCGCACACCGGTTACGTCTGCGCCGTCGCTACCTCGGGCTCTGAAGCCAGCGACAGCGCAAGACTCGAGGCGTTTGCGAAATGCGATGACGGATTCGAGCTGGCAGAAATGGATCTCAAACTGCGTGGGCCCGGCGACTTACTCGGCACGTCGCAGAGTGGATTGCCGCCTCTTCGCATAGCCAATTTGATCGAAGACGCTGAGTTGGTAGCACTCGCTCAGCAAATCGCACGAGAGATACTCTCCCACGACGCCCAGCTACAGTCGCCCGACTTGGAGAAACTCAAACAGCAAACCATTCGCCGCTACGGCCAGTCCATGCAACTGAGTGACGTAGGTTGATCCAGCAGTTCAACTGGCAGCGGATGCAATTCCCTCGCGCGTGTTCAGTAGCTTCTTGACCAGATCAATTCCAAGTGCAGCTTGTAGCGCTGTTCCCAAATCTTGCTCGCGTTCCATCAGTTCGGCAACATACCGCTCTGGCCAGAGTGCGCACACTACCGGCTGACTGGCCGTTACCCGGGCAGTTGTTAGGCCGCGCGTCAAGAAGCTCATTTCTCCAGCGAACTGACCCGCGTTTAAGACAGCGATCCGCCGATCACCCGAATGAACTTCGGCCTGTCCGGAAAGCAACAGGATCAGATTCTCGGACCTCCGCCCCTCGTCAAGCAGGGTTTCGCCAACGGCGTAGATCCGCCAATCCGCCTTCTGCTCAAAGCGCTTCACCTGCCGCGGGGTCATTGTGCTGAGTGGACCCTCAAGCAATTTGCGCTGCGCCGAGTTGAGCTGCACGGGACGCCGTTCGTAAATCAACAGGCCAATTTGCCCAATATTGATTGTCAGGAATGCAGCTTGCCACATCAAGGCTGTGTACTCGCCTGACTGGACATAACAACCGCTCAGGCAGAGCATGGCCGTGACCGTCAGTATTCGAAGCCAGAATATATCTCGAACAGAATACGACAGCAGGTACAGCACGTTCGCAATGTGTAACAGCGGTCCGTCCATACAGAATCTCTATTAAGATTAAAAAGGGCCTTAGGAACTGAGGAAAAATAACTTGGGTGTCTACTGTGAGTGGAATTGATCGTTCAAACGTGGAAGTGTTTTGTCGCGGACGGTGCTTTCACT
>JAGQPR010000652.1 GCA_020426625.1 Planctomycetales bacterium
CAGAAAGTCACACTTAAGGACCAGGGGGAAATGCGATAGCAATTCATTCTTGTCCCTTACGTCGGTCCTCGCCCATGCTTTTTGCTGCGCGGCGCAGTTAACTAACCTGGATTGGGAGAGGCAGATGAAAAATGCCCAAGTTATTTTTCCCCAGGTCCTCAGGGCGATTCAGGGCTGTGGCGAGCATTCAGCTGCGCTCGCAATTGATCCACCACATCGGCGGAATGGGCTGCAATATTTTGAGTCTCGCCAGGATCACTGCGATGATCGTAGAGTTCCGAGAATCCATCAGCATGCACAACCAATCGATGCGTCTCCGTTCGAATTGTGCGCGCGTTCCGGAAATACGAAACGGCAGTGCGGGGGTTGTTTTCACTGGCCGAACCACTAGCTGGGCTCAGCAGCGAAGCCAACGACGTTCCCTGGACAAAACCAGGCGTAGGCAAGTCCACTAAGTCGCATAGCGTGGGAAACAAATCAATGGTCTCGACGATCTCATCACAGTTCTGCGTCGATCGGCCCAGTGCGGGAGCCGCGATGATCAGTGGCGACAACAATGACTCTTCAAACAACGAATGCTTGCCCCAGATCGCGTGTTCGCCAAGGTGCCAGCCATGATCTCCCCAGAGAATGACGTTTGTTTCATCTGCTATGCCAAGCTGGTCCAGTCGCTCGAGCATTTTGCCAACTTGTGCATCCGCGTAGGAAACACAAGCAGCGTAATGCTTTCGGACTTCAATGGCGAATTGGGCGTCCTCATTCGGATCGCGACTCCAACGGTTGTATTTCATGAATTCACCTGAGGCGTGCCAAGTCGTTCGTCCAATGGGCTTCTTGGCGTGAGCAATTGGCGGGAGAGCAGCATCGCGGTAGTGCGCCATGTACTTGGCTGGTGCGCCGAACGGTAGATGCGGCCGCAAGATGCCATAGGCCAAGAAAAAGGGCTTGTCGGAGTTTGCCGCCAACAGGTCGAGCTGGCGGAGCGCGGCGTCGCTGGTGACGCCATCCGGGTAGATAATGTCATCGCCCTCCATCGATTGAAAGACGTCCATCTCTCCCGAGTCGCTGCGAATTTGCCCGTTTGCCAAACCATGCATCCAGCCCCGCGGATGCTGCCAAGGTCCAGCAGGTAAAAGATGGCGATCCCATGCCTGAGGCATCTCGGGAAGATTATCGTCATTCCAATCAGCGCCGCCTCGGCCACCCGGGTGATGGGAGACTTTGCCTACCGAGACGGTCGTGTAGCCGTGCTGCCGAAACCATTCAGGCATGCTCGGATAAACTTCTTTCCCGGAGCGAATCTGAGCGGCCCGTTTGAACAATGCATCGTTATCTGCAGGGCCGTACCGTCCAGTCAACAGTGCCGAACGCGATGCACCGCACGTCGGCGCTTGAACAAAGTGCCGCGTGAAGAGTCGACCTCGCGTTGCCAAAGCGTCAATGTTGGGCGAGTGGATGTAGTCCATTCCATAACAGTTCAATTCGGGGCGCAAGTCATCCACGCAAATCAACAGGATGTTCTGTCGATCTGCCGAGGCATTGTTGGCGGACAAGCCCAACCAGAGGAGGGCGATAATTCCCGGCTGCATAAAGAGATGCTTAAGGCCCAAAAGCATCTTCGGCAAAGTGTTCGACCAATGCGTTGTATTGAACATGATACGAAAGGACGCCTCTTTTCGATTGGATAACAACTTTGCCCGCTGCGTAGGTTGCCACGCTGTCGTGGACGACTTGCCACTTGCACTTGCTTCGGTCGGGAATACCCACATGTCGACGCGGGCAAGCATGCCCACCCACGCTAACATTAGTCCAGCCCCGCCGCAGGTACCGTTGAACTATGGGTTGGTTAACTAGCGTCAAGCAGTGGCTAAGGTTACATTATGGACTCTAGCTGGTGAAAAAACACTATGCTAAATGCTAGGTTCGAAGACCAACCTACCACTCGTGGATCCACGAACTATGAAACGTTTTCTGCTCTATGTCAGTATCGCACTGTCGCTGCTGAGCGCCAATTCTCGAACGAGTGTTGCCGACCAGCGGCCAAACATCTTGTTTATCATCGCCGACGATGCGTCGCGTGATAGCATGAGTGTCTATGGAAGCACCTATGTCAAGACTCCCAATTTTGATCGTCTTGCCAAGGAAGGGGTGTTGTTCACCCAAGCCTACAATTGCAATCCGAAGTGTGCGCCCGCTCGTGCCTGCCTGCTCACCGGCCGATACTCTTGGCAGCTTGAGGAAGCCTGCAATCACAACCCAATCCTCTCTGACAAATGGGTGTTTTATCCCTACATACTCGAGGAAAGCGGATATACGATTGGTTACACCGGAAAAGGGTGGGGACCGGGGCAGTGGGACGGAGAAAGTATGGGGGGCGTGCCGCGCAGCCAAATCAATCCGGCTGGCCGACCGTTCAACCAATTGACGCTGACGCCGCCATACAGTGGCATTGCGAATTCAGATTACGGTGGGAATTTTGATGCGTTCTTGGATCAGCGGCCAAGCGATAAACCGTTCTGCTTTTGGTTGGGTACCAAGGAACCGCACCGTGCGTATGAAAAAGACAGTTGGAAAAAAGCGGGACGCAGTCTGGATGATATTACTGTTCCGGCCTACTATCCGGACAACGAAACCATTCGTGGCGACTTGGCTGATTATTCTTTGGAAGTCGAATGGTATGACAAATGGATTGGGCATGCACTCGATACGCTGCAGCGACGAGGCTTGCTGGAGAATACATTGGTCATCGCAACCAGCGACCACGGCATGCCGTTCCCGCGTGTTAAGGGGCAAATTTACGATGATGGATTTCACATTCCGATGGCAGCCCGCTGGGGCAAGAATATCAAGCCAGGAAGGGTCGTTTCTGATTTTGTAACGTTTCCAGATCTGGCTCCCACATTATTGCAGATTGCTGGGCTACCACCCCATCCGCAAATGACCGGCAAGAGTTTCTTGGAGCAGTTGGTTGCATCTGAATCTGGTCGTATTGATTCAGCCCGCGATCATACGCTTCTGGGAAAGGAACGCCACGACATTGGTCGGACCGATGGGGACCAGCTGTCAGTGGCCTACCCTTCGCGAGCTTTGAGAACCGATCAATACTTGTACGTACACAATTTCAAACCGAACCGATGGCCGGTGGGCGACCCAGATTTCGGATTACTGAATTGTGACGCCTCTCCCACCAAGTCCTACTTGACCGGACTTTCGCAGATCGATCCCAACTACAAATATTACTTGATG
>JAGQPR010000653.1 GCA_020426625.1 Planctomycetales bacterium
GTCGTTACAACAAGGTTCCCCTTGGCGGACAGCTGGTGGAGACGACGGGGCTGCAAGTCGTCAAGAACGCTGGCTGGGTGGTGCCCTATGTCAGCTGCATGATGGTGTTCGTCGGGATGTTTGCCCACTTTGGAGTGACGTTTGCCAACTTTTCAAATCGTTACGCTCGGGGGGCGATCCCCGGAGCCCGAGTGCCATCGCGTTCTAAGGTTGACGAGTCTGCGGCAGATGCAGGCAAGAGTTCAGGGCTGTTAGAGAGACTTATGACGTATGTCGCGCTCTATTTGTTTCCAGACGTACCGGGCATCGAGTTGATTCGTCTTCTGGCGATCAAGGGCGATCGCTTGCTGGTCCCCGCATTGTCGCTTGCTTTCTGTTTGAGTGTTGGACTCTATTTTGCCAAGCCCACCAGCTACAGTCGCAGCGAAGTCGATTGGGAAGCGATTGGGGCTTTGCCCGTTCAGCACGAAGGACGCATCAAAGCGTTCGACGCCGTGGCGCGAAATCTGTTGCAAGTGATCAGCAAGCCACTGTTTGGAAGTGTGCCATACGTCAAAGACGAGAATGGTAAGAAACGCACGCCCAGTGAATGGCTCCTAGGCGTTATGGCCGGGCGAGACTGGGTCAAAAAGGCTGAAGTGTTCCGGATCTATCCTCCAGAGGTTCGCGATATCTTTGATCTGAAACCGCGGAAAGGCTACAGGTACTCGTACGCAGAATTGGAACCGAACTTGGAGAAGTTTCGAGCCGAGATTGCGCCGTTGCGCGAGAAGGAGTCGGACGAATTTGATCACCGCGAGCAGAAGCTGGCACAAATGCATGGGCAGATTAACTTGTGGGATCTGGTGGCATTGAGCTATCAGTTGCCACCTCTGCCGTCGATTCCAGCGGACGATGCTTCCGAAGACGAAAGGAACGTGTTTTTTCAATCATTGCTAGATGTGGCAAACTTGATGCGACAGCTAGAAAAAGGCAACCCACCCGCGATGCTTCCCCCGCCTGGAGAAGCAACTCAGGAGAATATGAGAGGCGCGCAATGGCAGGCCTACGGACCAGCGTTCTTCGCTCGCTTGATGGAGCAGTTGGGCATGCCTATTGCCGAGCAGAGCACCGCCTTTTTTGCCTTAGATGATTTATTCAAGGCGGTCCGCAACGACGATGTTCCCGCGATTAACAAGGCAGTCGCCGATTATCGTGAGAAAATTGCTCAAGTGCCTATCGCCGAATCCTCGTCGAGTCGCGCGGCAGCAGAGAGTTGGTTGATCAAATTCAATCCCACTGCCCAAGGCGTGTTGATCTACTTGATAGCAATTGTCTTGGGCTTTTCCGGCTTCCTTTTTCGATCGGACGTGCTTCGCCGAGCCACCTTCTGGGTGTTAGTGGGTGTGTTTGTCATCCACACGGTTGCCATCGTCTCCAGGATTTACGTATCGGGGCGTGCGCCGGTGATTAATCTCTATTCCTCTGCGGTTTTTATCGGTTGGGCCTGTGTGCTGCTAGGAATCGTGCTTGAAGCGGTCTATCCAATTGGCATTGCCAATCTTGTCTCCGGCCTGATTGGCATTAGTACGTTGAGCGTCGCTCGATTTCTCGATACTCAGGACACGTTGCACGTATTGCAGGCCGTCTTGGATACTCAGTTCTGGCTTTCTACCCACGTGATTACAGTGACGGCCGGTTATGCGGTTACTTTTCTCGCAGGCTTCATTGGGATTTGTGCGCTGGTTCATCGGATGGCTACTGGCTATGACTCCTATCCGCCTGGTAAGCGACCAGTTGAGTCTGAGGAGTTCCAGCAAATCATGGGACGTATGATCTATGGCATCGTTTGCTTTGCCATTTTCTTCAGCTTCATTGGAACGGTACTTGGCGGGCTGTGGGCCGATGACAGTTGGGGCAGATTCTGGGGCTGGGATCCTAAGGAGAACGGCGCGTTGATGATCGTGTTGTGGAACGCGCTGTTGTTGCACGCACGTTGGGACAAGCAAGTTGGCCAACGTGGATTTGCTGCTCTGGCCGTTCTGGGTAACGTGGTCACCGCGTGGTCCTGGTTTGGTACGAATCAGCTGGGAATTGGCCTGCACGCCTATGGATTTACCAGCGGTGCGCTGTACTCGTTGATTGGCTTCATTTCTGCCAATTTGGTTTTCGTGCTAGTTAGCCTAATGGTTACACATGCATTCTCGGCTGGTGTCAAGAATGTCGCACGCGGAACCTAAATGCGCCGCTAACAGCGCACAAGATACTGCGTCCGAGCTAGCCCGTGATGGCTGGCTCGGGCGATTGCAGATTGTGTTGGCTGGCGTCATGTGGAGCACCAGCGGATTCTTTGCCAAGTCGCCCTGGTTCGATGCCTGGCCAGAGGATTTACGGGGCTTGATGCTGGCCTTTTGGCGCAGTTTTTTTGCTGTGGTCGTCCTGCTGCCGCTGATCCGACGCCCGTCTCTTCAGTGGCAAATGCTGCCCATGTCGGTTTGTTTTGCCGTGATGGTGTGGTCTTTCATGAGCGCGATGGTTCACGGACCGGCTGCCAATGCAATCTGGCTACAGTATCTCTGTCCAGTTTGGGTACTGATTGCGGGAGTCACATGGCTTGGCGAACGAGTCACGGCAGCGGATGTGAGAATGTTCGTTTGCTGTTTGACCGGAGTGGCGCTGATTTTGTGCGTAGAAATGTGGGGTGGAAGCAATCTCTACGCGACTGGCATGGGGTTGCTATCCGGCGTCAGTTTTGCTGGAGTCGTCCTCTCGATTCGCAGTTTGCCGGGGGCAGATCCCGCTTGGCTGATCGCTATCAACCACGGGGTCACGGCTTTGATACTGGCACCCTGGGTAATCGGTCGAAGCGAGGCGGTCGGCGCGATTGCCTATTTGGCTTTGGGACTCTTTGGTGTGTTCCAGATGTCGATCCCATATATCCTATTTGCCAGAGGTTTGCGGACGACATCCAGTCCGGAAGCATCTGTGCTGACGCTCGTCGAACCCATTCTCGTTCCGGTCTGGGTCTTCATCGCCTGGAGATCGCACCCCAGCTACGAGCCGCCGAGTTGGTCCGCTTTGGCTGGAGGCTCGCTGATCTTGCTTGGTCTGCTCATCCGCTACGTCCCCGCCCTGTTGCGAGCGCGACGTAGTGCCATAACGATCTCCGATGAAGGCCGTGTCTAGGACTTCGATTCTTTAACTTTAACACAGCAAATCGGACACTTCTCGCTAATCGCCACCACGGTTTGTAAAT
>JAGQPR010000654.1 GCA_020426625.1 Planctomycetales bacterium
CAAGGGTGCGCTGTCCATGGCGATCGCCGCTCGGGATGCGGGTTACAAGGGACTGTTGGTTCCCATCGAAAACGCGCGAGAGGCAGCCGTCGTGGACGAAATCGACGTGATCCCCATCGCCACCTTGAGTGAAGCGGTCGGCTTCTTTGCGGAAACCGTCGACATCGCCCCACAACCGTCGCGACTGCACGAAATCTTTGAGCAGTTCAGCCACTATGAACTGGATTTTGCCGATGTCCGTGGCCAAGAAGTCGCCAAGCGGGCTTTAACAATTGCCGCCGCAGGCTCTCACAACTTGTTGATGCTCGGGCCACCTGGATCGGGCAAGACGATGCTGGCCAAGCGCATGCCTTCAATCATGCCGACGTTGACTGCCGAGGAGTCGATTGAGACCACGCGCATCTACAGCTCACTGGGTCGTCTACCGCCGGATCAACCGTTGATGGCTGTCCGCCCTTTTCGTTCGCCACACCACACGATCAGCAACGCCGGGCTGGTCGGCGGCGGCAGCCCACCTGCTCCCGGCGAAATTAGCCTGGCCCATCACGGCGTGCTATTCTTGGACGAATTGCCAGAGTTTGATCGCCGCACGTTAGAGGTCATGCGGCAGCCGTTGGAAGATCGCGTGGTGACTATTTCCCGCGCGCTTCGCAGTACAACTTTTCCAGCCAACTTCATGCTTGTCGCAGCGCTCAATCCCTGCCCATGCGGATTCCGTACTGACCCTCGCCGCAATTGCTCGTGTAGTCAGCCGCAAGTCGAGCGTTATATGGCCAGAATCTCTGGACCCTTGCTGGATCGAATCGATATTCATATCGAAGTGCCCGCAGTGCCATTTCAAGAGCTATCATCCATGCATGCTGGCACTAGCAGCCAAGCCATGCGTGACGCCGTTGTGGCCGCGCGGCAACGACAAGCTGAACGCTTCCAAGACGCGAGTCTCTACAACGCGCATATGTCCAGCCGGCAGCTTAGGGAGAATTGCCCACTCAGCACCAAGTGCAGCCATTTGTTACGTGACAGTTGCAATGAGCTGGGGTTGTCCGCTCGGGCACATGACAAGATCCTGCGAGTCGCCCGGACAATCGCTGACCTAGAGGAGGAGCAGCAGATTGCCGAGGTGCATTTGCAAGAAGCAATCAACTATCGGATGCTCGACCGCACGTTGTTCTAAATCGGCATGCCTAGCTTGTTCTAAACCAGCATCTCCAGCATTAATGATGCTGGGATTCACTCTCACGGTTCCTTTCCAGAAATTGCCGGACTCGTACTCAATCGCTCGCCATAGACCAATCGAGCTTGCGATGGTCAGTTCCAGATTGCTTTTGCTGGCAATCCATCGGAGTTACAATGGAGCGGTGAAATCAGATGTCAGAACCCAACCTGCACCATTGCCCTCGGAAATCGCCATGTCAAAGAAAACTGGCAGAAACGGCAAGACGGACGGAGTTGCCAGTCGCAGTCAGCAGCGCAAAGGAAGGCCATCTACCCGCCGGGTAGTCGAAGGGGACACAGCTCCCGTTCTGGAAGAGCGGGAACTACAAAATCACGAAGTCCGCCAATCGACCGATTCAGCACAGCAATCCAAGATCGCTGCGGTCAAGGATATTATCGAGCGAACCCCACCACACGACATTCACACTTTAGCGAAAACTCTGGACGCCATAATCGGTGGTGCTTCTGCCGAAGACGCCACAATTCTTCGCAACGCCATCCTGAAAGAAGTGGGGCCATTTTCCGCACAACGCGGTATCGCGGACGACCAAAAACTTTCGAACGATTGGCGGAACGGCGCCTACCCGTACCGAAACTTGATGTCGCGAAAGAACTATGAAAAACAAAAGTACCAGTTGCAGGTCGAATTGCTCAAGCTGCAAGCCTGGGCGAAGAAATCGCGACAGAAGATAGTCATCCTATTTGAAGGACGGGATGCCGCAGGTAAAGGTGGGACGATCAAGCGTTTCATGGAGCATTTGAATCCGCGGGGAGCTCGCGTTGTGGCCCTCGACAAACCGAACGAAGTCGAGCGGGGCCAGTGGTATTTTCAGCGCTACGTACAGCATTTGCCAACCGAGGGTGAAATCGTGCTGTTCGACCGCTCTTGGTACAACCGCGCAGGAGTCGAACGAGTGATGGGCTTTTGCTCGGAAGATGAGTACGCCGAATTCATGCGGCAAGTGCCGGACTTTGAGCGAAACCTGGTGCGGAGTGGCACGCGGCTAATCAAATTCTGGTTTTCGGTCAGCCGGGAAGAACAGAAGCGGCGTTTCAAGGAACGCAAAGCGCATCCATTGAAGCAGTGGAAGTTGTCGCCCGTCGACTTACAGTCGCTTGACAAATGGGAGGAATACACGCGTGCCAAAGAAGCGATGTTCTTCTACTCCGATACCTACGATGCTCCCTGGACAGTGGTCAAGTCGGATTGCAAGAAGCGCGCACGATTGAATGCCATGCGCCATGTCCTGCACCACTTACCCTACGAAAATAAGGAGCTTGAGCGAATTGGTTCTGTTGATCCGCTCTTGGTCGGTCGTGCCAACTTCGTATACGAGCAGGCTGAAACCAACGCTCCTGTGTTAGGATCTGTAGAAAAATAGCTTAGCTGTTGATGCGTCCAACTGTCACAGCGGCGCGTAATCGCTACTAAGTTTAGCGGCGAAGCCGTATAAGCATGTAGCCCCTGGCGTCAGCCAATGGATCGAAAGTCGGCTTTTCCCTGAAGCCGCGACAGCAGCATTGCCCGGCATGTTCGCCCTCGAACAGGAATCGCTTTTCAAATTCAATACCGTGTCTGTTCAGAAGCTCGACATACACATCACGAAATGGTGTTTATAGAGGTCGCATCCAGCTTTGATGCTTTGGCAAAGCAGGCTAGTTGCGCAAGCCTCATTCTTTACCGAGCAAAGAATACATTCCTGCTGTCGCCGTTTCGCGGCTGTCTTAGATTCCAATCTCTTTTTTTCCATGAGCTAACGCTCACGGCTACATGCTTATACGGCTTCGCCGCTGAGAACAGATGCGTGGCTGTTCCGCACGATTTCTTCAAGGAAAGGGGGACACATTAAGGAGTGCGGTGACTTTTCGCCCCTTTGGATTTCCGCTGGACGAGGCTTAGTCAACGAAGTTGAAGCTGAATGCCGAACAAACTCGGTTGAAATCCAAAGCTCCGACAAGTCGGAGCACTCCATAAGATGACTTTTGGAGTGCGGTGACTTGTCACCGCTTTGG
>JAGQPR010000655.1 GCA_020426625.1 Planctomycetales bacterium
AGAAAATGTCAGGTTCCGGACGACTTTCTTGTTGATTTAGCCGCAGCCCGCTTTGCGTTCGAATGCGAATGGGTGCATCGCCAACGATAGAATAAGACCAGTCGGTGAGCCAGTTGACAAGTTCGTCATGAACCGGACCGGCGGGACTCATTTCACGCAACCTTCCTCGAATCAACTCAATGCGTCTTTCGGCCGGTTCGAAAACACCTTGCGCGACCATTTCGTCGTATTCATCTGCAGTCAGCCGCTGTGCGGTGCTCATATTGTCGCTCCCTCTATATATGGTCGCGTGCAGTTGTGATGCTCTGGTCAAGCAGGCCATTATTGCGCAAGTCTCATTCTGTACCGGGCAAAGACTCGCCCCGTCTCTCATGCTAAACGCCCGTCGGGGCCGATGCAATCGCGGCAGCATGCCCGTACTCGGCTACGCTCTGGCTTTTGTCCGCTGGTCAAGTGGGTGGTAGATGTTGAGTGCAATACAGCTCCCTTGTTCGGAATCCTGCGACTGGGCACTATCGTTTTCCGGCGTGAGCCTGGCATTTCACAGCCCGTTCTTCCAGGTTTTTGAGTTGTCCGTAGAATAAGCGATCGCGTCCCGACGTGCGGCCAGCAGCAAAGCCTGTGGTCAACGGAACTGAAGGTCGGAATTGCGTATTTTTGCATGCGACGTCGACGAGGCGTTTTTCTTGTTAGGAATCACCATTTTGGAGGAGC
The DNA here is from genome assembly GCA_020426625.1 of Planctomycetales bacterium. Taxonomy (GTDB): domain Bacteria; phylum Planctomycetota; class Planctomycetia; order Pirellulales; family Pirellulaceae; genus Aureliella. Next base: position 715 of record JAGQPR010000655.1, read on the forward strand.
CCAGCTGTGGCAACCCAAGTCGCCAGCGAGCGAGTTTTCAATTATTCGGCCGGTCCTGCGGTTCTGCCGGTTCCTGTCTTGGAGCGAATCCGCGATGAAATGCTTTGTTTGCCCGGTGCTGGTGCCTCAATCATGGAGATTTCGCATCGCAGTGAGCAGTTTATTGCGGTTCATGAAGACGCCAAGAAACGGCTGGCACGCCTTTTAAAGTTGGGCGACGAGCACGAGTTGCTTTTTCTACAGGGCGGGTCGAGACTGCAGTTTTCGATGATCCCGATGAATCTGCTGCGAGGGCAGGAATGCGCTGCTCAGTACGTCATCACCGGCTCGTGGGGCAAGAGTGCGCTGGCAGAAGCGAAAAAGGAAGGCGCCGTTGAGGTGCTGTTCGATGGCGCCGAAACAAACTACGATCGCCTGCCCAGCACCTCGGACTTGTCGATTCGCCCGGATGCAGCCTACGTGCATGTTACCAGCAACGAAACGATTCAAGGAATCCAGTTTTCGGACGATCTCGATACGGGGACAGCCCCGCTGGTTTGCGACGTTTCGAGTGACTTTTTGCATCGGCCCTACGACATGAGCCGCTATGGCTTAATGTATGCCTGTGCCCAGAAGAATGCGGGGCCAGCTGGTGTTACCGTCGTGGCGATCAAGAAAGAATTGCTTGCACGTAGCCAGGCGGATCTGCCTGGATACATGAACTACAACAACCATGTCGAGAATGATTCGATGTGGAATACGCCACCCACATTCGCCGTATATGTGTTGGGACTGGTAGCGCAGTGGTTGGAAGAATCCATCGGTGGATTGGAGCAAATGCATCAGCTGAATCGTGACAAAGCGGCTGTGTTGTACCAGGTGATTGACAATTATCCAGAGTTCTACGTCGGCCATGCTCGACGGTCCGATCGCTCACTAATGAATGTTACATTCCGTTTCGCCAGTGAATCGTTGGAAAAACAGTTCTTGGCTGGTGCGAAGGAGGCTGGGATGGATAGCCTCAAGGGGCATCGCAGTGTGGGCGGCATTCGTGCCAGCATCTACAATGCCATGCCCATGGAGGGGGCTCAGGCTCTGGCAACGTATATGGCGGATTTCGCTCAGAAGAACGCGTAATTCTTGGCGGTCCTCACTTCTCATAAATTGGTTTCCGACGCCAGCTTTTTTTTAGGCTTTTAGGTCATGGCAAGTTTTCGCATAGGTGTTCTGGATTCAATTGCAGCCGAGGGCATAGAACTATTAGAGTCTGCGGCGGACTTTGAATTTGAAGAGCGGATCGGCCTCAAGGGCGACGCTTTGCGTTCTGCTCTCACTGAGTTTGATGGTGTCATTATCCGTAGTGGCGTCACGATTACACCGGAGTCGCTCGAAGGCAACAAACGCCTGAAGGCAATTGTTCGCGCGGGAGTTGGCACCGACAACATCAACAAGGAGGCTGCGACTCGGTTGGGCATCGTTGTGATGAACACCCCGGCCGGGAATACGCTGTCGACTGCCGAGCATGCCTTCGCTTTGATGATGGCTCTGTCGCGCAATATAGCGCCCGCTTACGCCAGTTTGTGTGCTGGCAAATGGGATAGAAAATCGTATATGGGCACGCAACTGGCCGACAAGACGCTGGGCGTGGTGGGATTCGGGCGTATCGGCCGTGAAGTCGCGTTGCGCGGGCTAGCATTCCGCATGCGAGTTGTCGCCTTTGATCCTTTCCTTACCGCTGAACAGGCCGCCAAGCTGGGCGTGGAGCGGGCGGAGACGATCGCCGAGATGTTACCCAAGGTGGATTACCTGACGGTTCATACTCCGCTAACCGCTGAAACCAAGCACTTGGTCAGCGAAAAGGATCTGCCGAACCTCAAGCCGGGTATCCGACTGATCAACTGCGCTCGCGGCGGTATTTACGATGAAGCAGCTCTCGCCAAGGGACTCGAGGGTGGTCAAATTGCCGGAGTTGCCTTGGACGTTTTTGAGACGGAGCCATGCACAGCAAGTCCTCTATTCGGCATGCCAGGCGTTGTATGTACGCCACACCTAGGGGCCAGTACGGAGGAAGCGCAGACGCAAGTCGCCGTTGAAGGAATTCACCTGTTGATGAATTTCTTCAGGACAGGAGAGATTCGGCATGCTGTAAATGTCGCAGCTCTGGATCCCAAGACGCTGGAAGCCATTCGCAGCTATTTGGACGTGGCCTACCGTCTGGGACTGTTTCTAAGTCAATGGCACGGGGGTTCGGTGGCGAACTGCAGTTTGACATACCGCGGAGAGGTCGCTGGACGCGACACAAAGCTGCTGACCAATGCGTTTTGTGCTGGCCTGCTTGAACGGGCGCTGGAAGATGTGAACATTATCAATGCCGAGATGCTTCTGCACGAGCGGGGGATCGAGCTGTTCGAGACTCGGTGTCAAGACATGGGTGCCTTCAGCTCTTCCATCACCGCCGAAGTCACTGGCGACAGCCACACGGCTAAGGCAGCTGGCACGGTTTTCGGCCATAACATGC
>JAGQPR010000656.1 GCA_020426625.1 Planctomycetales bacterium
GAAAAAAGTTTGCATTACCGCTACTCGGAATGTTGCAAAGCCGAGCCGGAGCCCCGGAGGCCATCGCAAATGTTTTCATTGAACTTCGCGACGATGAAAAACGCGAATGGGCAGATATGATTCTTGAATTCGACGAGCCGTTTCGATCACAGCTCGCTGAGCGGTGCGCCTTTGCAGAAATCCATTTTCGTGCCGCTTCGGATACCTTCGTCGCGAGCCTTTTTCCGTTCGTAGATCTTGGCAAAATTGCGCAACGACGAATCCCACCTAGTCCGACTCTGGTGCTCTCCCCGATGGCACGCGTGGCCGAACTTTCTAGGGAGGCCAGCATCAGTGACGATTGGATGCAAGTTCAAAGTCTATTATTGGAGCGCAAGGAGTTCTTTATTGGTGACCTTAGACAACTGCGAATGGCTATCAATTTTTTCAAAGACTCCAGAAACTACTACATGTTGGATTGGCTAGAAAGAAATGGCTTCCCACTCGACAACATTGTCAAGTTGGATGAGCAGTATCAATTCTACGTCGCCTGCCTGCATGCCGATGAATCAGAATTAAACGCTGCATTTGCCACTAGCGGAAAGAAAGTCACCTATTTTGCGGATGTTCAACAACTTTGGCCATCTCGCTCCAATCGCTTGGATTCGGCTCCAGAAACCGCTACCGAACCCGCACCCTACAAGGCAACTGCTTTAGAATTCCTCATCCAGTCGAACCATCGCCCGATAGCAAGACTGCTATTAGAAAAAGGTGAATATCAAATCGCTCTCCCTTCCTGGGACATTGTGGAGAGAACCAAATCAGACCCCGAGCTTTCGGTGATTTATTCAAAGATGCTTCGCCTGAATCCCAAACGCAACAATCTGTCTGGAGCACAGCAGCGAGCCGCGACAGAGGTCGACAGGACCTTTCTTGAAACGATCTACGGTCCACAGTTCGACATGAAAGCTATTGAAGCTAACGAAGACCACCTTGAAATCTTCGATCGATCCGCCGATGAGTTTTTGTTGAAAGCCATCGAAGACGACAACAACGCACTGCTTGATTTCGCATTTCGTCGCCTCAAGGATGACTTTCGCGTTGGCAAACTACCGTTAACTGCGAATCGACGCGGCAAACCCATCCTATTCGACGTCTTGATGGACAACCCAGATCAGTTGTTCGAAATGGCCAAGAATAAACCGCATTTTCTAAATCGACTGTTAGCTGAAGGGCTTTACCCTTCGCATGACTTCGAGCCGGGGCCAGACAGTCTAGAAAACAATTCGATTTCCCGCGCTTTGCAACACGCGAAAATGGTCCGGGAGGAGTATGGCACAAGACAAAATCGGTAGCCGTTTCCTTATTACCATTTACTATTCCAACTCGGCCGTTAACATCGGAAATGCAACCTTCGGCAATACTTGGATTGAGCACCAGTTTGCTGCCAATTGGTGAGTGACGTGTAATTCTCTCCGAGCCCTCGGGAATCCGAGCAACAAATCCAAAGGGTTTTGGAGACTGACAATTTGTTGCACCCGAGGACTGGGCGAATTTCGGTTTTCCACCAGCGCTGAGCCGCCGCCTACAGTCATTGCTGGATAAGCAAGACGGTGGTCAACAGTTATCCCAAGAGGAACGCCAAGAAGCCAACGCACTAAGCGACTTGGTCGATGTGTTTGCACTCCTCAAATTACGTGCAGTCCGCGGCTTTCGATCACACGCAACATCCTGGCCTTCTTGATCTCCCATCCAGTGACTCAATGGCACTCACTTTGATTCTGGAGCTTGTGAATCATTGGGTTTTTCCGGCTTTTTGCGCTTCTGAAAACGAGTACTCTTGGGGCGTCGGGGGTATGCTTCGCGTGGATAACTGCCGCCGGGACGCTTGGGAAGCTTTTGTCGTGCCGAATAATTTATCGCTCGCTCCAGACGCTCGGGCCATTGGCTCGGGTCTCGCACCTCTATGCCCTGAAGCATGTGGCGGTACACGGACCAGACGCCAGTGAAACTGAGCTCACGTGGCTCACACTCGGCTACTACTGCGGCCTGCCGACGCAACTGTGTCGTCAAATTGTACGCCACCATCGATATCGAGAGCTCTTTCCAAAACATTTCCAGCGACTTGGTGCCGAGGGAAGTGCATCGTAGTGCGTTACGCCGATGATTGTGCGCTGGGCAATGTGCCCACGAGATGAGGGTAGGTCCCTCGCAACCGGTCTGCGGAGGCAGGTTGCAAGCCACCGTAAGCGGCTGTGGTCAAGAGCCATTGGTCGTGAGCGTTACGGAAAAGGCAAGGCCCAGCCATCAGGTGACGCGTGCATGGCTGTCATTCGAGATTCTGGCACCATCTTTATATCGAACAAGTAGTTCAAGCTGAAGCTGAAAGGCGATATTGTTGCGACTCAATTCATGTGCTAAGCATTGTTCGTAGGCCGACTCGAGCAGTCCCGGTCCTAGCTCGGTTTCAACGGCGTTTGTGAACGCAGGAGTGTACGGCGTCAGTCTTCGGGTTACAGCCTCAAGTCTTTCAAAAACTCGTTGATGATACAACTCGGGATGAGGGCCTTTGTGCTGAAGCAAGTTGATTTTGTTCTTCAATGAGTGAACTCCAATTCCGGCCTGAGTCAGAATTCGTTGTCCCATTTGGGACCAAGCTTGTGCAAAGCCCCGATTTGCGTTTGCGTAATGTGAGACAATATGATGACACTGATTGTGAACAAGTAGGGAAGATTCGCCTACCTGATACACATGCTCGCCGTGGACTTCGATATTGTAGACGGGGGTATTGCGCTGGACGATGGCATGCGTGAGGATGAGTGCTGCGCCCGACGCGCCGAGTAGCTGTTCACCTTCTTGCAGCTTACCTAACGGTACCCAGTCGCTGCGGTCGAGGGACCAGATGGGATGAATGGTGGTGCCTTCAATCGTGTCGATCTGGCCTTCCGCTCCGAGCACTTCGATGCGACAGATCTCGTCGACGCGGCGAGTGATGAAACGACCAGTGACAGCACTGCCCTCACCACTGGCAATCGCAGGTGAGGACTCAATGGCAGTTACCGTGGCGTAGCCCTCGATCTGAAGCTCTTCGATGTCGATCGGAAGCAGACGACCAACTTGCAAGTCGTTGGCTTCGATCCAGGAGCGAGGACGCAGCAGTTCAGCGTCGACGATGCCGCCATCTTTACGCTGCACCGTGAACTTGACGACTTCCCAGGT
>JAGQPR010000657.1 GCA_020426625.1 Planctomycetales bacterium
CAGAAGCGGTGGGTCACGTTGGATAGGCGGAGCCCAGGCCGATGTCGCGCCTCACGGGCGTGGAGGCGGTTGGGGCGAGATCGGAGGCGTTGAGAAACGTATGTCTGTGCGTTCGCTTCTGGAAATGCAGGACGTTGACGCCGGAAAACTCGCATCCGCGCTGTTGGGCTCGGCGCACGGGTCCGCTCATACGATTCTGTCTATCGACGAAGGCCCGGATGGGAGTGAGGCAGTCCAAGAACACCTCCTCGAAGCGCTGACACGGGGTAAATTTCGAAATGGCTCACTTGTCTGGCGGCCCGTGCTGGCCGGACTATTCGTAATCGAACAAGCGCACGTTTCCGAAGGACAGACAATCGGTGTTGTTTGCCAAGACCGTAGAGGGCTATCCGTCCAGAAGCTCCGCATCCGAAGTGCGCGGAAAGTGCTTGCACCGGAACGACGCGAGGCGGCGAAGCTCATTCCCTGTGATGCCGGCTACGAAAGCCTTGTTCGTTTCGCGCGCATCGCAGCCGTGGGAGAGGAAGGATTTTCCGCCAGAACCGCTCATCGTGCGATTGCAGGCTCCGTGGGGAAGGCCAGCTTGGGGATGGCTTGTGATCCCGAAATCCTCCGATTGTCGAACGGGGACTGGGAGATGCTGGATCTAAGCGATTACGACGCATCGGAAACGGTCAGTGTGCCCCAGACGGATCTTGATCTTTCCGGTTGCGCTGCGGTGTTTTTCGAAACACTAACCGAAGGTCGGCTGAAAGACCGCTTGATCGCCAATATCCAACAAGCTGCGGAAGTGGAGGTTCAAGCTCTCCCGCCGACCGCGGTCGCTCAGGGTGCTTTGGAGGCAGCTCGCCGCGCGAGCGACGGTGCGCCGATCTTCTTTGATTTTTTGCCACGCTTATCCACGATCGTGTTCGGAGCTAAGGGCGCCGCGAACTTTGACCTCATTCGGCCGGAAGAAACGCTTGAAGCAGGTCGAACCTATCGAAGCCCAGAGCCAGCATCACTCGCGATCCCAGCCGGGCAGGAAAGCGTCTCGGTCTATTTGCGGAAAGAGGCTTCTCCTTGGCCACGTAAGGCGAGTGTGCCTCTTGGGGCACCACTCAAACAACAAGCGGCGGTTTCTCTATGGGTCGAACAGAAACCAGCCGCAGGGCGAGCGCGAATTCTGATGGAGGCACCCGATTTAGAACGAGATTTCACGGTGGATTGGGACGAAGCCATTGACGACGAGCGGCCTTGGGATGAAATTATAGGCAGTCTGGATGCACAGGTGACTATCCCCAAACGCCTGGTCCTGCCCTGTGGCATTGAAGCATGGCAAGACAGTGAACGCTCCGCAGGGATGTTGTCGCTGCTCAAGACGGAATCCGACCGAGCCGACGCCGATTGGGCGACGCTTAGGCAAAAGCTGTCGCAGCGCACATTCGGAAAATACTGCATCTCGAGTGACGGGGAGTTCCCTGAGGAAATTGAAGCGGAAGCTCTTGAAAAGTTTTACGCCCTCACGAGCAAAGCAGTCGATGTGACGGAGCAACGCTTACGGCGAGTGAATGGCCCCGGAACCGACGACAACGAGGCTCTCAAGTTTTTGACCTGGCAGTTTCGACGATGCCCTCGCATCGTCGCAAACTGGCTCATTGATTGCATTGAAGAGCTTGGGCGAAGGCATCCATTCGTCGAGCATCAGGCCAGCTGGGTCTTGGTTTATCAGGGTCTTGGGCGCATCGTTGGTGATGAAGAGGACGAACAAAGAGCCATACGATTGCTTTTGTCTTCTTCTGTCGAGGACTGGACATGGAACCGACAAAGCGCTGCCATGGCTTTCATGCTCTCACGCTCGGACACTGCCCCGTCGCATTTGAACAGAACAGACGTCGAAAGGTTGGCACGAAGAGCGATCGCCGACTTCGGACGAAATATCGGTGGGGAATACACCATGTTCCACTATGCGCCGTTTTTGCTGGCGGGACTTATCAGGTGGCGCTGCGTGAACCCCACGGCTTTAGTGATCGGAGCTGATCCGCTGGCCAATGAACTCTTAGAAATAATAGAAAGAACCGAGAAGGATCTGAAAGAACGTCGAAGAGCAAACGCAAATTTTCAGAGGCGACGTTCGAAATTTCTACCAATCCTGCAAGACCTGAAATCCGAGTTGGCAGGAGAAGGTTCAAATCCGGACTTGCTGTTAGACATTTACGGTGCGAGCGGAGGGTAGAATCAGCGAAAGGTTGCGAAGGGACCACCCTTGGACGCCGAGCACCCCATCAGGGTCAGGATAGAAAGCCGGTCCAATAGATCGGTTGGCGGTCAAATTTTGGCCTTGGCAGTCACTACTCGGCGGCCCGCAATGCGCAGAAGTGGCCGTGCGTAGGCAACCTGCAATAGGTATAGGAAGAATTCCCCCAACAGCATATTAAAAGGCGACGCGTTTACCAAGCTGGATCTTAACGCCACCACTTTCGTCGATCATGTGAGAGACAATCACATAGACCGCAATCAGCTTGCCCGATCCAAATAGTTCTTGGTTTTCATCTTTTCCGCCATGCCGGACAATAGCATATTCGCTCACTTCGAGAGCGTCGATGAATTGTTCGTATTTCTTTCTGAACCCGTGGCGAGGGCCCTTGAAGGGGTCGTTATAGACCTGATTGGCATCAATGCGTGCGCTGTGCAGGACCGGAGCGTTTTCGATTCTAAGACCTCGACCCCTGGCGTATCCAGTCCATGACGATCGATAAGAAAAACCGGAGTTCAGGTCTTTCATCTTAATCATGGCAATGGTCCTATACGTTAAAAAACGTCAGTCGAACTTTAGCGCAGTTGTCAGGCTGCTTCGTCCTCATCCAGCTGATGTTCAAGGGCCTGTCGTGCCAATCCTACCACATAGGCAAGATCGTCAATACTGGTTAGGCGCACCTCCGAGTTGCCGTTTCCCCAACGTCCGATGCCGGTGACATCTTCGACCAAGCCTCGAGGATCGCTGATCTCATGGGGCTCGATGTTCAGCGAGATACGGAGACCCTTAGCCTGAGGGACAACATCGGCAAAGTTCGTTTCAGCCTTAACAGGTCGCTGAAATAGTCCTGCCTCGACAGCGGTTTGAGAACATGATTCACCCTCAGCACGGTAGCGGCGGTGAGGGTGACGATGCGTGGGACGGACGAG
>JAGQPR010000658.1 GCA_020426625.1 Planctomycetales bacterium
TTTGAGACTGTTTTGCCATTCAACTCATTAATCCGGAAATATCCATGTCCCTGTTGTGCGAATTAGTGTCTCCTGCCCGAGGGTCCACGATAACCTGGCAATTCGGTCGCTTTCGATTAGAGACGACAGTTTCGCCGGATTCCGCACCACATTGCTCGTGGGATGACGACGAGGACGACGACGACTCCAGCTCCGATTCCGACAGCGATGATTCCGATGGCGTCGACGATCCTCTCGATCCATCCGGCCTACCGGACGAAGATGAGGAGGACGACCCGTTTGATGACTTTGATGACGACGATTTCGACGATGACTTTGATGACGACTTCGAAGAAGAGCTGGAAGACGACTACGAAATTGAGCCGGATGACAGCGACATGTTTCCCAAGGACGGTGACGACGATGAGGAGCTCTTCGAAGAGGAGGAGTGACAAATCGTTCACTTAACTTGCCCCCGCCGATGACTTGAGAAGGCTGATCGCACGCAAGCCGTAGGTTTGGGGCAGCTATTTACCGCTGCTCGGAAAACGCTGTAATCCCACGAATTGGATTTTGAATATGAAGCAAGCAGAACACGATGTGGTCGTCCTTGGCGGCGGGCCTGGCGGCTATGTCGCGGCAATACGGGCGGCGCAACTTGGGCTGAATGTGGCCTGCATTGACGAAAACGATGTGTTCGGCGGTACATGCCTGCGAGTGGGATGCATTCCCAGCAAGGCGCTGCTCGAATCCAGCCATCTTTTTCACCAGGCTAAAGAGGGGCTCGCTGGCCACGGCATTCAGGCGAGTGACGTCTCCCTGGATTTGGCGACGATGCTTGCCCGCAAAGATAAAATCGTTTCACAGTTGACGGGCGGCATCGCCATGCTGCTCAAGCGGAACAAGGTCACCGCCTACAACGGTCGTGGCAAGTTGACTGCCGTCGACCAGCTGGTGGCCGAGACGACTAATGGGACTGTTACGATTCGGGCCAAGCATATTATTCTCGCGACCGGCAGTAGACCGGCGACGATGAAGGGTATTGAGTGTGATGGCCAGCGAATTGGCGATAGCACGGCGGCGCTTAGCTACAGCGAAGTCCCCAAGCGGTTGGTCGTTATCGGTGGTGGATACATCGGGCTGGAACTGGGCAGCGTCTGGAAGCGACTCGGAAGCCAAGTGATTGTTCTGGAGGCTATGGATCGCATCCTGCCAGGCCTCGACCACGAAATTGGCCAGCTGGCTCACCGAGAATTTACCAAGCAGGGAATCGAATTTCGAACCGGCAGCTGGGTGGAAAGCGCCCGCGTGTCCGGCAGCGAATGCATCGTGCAGTGCAAGGGTGCCGAGCCAATCGCTTGCGACCGAGTGTTGTTGTCGACAGGCCGTATCCCCTGCTCTCAGGATATCGGTTTGGAAACCGTCGGCATCGAAACGGATCGGCGGGGATTCGTTCCCGTCAACGAACACCTAGAAACCCCCGTGCGTGGTATCTACGCCATTGGAGATTTGATTGGTGGAGCCATGCTGGCCCACAAAGCGAGCGAAGAAGGGATCGTTTGCGCGGAACGCATCTCGGGTATGCAAAGTCATGTGAATTACCAGGCGATTCCCGCCGTGGTTTACACGCATCCGGAAATTGCTTCAGTGGGCAAAACGGAAGAGCAGCTCAAAGAAGCTGGAGTTGCGTACGCCAAAGGAATCTGCCCCTATGGCGCCAGCGGAAGAGCTCTCGCGCTAGGCGAAGTTGGCGGACGCGTCAAGATCTTAGCTGACGCAAAGACCGACCGCGTCTTGGGAGTGCATATCATCGGAGCCCATGCAGGGGATCTGATTGCCGAAGCCACCGCGGCCATGGAGTTTGGTGCTAGCAGCGAAGACATTGCCCGCTGCTGTCACGCTCACCCAACGCTGTCGGAGCTTGTTCACGAAGCGGCGATGGCGGTTTCTAAACGCGCTATTCATACCGCTTGATAGCACTTACTCAATTGCGTATCTCCTCGGCGTCAGGCGATGACCAACTCTTCGGCAACTGATCGACCTGGCCAGCAAAAGACAAGTAGCTTGACAGGCGTCGGCTTGCTGGTTGGCTTGGCCTGCTCATCCAGCTTGGCATACTTTTGGCCAAACTTCGCGTCACTATGGACTGCCGCTGCCCAAGAAACTGACGGTAGCGCAACCAATGCGTGGGACCCGTTCCATGTTTCCCCAAACTTTCTCTGGCTGCTAGTTGCCACGACAATGCTCTGCCTGGGTATGGTATTGCAGCGGAGCGAGCTTTCAGAGTTGCGAGAACGGCCGGGCAGTGTCTTTCTCGGTTTGCTGGCTCAGTGTGGTTGCATGCCAATCCTGGCATGGCTGGTTGTTCATCTGGCTGGCTTTACCGGCGAACTGGCTGCCGGCATCATCCTGGTTGGCTGTGTTCCTGGTGCGATGGCATCGAACGTGCTTACAATGGCTGCCCGCGGAAACGTGAGTTTCTCAGTAAGTTTGACGGTTGTGGCCACCATGCTTTCTCCCGTGACCGTACCTGTTGCATTACTGGTTTTTGGCGGAATTGCTGCAGAAAATGGTGGTTTCGATTTGGCCAAGGCGGCCAGTACAGCCAAATTCCTCGGTGTTGCCATCGTGCTGCCGGTGGTTGCCGGATTCGCTGCTCGCGAGTGCTTACCACAAATCAAGCCCTATGCGGCCCGCATTGCTCCTGGCTTAGCCTGCATCGCGTTGCTGTGGATCATTGCCTCGGTCGTGGCTGACAATCGCCAGCGGCTGGCCCAGATTTCCGGCTACTTGCTGCTGGCTCTGCTGCTGATCAACTTGGCAGGCTATGTATCCGGATACTGCATCGGTCGCTTGGCTCGTATGTCGCCAGCGATGCTGCGCGCCCTCTCGCTGGAGGTTGGCATGCAGAACGCAGGAGTTGGCACCGCGTTGGCTGCTACACTTTACGGGGCTGGCACGCCCGCACAGATTCCAACTGCCGCCTACACGTTTGGCTGCATGCTGACGGGTACGTTGTTGGCCAGCTTTTGGGCTGCTCGGCCAATTGTTGACGATTCAGCGATTGTGGACGCCAAAACCTGAGTAGGCATCATTGCTGGGAGGAGCTCCGATACAATCGCAAGCCTCCAACAATTTAGTATTAGGCTTCGCTTTTTTCACAAGAAATCAGACACTTCT
>JAGQPR010000659.1 GCA_020426625.1 Planctomycetales bacterium
TCCTGATCTTGGCTTGCGCGCATCGCAGCCAGTAGTTGCGCCTGTTAGCATTGAAAAGCCTGATCGACTAACAAGGAATAATTATTCCATGTCGTTGTCCGGATTTGTTTCGCCCGAGCAATCCTACTTGTGTGAGGGCGAAAGGCAGGGTTCGTTCGCGAAAGTTGCTGAGGCCTTCATCGGGTGAAGTCGAGCTGGCTAGTCTAAATTCACCGCAAGCAAGCTTGAATTCGCCCGTTTATTTCGTATCCTAAAGGTTCTCTGCAAACGCCCAAATTGCTACCAATGGCACATGGAATGCAATCGAACTCACAAAATATTATCTTCGCGTAGCTCAATCTCTCACTCTAGAGAATAAGGCAAATTAAAGTGACGACTATCAAGAAACCAGATGCCAATCCGATTGCCGCAGCTTTGCTCACTTGGTTTGTGTTGGGTATTGGGCACGTTGTTATCAATGGCCAAAGCAACAAGTGGGTGATGACGCTGATCGCGACCATTATTGGCTCCATCTTGTGTGTATTGCCGGGCATTGTCATCGCGATCCTAAGCGTCATTGACTCCTACCAAACTGCCGTGCGACTACAGGCTGGCGAAGAGATTCCAGTCAATGAATATTCCAACGCCATGCTCTACAAAGTTTGTCGCTTGATCGACAAGAATGCCACTTGCAAGTCGGCCGGATGAGCCAGGTCGGCCAGGCAAGGTTTGCTTTGGAAAATGCGGTATCGTCTGCCATTCACGGCAGGAATGAATTCAACAGGTTCAGGTACTGCATTGCCATCTTGATCACCAGGAACGCCAGTAGTAGCAAAATCGACAGCCAGATTGCAATGCCCGCGATCGTCGCGATCGCTGACAATGCTGCTTGCCCACGTTCTTGATATTGTGCTGCCAAATGGTCAAGGGACTCTGTCTCGGTTCCGCTCAGTTCGCCAATGCGAATGGATTCGACAAACTCGTTGGGGAGAACTTTCGACGCGGCGAAGGCATCGCCGAAACTGGAGCCCTTTTCAACTTCGGCTAAAGCCCGATCCATTCCGCCGATAAAATAGTAGTTCCCAGTCGCTAGGAAGGCTTGCTTGGTACTCCGCTTGGCTTCAACTCCAGCATTCAGCAGCATCGATAGCGTCATGCTCAGGCGAGCCAGGCCCAGCGTTACCAGTGCCGTCCCCAGTGTCGGAATGCGCTGCACCCAGGGCATCAACAGGCGATGGCAATTGAACCAATTTTTCCAAATGCCTAACACAAAAATTGCGATGCTTCCAAAAATGACAAACACGTACATGCAATAGAGATAGAATCCTCCCAAGCCGCGAAAACCCAAGCTAGTTGCGTCGTAGCTGTCGGGTGATGGCGACAAGATTGCTTGGAGTAAGATGACCAGACCGATGATGACAACCGCCATGGCCAATTGGAACAAGGGCCACGATATCTTGCTGAAGAAAAGTGCGCGGCTTCGCTTCAACTGAGTGTAATAGTCTGCCATGTAAATGAACAAGGCTTCCAGACGTCCACTCATCTCACTTGCGTGAACCAACTGGATCAACAGCGGCGGAAAGTACTTCTTTTCCTCCAGCATCGACTTGGCCAAACTGTTGCCGCTCTGAACTCGCTCCTTGACTCTTAGCATGACTTGCCGATGCTGGTCGTTGCCGGACTTCGTTTCGTTGTCCAGCAGTCGAACGATATCGACACCAGCCCGCAAGCCAATACCCATGCGGCGACAATATTCGGCCAATGCGCTCAGCCTGATCATAGTCTCGTTTACCCACTCAGTTGGTTGTTTTCCCGCGATCGCCTAAGACCAATATACTTGCACTTCAGCTATAAAACTCTCGTCTTTGGCTGAGGTAGGTCGTGCAGTGCCCTGGTAATCAGCTGGTCGGCGCTCAGGCCTTGGGATTCAGCGGCAAACGACAGCACAACCCTGTGACGCAGCACAGGCAGTGCTAGCGCAGTAATGTCTTCGATGGAGACGTGGTATCGCCCCTCGAGCAATGCCCTGGCTTTGGAAGCAAGAACCAGTTGCTGGCAAGCTCTTGGTCCAGGACCCCAATCGAGCAGTTCCTTCGCCCATTTCAACGGACTTTGATCGTCGGGCCGCAAAGCACGAACCAGATCCAAGACTAGCTGCTTGGCATGTTCAGGCAATGGAACTTTGCGAACGACATCTTGAAATTCGATAATCTCCGGACCTGTGACTACCGGCGATAATCGGCCGGGCGATTCTGAAGTTGTCCGGTCGATGATCTCAGACTCTTGCTGTCGCGACGGGTAATTCACGGTGACGTGAAATAGGAACCGATCCCGTTGAGCCTCGGGTAGCGGGTAGGTGCCCTCCTGTTCGATGGGATTCTGAGTCGCCAAAACGAAGAAAGGTTCTGCCAAGGAATAGGTCTTGCCACCGATGGTTACTTCATGCTCTTGCATCGCCTCCAGCAGTGCTGCCTGAGTCTTGGGAGGGGTGCGATTGATTTCGTCTGCCAGGACCAACTGTGCGAATACGGGGCCAGGTTCGAAAACCCACTCGCGGTGCCCCGTCGTGGCAGATTCCTGAATCATGTCGGTGCCTGTAATGTCCGCTGGCATCAAATCTGGAGTGAATTGAATGCGGTGAAATGTCAGGTCGATTGATTCGGCCAATGATCGGATCATTAGTGTCTTGGCTAATCCGGGGACTCCTTCCAACAGACAGTGTCCACGCGCTAACATCGCAATCAGCAATTGGTCGATCACTTCCTGTTGGCCAACAACCGCCCGCGCAACCTGTTTGCGAATGGCTTGGCACCCCAACCGTAATCTTTCGGCCCGCTGCAGATCCATGTGGCCACTATCAACATCGTTTTCAGACAATCCGTTGCTCCGGTTGCAGGTTACAAAAGCGCTGCGTCGAACTAAAACGCATCTGGCAGGCTCACCTCTATTTCCAGCCGTAATCAGAATGGTTCATTGTAGTTAAGTTGCTCCTCTGACGTTGGCCGCATTTGCCTGATACGTTTAGGATCTAGTCAAAAACAATTTGGTCATCGACTCGCAGTCCTGCGCGAGTGCGCTGGCTAGTGTCAAGAATTGGAAATTCAGTTCCACATAATCCTTCCGCAATATTAGCCGCTGTGCGCTAGCA
>JAGQPR010000065.1 GCA_020426625.1 Planctomycetales bacterium
GGTGGCGATTAGCGAGAAGTGTCAGTTTTTTCCAGAATTTTACGTCGTGGCGTCGTCGCTGGTCACGCAGCGTTATCCAGAGGATTCTATTGGAGGAGAGTATCAAATCAACTTTTACAAAATCCAAGCGTTTCGAGTCCGAAGGTAGAAGATGGTAGAGATGCTCGACAACAATGCAGTGCTTCTTCAGTTGGATGAACATAGCATCTCGGTCGCCATCGACTTGAGCTGTCTGGCGTACCGTGCTGCGTTGGTGCACCAAGCGATGGGTACGACATTTGCCTGTTGTGAAACAATCAACCTGATTGCATCTCTCCATCCAACGTGAAATTCAAATCATGCACCCACCAGCTTTGACTCCGAACGCAACCGAACAGAAGCCAGCAGGTATTGGTCCTATCCATCTTGAGCACGGCGTTGCCTTCCGGGTTTGGGCGCCCAACGCAGATGCGGTCAGTGTCGTCGGTTCATTCAATGACTGGAACATGGATGCAAACCCGATGGAGCGTGAAGACAACGGCCACTGGTACGCGTTGGTAGAAAACGCTGAAGTTGGCGCTGAGTACAAATACCGAATCCAGAATGGCGAGAATTCGTTTGATCGCATCGATCCACGCGTCCGCGAAGTCACTAACTCGGTCGGCGTTGGAATTGTCCATGACCCCGATTTCGATTGGGAGGGTGATGACTTCCAAATTCCGAATTGGAACGAGCTAGTCATTTACGAAGCGCATTTGGGCACCTTCAATCGGTCGGCGAACGACCAGCCTGGCGGATTCGCGACCTTCGCAAATAAATTTGAGCATCTAAAGAAGCTGGGGATCAACGCAATTCAGATCATGCCGATCGCTGAGTTTGCTGGTGACCTATCGTGGGGATACAATCCGGCGCACGTTTATGCGGTGGAAAGCGCCTACGGTGGACCAGTGGCCTTCAAACAGTTCGTGAAGGATGCCCATCGAGCTGGCTTTGCAGTCATCCTGGACGTTGTCTACAACCACTTTGGTCCAAGCGATCTAGATCTTTGGCAGTTTGACGGTTGGAGTGAAAACGACAAGGGTGGCATCTACTTCTACAACGACCATCGCAGTGAGACCCCCTGGGGCGATACCCGACCGGATTACGGTCGGGGCGAAGTTCGAGCCTACATTCGCGATAATGCCATGATGTGGTTGGAGGACTATCATGTCGACGGCTTGCGCTATGACATGACCTTGTACATTCGCAGTATCGATGCCAGTGGACAGCATGAGATTCCCGAAGGCTGGGGCCTTACACAATGGATTAATCGTGAAATCCACAGCTTCAAGCCCTCTGCCATCACGATCGCGGAAGACCTACAGGACAATCCATACTTGACCAAGAGCGACGTCGAAGGCGGTGCTGGTTTTGCAGCACAGTGGGATGCAAGCTTTGTCCATCCGGTACGGGACGTAATCACACAATCCGAGGACAGTGGACGCGATATGAATAAAGTGAGAGAGGCGCTCTACCACAGTTACAATGGTAACGCCTTTCAGAGGGTGGTCTACACTGAATCGCACGATGAAGTTGCCAACGGCAAATCGCGAATTCCGAGTGAGGTTGATGAAGTACAACCGGGCAACTGGTACGCTCAAAAGCGAGCTACAATTGGCATCGCTCTGTCCATGACAGCGCCCGGCATCCCAATGTTATTCCAAGGGCAGGAGTTTCTTGAGGACGGATGGTTCCACGACGCGGATGAACTCGATTGGGACAAGGCGGAATACCATGCTGGCATCATCAAGCTGACTTCAAAGCTGATTGAACTACGCCTGAATCGAACCGGCAAGACGAAAGGGCTGACCGGACAAAATGTCGACGTGCATCATGTCAACCACTCCGGCAAGGTTGTTGCATTTCGGCGATGGTCCGATGGCGGTTTAGGCGACGAGACGATAGTCATCATCAATTTTTCAAACCAACAGCATGGACAATATAAGTTCGGTCTTCCCACCGGAGGTCGATGGCTACGACGTTTCAGCAGCGATCTGAAAGTCTACAGCGATGACTTTGCTGAAAAAGCAAGTGGTGATATCGATGCAATCGCCGAACCCTATGATGGCCAACAGTACCGTGGACAAATCGAGTTACCCCCGTACACAGTCTTGATCTACTCACAAGACACGCTGGGTAGCAATTGATTGCGCCGGGCTGGGATTCGCCGCCAGTATCTCTCTTCAGGCCCCTGTTCAGCTGACTCCTATCCCACCTCTCCAAGAATCGCTCACTGCTATCCGCGACATCGAGCTACTTGTGCTCGTGGATGCTGGTTTCGGCAACGCATGAAACTTGTGCCGATGAACAAGTTGAATCATCTCAACTAGATGACATGGCATGCAATCTGCTCAGCTCTGAATGTAACACACTTCTTTCCTCAGAAACGGACAAATCAAATGAGTCGAAAAAATCTCAATGGAAAACGAATCGCCTTCTTGGCAACGGATGGATTCGAACAGGTTGAACTTTCAAAGCCCTGGGATGCAATCAAGTCTGCGGGTGCGGAGGTGGTTCTTGTCTCTCCAAAACTAGGCAAGATTCAGGGAATGCATCATTTTGACAAGGGTGACTGCTTTTCTGTCGACCTGGACGTTTCCGATGCTTCGGCGGAAGATTTTGACGGACTCGTACTGCCTGGCGGGCTCGGTAACCCTGACGCGCTTCGCACTTGCGAGAAATCGGTGCGGTTCGTTCGCGACTTCTTCGAGCAGCACAAACCCGTTGCCGCGATTTGTCATGGTCCTTGGGTACTGATTGAAGCGGACGTCGTTCGCGATCGCAAAGTGACTTCATGGCCAAGCCTAAAGACAGACCTGACCAACGCTGGCGCGACGTGGACCGACGAAGAATGCGTGTGCGATGAAGGGCTTGTCACCAGCCGAAACCCGGACGACATTCCCGCATTTTGCGCCAAGGCAATTGAAGAATTCGCTGAAGGCCAGCATGCGAAACAGACCGCTTAGGTGCTAACCGTACGATTTATCCTCATCCGTGCAATGCGTGTTCCCAAATTGCAGCAACATCGCAACAGGGATTCTGGCGAATCCCTCTGCGGATTGCTTCGTCGGCAGCAATCCAATCTGTATCCGCATCACAATGCTGGATCCCGTGTGTCCCGTGTGTCCAGGTAGATTCGCCCTGACCACTTGCATCGAAGTGGACTTGGACAGAAGGTTCGAGCAGTAAATCGCCGCCGTCCTTCTCAAGGTGTTGAACGAAGACAATCGATAAATCGTCCACGTTATCGAGCGCTCGCAGCAAATCCTGAAATGCCTCCAGCCCACCTGCCGAGGCACCGACGCCGACGATCAAAGGTACAGATTTTTTCACAGTCGGCGTCATCCAGATTGCATTCACGTATTGCGTAGGCGGCGCGCAAGAATTCCTAACCAAGCGTTTTTCATTATGGGAATCCGCGCGAATTCCCGACGGTAGTCCTATTCTACACCTTGGCTGAACTCTGAGTGACGCTAGGCGAATTAAATCACGCCAGTGATGAAGCGAGAAACAGGTAACCGGTGGCTAGTGGTTTGGGACAGCTAAAAATTAGGATTGGTCCGTAGTGGGATTCGCCAGAATTCCCCGATTGAGAGGAATTCTGGCGAATCCCACTACCCTAAAATTAGGCTGTAACAGACCACTAGGTGAATACGGTCGCTTCGATGCCTGTGTAGTGGTGACGCAGTTGCAGAATGAAGGTAGCGAGTCAGCCAAGAAAATAAATCAGATCCTGATTCGTTGGAGCGCCAGGCAGATGAAGCACGGTGTCGAGTCGACTTCACCAGCATTGCTCGCCGGCTATATGGTGCTACTTGCAATGACCGACAACCATGAATCACCCGACCTGGACCTAGGCGAACTCAAACGAATCAGAGCGAAAGTACGACCTTTTGCACTTGTGTAGATACTATTGGCCCCGATGAAGTTGGGACATCCATAGCGATGATCGGCCTCGCCGAGTTGCTCGACCAGTGAAGGAAACAACGGCATGGATGCGCCCACCCTCGGGGTATCAAGAAAGATGTTGCATCATTTGCATCGCATCCTACTCAGCGGACAGCTTCTGACGAAGTAGCCATTGGTAAAACTGCGGACTACTGTACAGTGCCGTCCAAGCGTCATGACGTTCGTAGTTCGGTTGGGTGAACACGTAGCGTTCATTTAGGTAGTCATCGCCCGAAGGCACTGGCTCTTCGTAACGCTTAAAAGTCACATTGGCCTCCGATTCAATCTTCTTGACAGCGATGTCGGATTCGGACCAATCGACGGTAGGATCCCCTTGATTGTGCGCGACCCAGACCGCGACATCTTTGAATCTGGTGTAGCTTTGCTGATCCTCCGGACGGCCGCCCACGGGAGCGACCGCCGCAAACACGCCCGGCAATTTACCCGGGAAGTCCCAACTGCCATGGCCTCCGCGACTAAGCCCAGTTGCATAGATCCGCCCCGCATCGACGCGGTAGTTGGCAGCGATGTCATTGAGGATCCGTTGCATCACTTCAGGATGATCATCGTAGTCGCCATCGTCGATGTGCGGCGAAACGATGATGAAGGTGTCGAGAAGTAGCCGATTGCGAGCGCTCTCCAGGTCATTTTCATCGCGGACGAGGCGCGACAGTCCCCAATCGTTTAGTCGGGTCACATCGCCGCCGACTCCGTAACCGCCTTGCAAGTAGACCAGTACGGGATAGCTCTGCTCGTTGTTGGCGTAGTGAACAGGCAAGTACAGTGTGTAGCCATCGATGTTGTGCCCGTTTTCAATCTCGATCGGTACCATCGCGCCTGGACGAGGCGCTCCGCTGGTCTTGGCCATCGCCTGTGCCGATGCTTGCTTGCGTTCACTATAATTCCCGCTACCACCTAATCCTTTGAATGCGTCGCCACTTCCGCCTAGACCATCTTCGGCTGGACCAGCTGGCTCCAAATTGGCATTCACGAAGACGGTTCCCTGGGACGCGATCATTTCGATCGTATTGCCCCCTCCGTTTAGCGAGGTGCTTGACCATCGCGGGCCGCCGATGGTGGTCGATTCGTCTGCTGTGAAATCCAGCGGACTATCCACAGCCCCCCAGGCTCGCAGGTCAGCTGCGAGGTCGGGGGCTAGATCAGCATGAATGTCACCAGCGGAAACGCTGAGTTTAGCCGAAACCCGAGAGCCTTCTTCCGCGGCCCCCGGACTTTCCTCCAGGTACAGCACGATATTCCCAACTTCAACGTGAGCACTCGTGGGACCATGCAAGCTGGAAATTCGTACATCGCCGCCCGTCGCATGAGCAGATACGTTGCCCTGATTCGCACCCAAGTAAATGTGACCTTTGGAAGAACGTAGGCGTGCTTCTCCAGCAATATTTGCCGCCCAGATATGACCGTGTGTGGACATGGCGTCAATATCTCCGGTGCACCCATGCGTCAGTTTCACGTGGCCATCCACACTGCGTGCGAATACGTCACCGTCGATCCTTTCCAACTGCACATCACCGTGATTGGAGTAGGCTTTGACATTGGAGGCAACCGCATCGACGACGATCGTGCCATTCTCGGTCGTTAGTTCTACATTCACACCAGCTGGAACACCAAGCCCGTACACGAGTTGCTCAAAACGTTTGTCTCCACCTCGAGCGACGAAATCCTTGTCCAGTCCAGCGGACAGATCAACTTTACCGTCTTCATTGACGTTGAGCGTGTGGTAGCTGGCGATCCTCCGCGCTTCAGCTTCGTTTGTGGCTTCGATGCGACTCAAGATGACCAAGCTGATTTGGTCCAGCTCCGTTTGTCGCAACTTGATCTGCCCGTGTTCGACCCGCAAAGTACACACCGAGTTCGGGATAAGATCAAATGACTGCTCAATTCGCTGGCGGTACGTTTGAGTAATGGACTCGTTATCGGATTCGTCTTTCGACCAAGTCACGACCGGCTCGGTTCCCGGAGTCATCGCAGTGAACGAGCTGATTTGCGGTTGGGCGAGTTTAATTGCCTCCTCAATACCTTCAGCGGCCTGCCTGCCGCCGGAGTTATGATTATTAGTTGGCTCCGGAACGCCGCTGGCCGAAGAGTCTGATTGACGCCCGGCAAGTGTGGAGATCGGGATCTGGACACTTTCTCTTTCGCCTTGTGCACTTTTCTGGGTAGATGCTGCCGCAAACAAGCTCGCGAATGGCAAACGCTCATGGTCCATATTCCACCAAGCGGTTCCGGCAATACTAGCGCCCCCCAGGAGCGTCGCCGCAATCAACGAGGTTTTCGTCCAACCGGTCGCCGAACGCGGTTTGTCTGATTGCGTGGTAATGCTCGGCTTAGGCAGCCATTCGCGTATTGGCTCCGCGGTCGTCGTTGGGTTCTGCAGGTGCGCCAATTCGGCTTGCAACAACTCGGCAACTTCCGCAGCCGAATCAAACCGCTCTTCGCAGCGTTTGGCCATCAGCTTGTCAATGAACCGCACCAACCACTCGGCGATGTCAGGGTTGATTTCGCGAATTGCCCTCGGTTCCGTTTGGCAAACACGATGGATGATCCCAAACACGGTATCGGCTTGAAACGGAGGTCGCGCGGTGCACGCCGCGTACATCAGGCTACCGAGGCTGAACAAGTCGGTGCGTGGATCGGCTGGTTCTCCCCGAGCTTGTTCTGGCGACATGTACTGCGGGGTGCCTGAGATTGTACCGCTGCGAGTCATCGTGGCTTCGTCGGCTACTCGAGCTAAGCCAAAGTCCGTCACCATGGCTCGCTCCACGGTTTCTTCCAGCAGGACATTCGCCGGTTTGACATCGCGGTGAATGATGCCCTGCCGATGGGCCGCATTAAGGCCCAAGGCGACTTGCAATCCGATCCGCACGACTTCGCAGGTGTCGAGCGAGCCGGATTTGTTGATTCGATGCAGCAACGAAACACCGGGAATATACTGCATCACGATATAGGGCAGCCCACGAAATTCATTCACCGCATAGATCGGCACAACGTGCTCGTGAGAAACGGCGGCGATCGCTCGTCCTTCGCGTTCAAATCGTCGGCGGGCAGGTCCGTTGCCAGCCATGGTCGGGTTGAGCACTTTGATGGCCACGTAGCGATTGAGTCGCTTTTCAAGGGCTTTGACCACGATGCCAGTACTGCCTTGGCCAATAATTCCACAGACTTCATAGTTACCCAGTCGCCCCAAGAACAGTGGGTCTTCGGTTGGGGCTAGGAAGCTTTGTAGCTGACTCAAGCGTTGATCATTTTGGGAATCCGCATCCGTTGCCGGAGTTTCCAATCCTCGCAAGCCGTCCCACATCGCCTGCTCCGCTGCCTCGCGTTCCAGTACGATTCGGCACCTGCTACAGCCATCTATGTGCCTTTGGATCTCCGACTCTTCGGACTCGTTAAGTTGTTCAAAAAGAAACCGCCTTAAGTCGGCTCCTGGGTAGCACGTCGTTTGTTTTTGGCTCGACATAGTGGGTGTCCTCAATTGTTTTTCGAATGGAAACATAACTTACTCAGTCCAGCCAATTGCGCTGCTCTTCCTCGGGTAGATCGTTGCTCCACTCGTCAATCTTATTGCGAATACGAGCCACCACACGACACTTAGCCGTATAGACACTACCGACTGGAATACTCAACTGACTGGCAACCGTCTCCGCCGACTTGCCTTCAATGGCAGTCAAACAGAATGCTTTCCATGTCACTTCACGGACATCGTGTTGCACATGGCTGGCTGCCCACTCAAATAACGCGCGACGCCACTCCAACTGAAAGATGGTCGATGCATCGGGATCCCTCTGGCGGTGGTCGCTAATCTCGGACAACAGAACCGAGACTCGCGAATCCCCGCTGACAGCTGCTTTCGACCTGGCTGAAATTAAGTCCACGGAGATATTGCGTGCGACCCGAAACAACCAGGCTCGAAAACTCCCTCGCGCGGCATCATGATCCCACCCAGCGACCTTGTGCTGGATCGCTGCGTAGACCAATTGTGCTGCGTCCCGAGCATCAGCTTCCTGCAAACCGCGGCGAATGCAGTAGCGTATGATGGCATTTTCATAGACATCGAGGAACTCTGACCAAGCCACATCCGAACGTTTCCCCAGCTCAATGAGCAAGCTTTGTCGGGTTTGTGGTAAGTCAGGCATGCCTCTACCGTATCAGAAAATCCCAGCGTTTTCCAAGTGTTCGCAGGTAACTCTGCCGGATGGAGATTTCCTTACACGGCGGGGGAGGTGGCTCCGTAGCATCCCGAGGTGACCCAAGGCATCTAATTTCAGAGGAACGATATAATGACGGGAGCGTACCCGCGAACTCAAAGGCTTGTAGACCTTTTAAGAAAGGGTAGTTGTGTCAGGATCATTGATCGAACAAATCGGCGGTGCCGCCGAAGTCAAAGCGATAGTCGAGGAGATGTATGGATCCGTTTTTGCAGATCCTGAACTTTCGCCCTTCTTGCGCATGCATAGTGGACAGTAGATCGACCATACGGCGCACTGTATACTTCAAATTTCGAGGTAGGCATTGCGTAAAACACAACATTTAGTCCTGGAGTCATCTGTGAGAAATAGCAACAAAGAAAAAGTGGTCACCCGCGTACTTCGGGAGGCCAGGGGGACATTGTTTTGTTTGCCCCTACTATCTGCTTGTTCGATATCGATGCTAACGCCTGTAATAGCGCAGCAAACGGAAACGTTGAACGTCGCGAGCGAGCGAGCTCCAAGAGACGCCATGACGCCGATTGAAATTCCTGCACAACCAAACGCAATTGAGTTGGGAACGGGGCCACTGCCCGACGCCGATACGCCGGAGTCGTGGCACAGTCAGTATGGCAGCAAGTTCGCGCGGAATGTTACGGTAGCCACGTTGACTCCATTTCTACCTGACTCCTCAACCGCGACCGGCGCCGCTGTCATTGTTGCACCGGGCGGAGGTTTCAGAACGTTGTCAATGGAAAATGAGGGGTGGCAAGTTGCTGAGGCGCTCGCCGCCAAAGGTGTGGCCGCTTTTGTGCTCAAGTATCGACTCAACCAGACTGCGGCCGATCTAAAGGAGTTCGCGAATCCTTCAGCTCCCCGGGCGCGAAGCGGACCGCGTCCGACACGCCCTACACCGGCAGAGATGTCCGCTCGTATCGCACCGCAACTTGCTGACGCCAACGCTGCATTCGCTCTCATCCGAGAGAATGCCGAGAAATGGCGCGTCGATCCAGATCGCATTGGCATGATCGGTTTCTCCGCTGGCGCGATGCTGACCATGACAACAACGCTGAGCGGAGGCGAAGCCAAACCCGCGTTCATCGCCAGCATCTATGGTGGCCTGAATGCGGTCGAAGTTCCTGCCGACGCACCACCCCTCTTCGCGGCTATCGCAGCGGATGATCCTCTTTTTCCAGTGGGCTTTGGACTGATTGAGAGCTGGCGTAAAGCCAATCGCCCTGTTGAGTTGCATTACTACGAACAAGGTGGGCACGGCTTCGGCATGTATAAGAAAACCACGACTAGCACCGGCTGGTTCGATGCCTATGTAAGTTGGCTCGGAATGCACGGTTACCTTAAACCCGCAAGCTAGCCGTTAGAATGGGAACCTCGGTGCTTCCAATCTGCTAGGTGTGAAACTGGTGTTGTTTTTGAAAAAGAGGTGTTGTATCCCAGCCTTTCGGCTTTGGAGAATCTGGAACTCTTTGCCAAGATCTATGACCTGCCCAAAGACACTCCTATTTGGAGTTCTATCCAGGTGAGTAAGCGTAGGATACTGCAGGGAATGATGATCGTGTTCTGGAAGGAGCACACCGAAAGCAAACATCAGTTCTGGCGTAGAATCGCCGTCCTATTTGTCTTCATAATTCTAAGCGGTGTCGTTCTACCTGCCTTGCTCCTTAGTGAGGCGTCACCAGACAGTATCGCGCCTCAAATCTTGGATATTGTCGTATTTACCTCCGCCTACTTTTATGCTGGCATCTTTTCGGAGTCATTGTTTTCCGACGAGCGAAACCATTCAACGTCGCAAGTTCTACTAGCTTCTCCGTTGGAACCCTGTGGAATCCTACTGGGAAAATGGCTCTGGTTTATCGCGCAAATAACACTTCTGCTGGCACTGGGGATTGGCTGTTCACATCTGACCTATTGGTTTTTCCGGACCTCGTTTGGGGTGTCTGTGGTTGGCGTTGCGATTACTTTGCTCGGTAGCTCGATTACGATTCTCGCCTGTTCGTATCTTGTCGCAACATACTGTGCGACATCGTTGATCATTTGGGGAAGTTCAGTCATCGAGATTGGTCGCGGGATGCCTCGGGTTATTGCCCTTCGTCGGAGTGCTATCAATGGGGCTATTGTTTAGCCTTGGCCTGAATTTGGTTGGCTTAAGTGTCTTTGGTGCAGTATCCGCAAGTCTTTGCGTTCTTGCCTTTGGAATCGCCAACTTTACTTTTCGTTGGGAACGCGTCCGGCTCTAAGATGAAAATTACGTGGCGCTACTAACTTGGATCATGTAGTTCATCGCGACTGGCAGTCGTCACTTGCGAGCCGAAAATTTCAGGGCCGCAATACTTCGTTACTTATTGAATCTTCGTTCGAGCCAATTCTCCAAGTCTCGTGCAGGGTCCGAGGATCCGGTTCGTAAATTGACATTGATGATGTTTCGATCGGCATCCAAGATCAGACTGGCTGGGAGTCCGACGAGCCCAAGATCCTGCAACCGCGTTGAGGCTTCGTTTGGATTCCAGATTTGTTTCCATGGGATGGCATGTTCTTGGATCACCGCCAAGATTCTGCCGGGGAAGCGATCGACGGGAATTCCGACCAATTCAAAACCATGCGAACGATATCGATCTCGGAGGCGGATCAACTCTGGGATTTCGTGCACGCATGGCGCGCAGGTCGTACTCCAAAACTGGATCATCAAATATTCGGAGTCAAATTTGTTGATATCGATGGGTTCACCAGCCAGCGTCTCACCTGAATACTGAAAACGCTGGCCAATCAATTGAATTCGGTTGCGTTGTCCATTGAAAACCTGAGCGACTTGTTCGTTTTCTCTCTCGCTGGGTAGTTTTCCAACGACTGCCTTCTCGAGGTTTTGTAGCAACTCCATAGGACGCTCGTTTGTGTCAATCTGGATAGATGCGATAGCGCTGACAAAAAGGATAACCATCGCTCCCTGGTCACTTGTAATGGATGCCCGATTTTCAAATAGCCGAACCAAATCGGCGCCAAGTGACAATACCGTTTCGATGCCAGTCTTTTGCCCATTCCTGTGAATCTGAACAACGTTGTAATAGACAAACAGGTAGTCAGACTCAAATTGTAGCTCTTCACTGATTGATTGTGAATTCTTGAGCGCATTCCTCACCAGTGTGAGCGTTGCAAGAGTTGCCGTCAGTTCCCAGTCTTCCATCGTCGGACCAACATGTAATCGTCGAAGAAGCAATCGCAGATTTTCTTCGTTGACTTTTTCTGGGAATTGAAATCGATCCTGCCGAGTCTCCACATCTCGTTTGATAAATAGGTAAACACCTCCGACGCAAAACGCTCCAACGATCAGTGTCGAGCCACCTACGGCCAGTAACGTACGTGTACGGCGCCTTTGTACGCGATTCATTGCTCACAAGCCTTCTTGAAATAGGTAAAGAATTGAGCCTAGCGCAATACCGCCAATCCCAAACACCATCAGGGCAAAGAAGACGAGATCGGTTGTTTGAGAATAAGGCACCGTTATTCCAAACCAATCTAGCGAGAGCTGAATTATTGGAATCATGACCGGCGGGCTGATCATTCCCAATAGAAGCGGAATTGCGGGAGCTTTTGCAATACTCGACGCGCACCATGCAATGCCTGTTACACCTAATAGCATCTCGAAGATATTGAGCCCTGAAAGACTGTCCGGCGTTGAACCGGAATTGCTGGAAAATTCAACGAGCTGTCTTGCGCTGCTGTGCAGAGCCAAGAAAACAAAGAGTTGTATCGCCAAGAATCCAAGTAGTACGAGCAGTTTGCTTCCCACGACATGCCGCCGCAGAGGGGGCAAGCAATCTAAGAATTCGATTGACTGATCGCCCCGTTCAAGAGTCAGAAGGGAGGCTCCCAGGTAGCCTCCCAATACATAAGCAACTGCGAGGTTTGTTGAGATCGTTGCGATGACGACGACGGTCCAAGTTTCTATCGTGGTCCGTCCTTCAACCAACGGCCCCTTAATTGTGAATACGAGAATCGCACTTGCAATGAACAGCAGGATGGGGCTTGCGATCGATCCCCATAAAACTAGGCGGACAAGCCTACAGTCCTTCCAAAAAAGGGTGCGCAGCATCATTGGCCTTCTACTCTTGCTGACGCCTTTCGGCCTCGAATAAGATGTTTGAAGATGTCGTCGAGCGAAAGGGACTCTGTTTCGAGCGATGCGACAGGATTGTTCGCCTTGATTTGCTCGATGATTCGCTTTTCGTATGGGTAGACAGTCAATTGCCAGTCTCTGCGGTTCACACGAGACCATACCGCTTGGGGCGGAATCCATTGAGGAAGTCGTCCATCCTCCAAGACACCTCTTATCGACTGTACGCGCTCCTGAATCAAAGAGGCTTCTTCGCACAAAATCAATCGACCTCCATCCATTATGCCGATCCTATCTGAGATTCTCGAAACATCGTCAACATGATGGCTAGAAAAGAGAATCGTTGGGTTATGATCCTGTTTTGACCGCAGTATTCCATCGAGAAATTCCTCACGAACAATCGGATCGAGCCCGGATGTCGGTTCATCGAGTACGAGCAAGTCTGGCTTGCTGGAAAGAGCAAGCAGCAGGCCGAGCTTCGCGGTCATTCCCTTTGAAAGCTTGGACACTCTTCGCGAGGTTGGTAACTCAAACTGGGCGAGCAATTGTTCGCAAAGTAAATCGTCCCACTTTGGATAGAACGCGGATGTGAACCTGATGATTTCATGCACGGTCATCCAGCGATACAAACGATGCAATTCGGGGACGTATCCGATCCGCTGTTTTAGTTCCACCGAGCGAGTTTCGATCGGATCACCCCACAATTCGATCTCCCCATCATCGGGTGAAGTAAGCCCGACCAGCATTCGAATGGTAGTACTCTTGCCCGCTCCGTTTGGTCCCAACAGACCAAAAATCGATCCACATTTAACTTCAATGTTGAGTCGGTCGACAGCGACCTGGCTTCTGAAACGTTTACTCAGCCCCGTAAGTCTTACTGCGGGAATAATTACCTCGGAATCCACATCTGACATTGGCGGGGCGATCATAGTTGCCTTTGCCTCACCGCGTCGTCCATCGCCTGTTCGAAAATGGCACGAATCCGCTCCGCTTTCAGCCCGGCTTTATAGCAATGCGAGATCGATTTGCTCAATCGCATGAGAGCGGCTTGTTCGTTGGCTTCGTTTAAAACACCGGGTTTATCACTAACAAATACCCCGACGCCTTTTCGTGAGTAAACTGCTCCCTCTCGTTCGAGCAGCTCGTACGCTCGTTGCACTGTGTTCGGATTTACTTGAATCTCGACCGCAAGCGATCGAAGCGACGGAAGCATCTCACCTGCCCGTAGTGAGCCGCGACGGATGGCGGACCTCGTCTGGTCTGCGATTTGTTGAAAGATCGGTATGTGACTCTTTGCATCGATTCGCATTCAAGATTCCCTGTCTTTACAATTTCGCGAACCACAAAACGATCCCTTAGCGTCCGCCATCGGATAACTGCTTGCCGGACACCGACTCGGTGCACTAATGCAGTGTAGTGGAATTCTAGACCAGGTCAAGTTGCGACATTTCCCTGCAAGGGTCGGCGACAAATGCCAAAAGCGTTGGTCTTGAGCCAAGACGCTTTAGCAATTAGCCTTGCTCGAAATTGGACTGCTTACCCCGCAGATCAAGAACATGTATCGAACAGGTCTGCAGGTGGTTTCTTGCGAAGAAAAATGCCTGTTTCGAATTGGTGAGTGAAGCCAGTGTTATCCTCAGTGCACGCCATAACGAACAGGGGCTCAGTTTACCCAACGGTGAAAGAAGTTCTTCCGTCAAAGAAATGTCGTCAGCAGGGAATTGGAGCGATTCCAGTTCTTGGCCGTCTTGTTCATTTATGGGAGTGTGGTTTCAGATTTGCCCCGGACCTCGCTAAAAATTGCCAGATAGGAATCTGGCAGCTTTGGTGAAAGTTCGTCGCTTGCGGTGGGTGTTGTAGGTGGCGGAAGGCAGATACGTAGCCAGTCAGCACCGAAAACCGATGGGTTGGCTGAACGAATGACTTTTTTTTCGGCGGTTTCGTGCGTGCAGTCGGCGCCATTGCGATGGGTTTGTTATCTCTGGCAGTATTGGCGTTTGTCGCCCATCAGGCCTGGAAGCTGAACCAAAACGCTCCATCGGGATTAGGGCGATCTTAGTCGAGGCACGAGAGTAGCATGAAAACGAAGTTGTTAGTTTGTGTTGTTGTGCCATTCATCGCACTTGCAGGAACGAAGTTCCTGCGAACGGGAGTCCACAACTGGTCCACGAGACCGGACAAGGTGCTTCTTACGCTTGCTGGCGACGACTCAATGGAACCCTACATCGGATCACGGGTCTATTTCGTTGCGGACCGCAATGCATACCGCAATAATCCACCTCAGCGGTGGGACGCAGTCGTTTTTGATGAGAAACCCCAATCGGTGGCTTCAGCGATGTGGGTTGCAGGACTGCCAGGAGAAACGCTGGAATTGTCGGACGGACAGTTGCTCGCAAACGGTGTGCTATTGGAATTACCAACGAGAATTGCCCCGCTAAAAGGAACCGGGTGGGCAAGCGCTGACTCGAACGCATTGAATCTCTGCTCAGTCATTCTAAACGATTCATTTCTTCTGGTCGCCGGCAGTGCATCTGAGGAGAAATTGGGGCGCCGATTCGAAGTCGTCCGAGCGGCGAGGATTTTCGGACGAGTGGATCGCTAGATAAGAGCCGATTCAAATCTAGAATTCCAGGAAGCAAGAGTGCGCAAAACTTCAGTAACGAAATACGCCATGTTGGTGCCGGTTGTATACTTCCTAACCGACTCCGTTTCGACGTTCGTCTGCGGAATCAACTTGGGGGCCTTATTCCCCAGAAAACGCTTCCTCTTGCCGTGATAAGATCAACTGAGGCCGCAAAGCGATTCCAAGGTCGATGGATCGTCGACCGCAATGTTATTCTCGATCTGATGAAATCCACCGCAACAATCACGACTCCGGTACGAATCCTGACGATTGCTCGAATGACGTCACAGTGTCACAGCGAGTATGATAGCTTCGGCCAATGATCGGCAAAACCACAATACCACCGCGGTTTTGCACCTAAGTCCATACTACAAACCCAACGGAGCTAGGGCGATGAAAGCAGCTACGCTTTTGGTCTGCTCAATTTGTTCGGTGCCAACTATGTCGGTGCTGGTACAGACGACTGGTGTCGGTGGTGGCCCCGCCTCAGTAGTAACTTTTGTTTGGTTGAATCAGAAGATGAAAACTGCAATGCTTGAGAGGGACCAGCCTGGCACGGACTAGCCGCCTTGGGCTATCGGCGGCTTGTCACAACGGGCTCCATCACTGCCTCGGTTTCGGTAGGGGAACAGACGACGTAGTTTGGTTCAGCTCGGCCAGGAGGGCTTCAGTCCAACTGAAGGGTTCCAAACACGACGGATAGGAACCTAATACAAGTCGCGGTCAAATGCCAAGCGGGTGCAACGCCGACACAGGAAGCGGGTGGCAACGCCGACACAGGAATCGATAGCAGGATTCGTGTTCCGTAACGGAAGTGGGGGATGCCGGGCAGCTCTAGTACTAAAACAGGAATTCCAATTCATGAGCAGGGTGGAAGTAGAGCTGCCTACATCCTGAGGATCGAGACTGGAGTTTTAGAGCGGTAGAGTATTCTCATGCGTGATGTTAGTGTAAATTCGAAGTCCAATGTTCGCGACGAGCGCAGTCGGCCACCGATTCGACATCGGCTCTTCCGCGTTCAGTTTACGATTCGTCAGCTGCTCACAGGTACGCTACTTTGCGCGTGCGCGATCGCCGCTGCACTCTATTCAACCCGGAATCTGCGCGAAGGATGGAGAAGGCAAAATCAACTCTACGACGCAGGCGCATTGTACGCTCAGATTGATCAGAGTGACTTGCATGCATCCGTGGTCTTTCAGACGCCACCGAGAAGTTTCAATCTCCACCAAATTCCCTTTCGGGGAATTGAGTTTAAGAATGCGTTGCTGGATCGCTACTCGTTAGAATTTCTGCAGAAGCACGATGAAGTCGAATGCCTAATGTTTTGCCGAAGTGAGTTTGGAACAGAGGACTGCCTCGAACCAATTGGCGAAATCTCGTTGAATGATTTGATTTTCTGGGAGTGCCGGCCCAATCTTCGAATGTGGGGCTCATTGAAGAAGATGAAAAAAATTCGCCAGATATCCTTCCGCAATTGTAATGTTAGCCGCGAACTCGTCGACGAGTTGCTACGATCACGCCCTGACCTAAAAATCGTATTGGCCGAAGGCTCAAGTATTGAGCAACTTGGTTTGGCCGAGTCGTCAAGATAGTCCTGACGACTGTCTAGAAATTTGGATGGTGAACCGGGCGATGCATCTCGATGAGAAGACTGTCGCTCGAATGGCTGAATTCTTGACAGTCGGTTGAAATGCGACGGGTGCAATCGCGGGGTTCTATGTATTCTACATGGCTTGATAAGTGCCAAAGGTATCGGAATTCACTGGAATTCTGACGCGAGTCGCTCCGGGCGAGTATTTCTCGACTCGGAGCCCCAGTTTCAGCCAGGCTCATCAATTTTCGAGAGTAATTTCCGCAGTCCACAAATTCTGGAAATTCGCGTTCAAAGCCTTCAAAATTGCAGACATGATGAAAGATGAGCGCCGCTGGTGGGTGCTTACAGTCACGAAAGATACGAGCAAAGTAACGCGTCATGAACGCTAAGGAGTCCCAAATCATGTCCAAAACATATGATCGGCGATATTTTTTGGCCCCCTTTACACTGGTCTTCACCGTCTTTCTTGGCTTCCTAGCGACCGAGAACTACCGCTGGCTCGTGATTTTTGCTAGCCCAGCAGCAATCGCGTTCGTATCGCTACTCGGGTTTTTGCCGCGTAGAGAGGAGCGAGTTCCCGAGGAGTATCGAATGTCTAGCCTTGATTCAGTCATGAAACCGGCGCTGACGGCGATCCTAGTTGCGGCGTTTGCGTGTGTAGCTGTCGCGTTTGCATCCGTTCGTGAGTCTCGGACTTCGATGAAATCACTTGCCGAAATGGAAATTGCCAAGGCGGCCGCGGCCTACGCTGCCGCGCAAGACTCGTCAGGCAATGCAAACGAAGATGACGCCCTAGCTTCTTCAGTTGACGAAATTCTCGACAGTCTCGATGCAGGTATCCGGAGAACTACGGCGAAATTTCACCGGCCAGAGTCCGCAGGCAAGCGAGATCTGCTGACCAAAGAACTTCAAGTCTTAGCGGAACGGCGTTTTAAGTTTGAGCAGGCGAAACGAGAGCAACAAGTTGTGGAGCTGCAAGAGCAGGTCCAGGTGGTCGAAGACGCGATTGCCCGGCGTGCCCAAAGTCGCGATGCGGTCATTGCCGAAGAAGTTGCTAGGCTGATTGGCGGAACTGTCCAAGATACAGGAAAAAAACCACCCTCGTAGCCAACAACCGGTAACGCTGGCGTCGCAGTTCCATCAGTTCGACCACTTGTCCGCATACTTGCCCCTCCCTCGTCCCCAATAAATGGCAGCAAGCTTTTGCCTCAATACGAAAAGCTATGCGAAGTTTAGGGGGCGTTGGCACACGGCGTAGTTTTGCCTGAACGACATGGAGTTCCGGGGATTATGGTATTTGTAAAGGTCTGATAGAAATCAATAGTGGTTCCGGAAACTCGACTAAGCCTGATTATGCGATTGGCCGACAAACGCGATGTCGATGCCTGGGATCAATTCGTCGAAATCTACGAACCGCTGATTTTTCGGTTGGCACGAAGTCGAGGGTTCCAGGACGCGGACGCAAGGGAGATTGTGCAGGATGTGATGATGTCCGTCTCGCGCACCGTCGAAAAATGGGATCCAGATCGCGATAAAGGGCGTTTTCGAGATTGGCTATTTCGGGCAGCCAAGAACTGGATGATTAAGTATTTGACGCGCCGCAAGCACAAGATTCTCGGGAGCGGAGATTCTGGGGTGGTGGAGATACTTCACCAAATAGAAGAACTGCCGGGTCCCGAGCTTGACTCCATTGAACTCGAGTATCGCCGCGAGGTGTTTCGATGGGCCTCAACCCGCGTCAAACGCAAAGTCCACGATAGAACTTGGCTTGCATTTTGGTTGACAAGTGTGGACGGTAAAGAGTGCGAGCAGGTCGCCGAGGAACTGCAAATGTCGGTAGGTGCTGTGCATATCGCCCGCAGTCGAGTTCGCGGACGTCTTCGCGAGTTGATTGCTCAGTTTGATGAGACCGAAATGCATCTAAATATTGAGGATAGCCAGGAGGAGCATAAATGAAGGTCACCTCCGTCCATGCCGACGACCAGCAATTGCAAGTGCTGATTCACGGTAACGAGAATTCGAACGAGTTCAATGCTGTGGCAAAGCATGTCGAATCGTGCGAGCCTTGCCAAATGCGACTTGCATCGTTGTCAGGCACAGCCCACTTCGATAATCAGGCGAGGGTACTCCTGAGTCCTTTCGACTCCGCAACGCTTAAGCTGGCTGAGGAAACAGCTTGGGAGCATTCCGAAGATGTTAGCAAATACCTTGCATCTCCATCGCATCCGGAGCTGATGGGACGCATTGGCCGATACGACGTGGAGCGAGTATTGGGATCTGGCGGCATGGGTGTAGTCTTCAAGGCTTACGACGGTGAGCTGAATCGTCCTGTTGCCATCAAGGTATTGGCCAAGCACCTTTCACACAACGGTGCTGCGCGTCGCCGATTCACACGCGAAGCCAAAGCAGTTGCGGCAGTAATCAACCCGCATGTGGTTGCGATCTACAACGTTGAATCCAACGATTCGGTTCCATATCTCGTAATGCAGTACGTGCATGGTGAGTCACTGCAGAGTCGTATTGATCGCGACGGGCCGCTGGATGCAAAAGAAATCCTCAGAATTGCCGGACAGGCCGCTGCCGGATTGCAAGCTGCACACGACCAAGGAATTGTTCATCGCGATGTCAAACCTGGAAACATCCTACTGGACAACGGAATTGAGCATGCGTTGGTTTCTGACTTTGGTCTTGCTCAGTCAGTAGACGATGCGACGTTGACGCAATCCGGAGTCGTCACAGGGACACCTAACTTCATGTCTCCCGAACAAGCCCTCGGTAAGGTCATCGATGCGCGATCGGACTTATTTAGTCTCGGAGCCGTGATGTACTTCATGGCCACTGGACGGCCGCCATTCCGCGCCGATAGAGCGATGGCCGTCTTGCATCGAATTTGTAACGACCTTCATACACCTGTTTGGCGAGTCAATTCCGAATGCCCAGACGCGGTTTGCAAAATCATCGATCGCTTATTGCAAAAGGATGCCAGTCAGAGATACAAGAGCGCTGGAGAATTACAGCAAGTCATTTGCAAGTGCCTTGCCAACATTCAAAGTCCGCGTTCATCAATGAGCCCTTTCGCTGGCCGAGCTAGTCTGACGCCGCACTTCTTGAGCATAATCAGAAAAAAGTACGTTCCCCGTTTTGT
The DNA here is from genome assembly GCA_020426625.1 of Planctomycetales bacterium. Classification (GTDB taxonomy): domain Bacteria; phylum Planctomycetota; class Planctomycetia; order Pirellulales; family Pirellulaceae; genus Aureliella. The sequence goes on from JAGQPR010000065.1 coordinate 19,663, forward strand.
TGTCGTATTGACGTGTTTGCTCATCCTGGTTGCTACGCTGTCGTATTCGTCCTATCTCTATCGGTATCGACTCAATGCCCCTGCGACCGCGAAAGGCTTCAATTCGCAACCTTCGATTGAGTGGAATGATAGTGAAGAGAAGAAGACGTGGGACGCAATGCTCGAAAGCATACATTCCAAGCTTCAGTCGGTTCAAAATGGACTTCTTCCCACTGACAACGCAAACGACCCAACAGGCATTTCGATGGAATTGACTCCAGGTGTTTCGCTGCCATCGGAGCTAACATCCCTGTTGGGCGAATGGCAAGCTAGTGGCGAATGGAGTCGCTTGCGCTGCCTATCAGACTTCGAAGCAACGTCTGCGTTGACGATCTCGCCGAAGCAACTGGTCTTCGAAAATGGTACCGAGCGCAGGATTTTCCGAGTGACCGATGTATCTTCAGATGCGGGCGGATGGATGCTGCAAGCCGCGAATTCGGGGGACGGTTCGGTACTGCAAATCCAATTGCAGGTATCGAGCAACCCAATCGATTCGGGGCCTTTCCAGCTCCGTGTGCAGGAATCACTACCGATTGACAATTTGAATCGTGAAGAACTGCCTGGCGTTGAATTGAGAAGCAATGTTGAATTGCAGAGAAATTGGAATGCCCCCCCGGGATCTCGATCGATGCCAGTCGTTTCTCTAAGTAACCAGTTTGGCAAATCGATCACGGTCACGTTGACGAGGCCTGCGAACTCGCAGTTGATCCGTAACCCGGCAGAGAACATCGACAAATAGAGCTTATTGACAACCCACTGCTCGTTTAGCAAAACCGAGAAGTAGAAACGCGCTGGTGCCAGAGTGAAGTATCAGCAGATCTAAAGTTCAAGTCACAGAGGTTCAGTGAGTGCACTCGCTCAAAATCCTACTCGCCGTTCGGCTGCCCATGCGATTATCGCTCTAACAAAATCGCGCAATTGGATACTAAGAACCCATCCGAAAACTATTAGCCGCGGTTCCCCCGGGTTTTCGGATAGGTCCTAAATGTCATTCGGGATGAAAGGACGGCGAGTCTCGTGGATGTTAACTAGCACTCGATTCCAAGTCGTGTGGACAGTCATTTGAAGAATAGATGAATAACGGATGGAGTATCACAAATGAATCGTGTCAAACTTGCGCAGTCTGTCTTGGTGGTTTTGTTTTTTGTTGTCGTCGGCGAGCAGTGCATGATTGCGCAAGAAGATGTGCCCTCTGGTTCGATAAGCACGACAAGCACAAACCGGTTCAACGAACCAGCTACCACAAAAATATCAGAAGCAGTACGAGTTGCTCTGTCCGATTATCGATTGGCAACGACGGCGGATGGGAAAGCTGAGGCTGAAGAGCGGGTACGGCTTTGCATCGTGCAACAATTCGACGCCGACATGGACTTACGCAAACGCACGATCGAACAACTGAAAGCCGACCTTGCACGCGCCGAGGAAATGATCAAACGTCGAAACAAGAATCGACAGCAAATCGTCGACCTCAGAGTTAAGTCGTTGACAAATGAAGCAACTGGTCTCGAATGGACCAATCCGTCATCATCACCCGGATCAATTGCCCCGTCCAATCCCCGCGAAGGGTTTGAAATTTTTCCAAAACGAAAAGCTGACGTGGGCAGTGCGAGGGATTCAACCAACGCCGACGAACCGACGTGCGTTGCGGAAATTGCCAGTTCAGAGCAAGAAGTTAAGGGACTCATAAATATTTTGGATGCCTATCTCAAATTACCGAAATTTCGGGATCGTGTGTCGGTGCAGGTTAATCCAGCCACGAATTCGGTAACCGTTCGCGGAACCAAAGAAGAAATCGAGAGCATTGATAAGATACTCCAAGAATGGAGGACTCAGAATCTTCGGTTTATCGATTTCGCTGCTGATCCTACGACACAAGGTAGCGCTGGCCACCGTGAAATGCCCGCCGACTTCTTGGGGGAATGGGAAGTCGTTTCAGCCTCCTATGTGGTAGGGGGCGAGAAATTGGATTTTAGCCCGATAACGAGAGTTGTTTTGGGAACAAATGAGATTCTGTTTGAGCACTCAGGTAGCCGGCTCGAGGCGTATTCGATCACAGGCACGGAAAAAACAGAGAATGGAATCGCGGTGAGTGCAAAGAATTCTGTCGACCGAGGGCCGTTTCTATTCCGATTCTCAACACAATCAGCCGCTAGTCCACTGGGCTATCTTCCTAAGCAAACACGTCTGTTTGCTATACACGGATTCACGGACCATAAAGTTGGCTATGAGTTTTCAATTCAACGAGTCCAAAGAGTACATCCATCCCCAACAGCCGTCCAAGCAGGCTCGCGTAAGGTTGGAGTTGGTGAATTTAGCTCATGGCTACCCGAGGCGGAACTCATTCCAAGGCCTCTTTGGGGTGAATGGAGAATCATCAACATGGTCTCCGAGACACATAGTAAGACACAACCGAAGCCTCGTTCAGTGCACATTCGGTCTAGCGAGATGGCAATGTCAATTGGCGAATCGAATAGCGAGGGAGGTGAATCAACGCAGCATTTCTCCGTCGACGCACTAACAGCACGTGACAGCAGTTGTTCGCTACGTGCAACTTGTAAGGAGGACAATTCGCAAGTAGGCATGGTGATGAGCTTCGATTTCTCTGAGATCAGCAAGAAAATGAAACTGGTAATTCACTTTGATCCAATGCAAGTCGGTGCGTCTGATTTTCATGCCAGCGATGAATCGCAATTGAGGAAATCTCCAGCTGAAGTTGAGCTGCAACTAGAACGAATTCCCACGAGTGCAGAGCTCCATCGTCTATCCCTGTCGACTTCTGAATCAGCGTCGACTCCTAGTTCGGATTCAGCACCGAAAGCAGCACTTTCCGGCGATCAGCAGAACGGTGCGTCGACCAAATCCACGAGCCAACGAAGAAATCCAGTTGCGGTTGTATTGCTTATGCATCCTGCAGAGTTACGTGGTGGGAATGCGATTCAACGCACGGCAACCGAATTGGTTAGGAAACAACTTCATGCAAACGACTTTCTGAATCATCTGTCTTACGGTCCTCAGGGCCCACAATGGTTGTGGACGCCAGGGGAGACAATGCCAACCGTTGGTTCGTTAGAAGCTGAGGCGGATCAGCTTTTGGCCAAATCCACCAACGGAGACTTCCCCGATTTTGATGCGCCGCTGAAAATGGCCCTCACGTCGCTCAAGGATGTTAAGGCGTCTTCAAAACTTCTGCTCGTGCTGACCGACGGCGATCCGGTACTAAAAGACGAAAGCGTGATTGCAGAATTTAAAGATGCAGGAATTCGGATCGATATGATTCATATTGAGTTGCATGATAAAAAGTACCGTAATTTGCCGGAGCGATTTGCTGATGCGACTGGCGGAAACTATTTGAGAATCAAGCCGGAGTTTGCAGCAGAAGTTATCCCGGGAATTGTGGACCAATGCGTAGGTTCGCTTTAACTTCGGCAACGTCGGTCGCGATTGGTTGAACTCTATGTGATTACCGTGTGCAAGCGACTGGTTATGAGCCTATCCGAAAACTCCGGCTCTGCTGAATGTGAAATTTGTGTAGGCCAGATGTAATGCGGCACGGGTCAGTTACACAGAACTCTTGACTGGCAAAGCGTTAGCCGATGATGACGTCAGGGTAGCGCAACAACAATCTGGATCAGTCGTTGGCATGGTCGGTGGAATGGGTGGCGAAATGGCGCATGAATCTCCAGAACGCGAATCATTTGCCTTGCCTGCGCATGTTGTGCTTGCAATGCTATTCGGCTTTTTGGGATCAAAATTTGCGAGATGGGCCGGTCGACCGGATGAAAATGACGCCGACGAACCACGCCATGAATGTGCGTCGCTGAGCTAGTCCAAATCAATAAAAAATTAAACTCGGAGACTGGATTATGGCCGCCGTTCGCCGATTTCGCATGAAATACTATCGACTTGTTGATCGCTCATTCACCTTGCTTGCAGCACTCGTATTTCCGATCGCTTGCGTTGCGCAAGAATCGTCGCTTTCGCCGATAGCAACTGAACAAGAAGCATGTCGACGCTTCAATCAGATGCGCGACGCGTTTCAGCATGCTGAGACACTTTCGTTCGAGAGCAAGTACGATGTCGAAGTTCTTGGCGTCGCACGTTCGGCATTCACGTATCGCGTGTGGCTCAAGAAGCCGAACTACTTCCGAGTTGAATGTCGATCGGGCGGCGGAACAGAAAGCGGTGTCATCATCGGAGATGGCTCCACGATGTGGACATACTGGCCAAACGGAAGACCGCAATTTGACTTCGTTAACGAATCGGCAGTTCAGCGCGCTGACTGGAAAACGTCGTACATGAGGAAGCCCGCGACCGATGCAAGTCTCATTTCGCTTGCTCATGAGATGCCATTATTGGGTGCTGGAATGGGTTTTCCAATTATCGATGTAAGCGTGTTTCATGGACATTGCCAGTGGCGGTTTTTGGCTGGTCCGTTTTGGCGGGGTGGCTGGGCGGTTTTGCTTAGTGGTGTTGGCGGTTTGCGTTTGATTAGACTGGGATCTTCGTGGATCAGCTTGAGGCGATCTTTCCTGTCAAGGAATAGATGAAATAGAAAACGCCTCGCCCTCGAAGTAGCACCTTCGACAGCGAGACTTGACTCCCGGAAGCCAAAACTTCCAGTGGGCCCAGCATTCAGCCTTGTCATTGCGAAACCAATAATCAAGAGGTTGAAGCCACTCTTGATTGTCGAAGGTGCCTTCTAAAGGGTTGCGACCGAATTTATCGGCCCAATC
>JAGQPR010000660.1 GCA_020426625.1 Planctomycetales bacterium
CCCGCCGAAAGTTGCGTCGTTTTCGACGTAACTTTCGGAGGGGAGGGTCGGAGCCCCAGCGACGGGGAGGGAAATTCCCCGCTCCGCTCACCGACCCGCTTCGCGTGTGCCCGCACGCGACTCTCCCAAGGGCCTAAGGGAGAGTAAGTTGAATTGGTGGCGATTAGCGAGAAGTGTCAAAAAAGGCAGCTAAAAGCACTGCACTCAGGCAGCAGTCTGGGGGGCGAGTAGATTCTTTCTTCGCGAGCGGTTCTTTACCAATTTTGTGCCAGAGGCTTCCGCACGGATCGAAATAGTCGGCGAGTTCCGTTACTCTGCAGTATCTGGCAGCAGCCTTTGGCACCCTCTCCAGCTTTACCCACTCCGCTGCTGTTGTGGTTGCTCCATAGCGTATTCTCGTGCTGTTCACTGCAACGATCCTTTGCTTCACGGCGAAGTTCAAATTTGGCCGCGTGTTTCATTGCTTCGCCGTGATCAATAAGGTTGCCAGTAAATCAAACCATGCGGAACTGAATCGACAACATAGAACGGGGAATTGCAATGCATTTTCGACGGCTAAAATGTCTAACGAGCCTAAGTTTGGCTTGCTTACTGGGCACCGCGACGGCGCGAGCGGTACGGGCAGACGATCTGAATGATTGGCTGCAAGTACTGCAGTCGATGGATCAAAGTCAAGATCCGGCTTTGGCCCGCGACGCGTGGAAGAAAGTCGTTGATTCAGGAGTTGATTCGCTGCCAGCGGTTCTAGCCGCATTCGACCCTGTGGGCCCCAAGGCTGCAAATTGGCTGCGGTCGGCCGTGGATGCGATCGCAGAAGACTGCCTTGCCGATCAGCGTAAGCTGCCTCAGCAACGGCTTGAGCAATTCATCACCGATACGCAGCGCAGTCCGCTCGCCCGACGTCTGGCGTATGAATGGCTCTTCGAAGTTGACCCTACGGTCAAAGCTCGCATGGTCCCCGGCATGCTTCACGACCCGAGTTTGGAATTGCGACGAGATGCCGTGGCCATGCAGATCGAAGCAGCAGAAGCGTTTGCAGAAGCTCAAAAAAATCCAGAAGCAATCGACGGGTTTCTCAAGGCGCTCGGTGGCGCCCGTGATGAGGATCAAGTGAAGCTGATTGCAAAGCGACTTCGCGAGATGGGGCAGCAAGTCGACCTGCCCAATCACTTTGGCTTCTTGCAGCAGTGGTATTTGATAGGACCGTTTGACAACACAGCTTTGAAAGGATTTGCGACGGAGTTCCCCCCCGAAAAAGAGATTGATCTAGATAAGCGATACGAAGGCAAGTTGGGCCCAGTGAATTGGACCAAGTTCGAAGGCAACGACGATTTTGGCATGATTGATCTGAACAAACCTTTGGGTCAGCTCAAAGAGGTGACCGGCTATGCCTGGACTGTATTCAATTCGCCTGTGGAACAAGATGTGGAATTGAGATTGGGCTGCAAGAACGGTTGGAAGATGTGGCTCAACGGCGAGTTGCTATTCGCGCGCGACGAATACCATCGCGGGATGAAGATCGATCAATACAAGATGAAAGCCCATTTGAAACCCGGAGAAAACCAGATCTTGATGAAATTGTGCCAGGACAAAATGACCGAGTCTTGGACCGTCGAGTGGCAATTCCAGCTGCGAGTTTGCGATGCGGCGGGAACTGCAATCCTGCCTGCTCCATCGCCTTGAGCCAACCGTTGTGATTGATCACACCACATAGAATGCATACTTGTAAGCGAGAACAGGGAATCACCATGAAGAATTTAACGACAGCGGCGCTAGTTTGCGTCCTCCTTACCATCTGCAGCGGGGCCGATTGGCGACAATTCCGCGGGCCGGATTACGCCAATTCCACTACCGGAAAACTACCCGCCGAGTTTGATAGCACCGCGGGCATCGCTTGGACAGCCGAATTGCCGGGGCGTGGCTTGTCAGGACCAATCGTCGTCGGTGATCGCATTTTTGTAACATCTTGCACCGGTATCAACCAGGACCGGCTGCACGTGCTCTGTTTTGATACGGCGACAGGAACGCAACTTTGGCACCGACAGTTTTGGGCTACCGGTTTGACGATGACCCATCCGAAAACCAATACCGCTGCCCCCACGCCAGCCAGCGATGGTGAGCGCATTTACGCGCTCTTCTCGACCAATGATGTGTTTTGCCTGGACCTGGATGGGAATTTGATCTGGCTCCGCGGTTTGGCGGAGCAATATCCCAACGCCAGCAACAGCCTAGGTTTGGCTTCGTCGCCAACGTTGGTTGACAATACGCTGGTAGTCCAGCTGGAAACGGACAGTGAATCGGTGGCCGTGGGACTGGACAGTCAGAGGGGGCACACGCGTTGGCAGCAGCCGCGGCCGAAGCAGGCTAGTTGGACCACCCCCACCGTGGTCCAACGCCCGAACGGAAATCAGCTGATCGCGCTTCAATCAGCGACAGGCATGACAGCGCTCGACCCGGCCTCAGGCCAGATCGTTTGGGAGTATGCGCAGCGCTGTGCCAGCCAACCTTCAACAGCTTCCAACGGCAGCGTAACCTTTGTTCCTTCCGATGGATTGGTCGCCCTGCGCGACAACGGCACCAGTCCTGAGCCAGAGGTACTTTGGAAGAACAACAAATTGGCGCCATCTACGCCTTCCCCTTTGCTACGAGGAGATCGCTTATACGTCGTCAATAAGTCCGTGCTCAAATGTGGCAATGCCATCGACGGCGAGCTGCTGTGGCAAATGCGCTTGGATGGCACCAATTTTACAAGCTCGCCGGTTGCTGCCGGAAATTACATCTATGTGTTCGAAGAAAGCGGCAAAGCAACCGTGGTCGAAGACGGCGGCAGCGAAGGCCGCATCGTGGGTGGTGGCAACTTGAACGAAACGATTCTCTGCACGCCAGCTATTGCGAATAACGCCCTGTTCGTGCGAAGCGACCAACACTTATTCAAGATTTCAGCACAGTAGGGCCGGCCGGAAACAATCGCTATGCGTCGGACTTACGGTAGCCCAACGAGTGGATGATGTCGTGCATCTCTTCGAATGTGATGTAGCGACGACGGTTGCGCAGTTTGTAGGCGTCGATGGCCGTGGCCAACTCATGCGCCTCCGGAGACAACCCCTGATAG
>JAGQPR010000661.1 GCA_020426625.1 Planctomycetales bacterium
TGCCCCGTATATCGGGGGCAGTAGCGGGTGGCGGTATTGTGCCTAGTCGTGAAGGTTTGCAACTTAACAAGCCTGATTTGCAACTTTGCACAAGACTTTTCCGCGCGATTGCGTAAGCTTGCGGTAGAAAGACAGGAGAGACAGATGAAAGACAAGATCAGGCCAACGGTCGCCCTTGACCAGGAAACCTACCGGCGGCTGCGCCAGCTCGGTCTGGATACCGGCAAGAGCAACCAGGACATGATTGCGGCTGCGATCCGTGAATATCTGGCGCGTTGGGAGGCGGAATGATGGGCGAGAAGCATATGGTAACCATCGAAACCGAAAAGGCTGGAAAGATGGAGTTTACGCCCGATCAGTTCGAGATGTTTTTGCAGTGCGCTATGGTCGGCGCGGAAGGTTATCCGGTGGATAATGACGATATCGACCTAATTTATGATATGGTCAATCGCGCGCTGGAGGCGATTAGGGCATGAGCGTCCAAGAGTATCGCGCCTTTGTTGAGGACAAGACGCACCTCGCAGGCGAGTTCGGGTTTGATCCGAACTACAGCAATCCGTATTGCTTTGACTTTCAGAACAGCCTTATTGAGTGGTCTTTGCGTCAAGGCCGGTCAGCGACGTTCGCCGATTGCGGTCTGGGCAAGACTTTGATGCAGCTTGTGTGGGCTGAGAACGTCCACAGGAAAACAAACAAACCTGTCCTGATACTCGCTCCGCTTTCGGTTTCATCGCAGACGGTTGATGAGGCCGACAAGTTTGGCATCGAAGCCTTCAGGTCGGCGGATGGGAGGTGGCCGCACGGCAAGGGCATCATAACGACCAACTACGAGAGGCTGCATCATTTCGATCTGTCAGCGTTTGGCGGGATTGTTTGCGACGAGAGCAGCATTCTGAAAAATTTTGACGGGAAGATCCGGGCCGCGATTACCAAGGCGATGCGCAAGGTTGAGTATCGCGGAATGTATACCGCCACGCCAAGCCCGAACGACTATACAGAGCTTGGCACCACGTCAGAGGCACTCGGGGATATGGCCTACATGGACATGCTCTCGACGTTCTTCAAAAGCAACGACGACACCCTGCACCCTGCCCACATAGGCCAGAATTGGCGGTTCAAGGGTCATGCAGAACCTCATTTCTGGCGTTGGGTGGCATCATGGGCGCGGGCAATCCGCAAGCCTTCTGACCTTGGTTTCTCGGATGATGGGTGGGTTTTGCCGGAATTGATCGAGACACATCACCAGATCAAAAGCAAGCCGCTCGATGGTGAGTTGTTCGCGATGCCGGTTCGAGGCTTGCCGATGGAGCGAGAAGAAAAGAAAGCGACAATCAAGGAGCGGTGTGAACTGGCTGCTGAGTTGATCCAGAACCACGATACCGGCGTCATGTGGTGCCAGTTCAATGCGGAGGCTGACTTGCTGGCCGAGATTGTTCCAGGCGCCGTTAACCTTCAAGGGGCTGACAAGGATGACGCGAAGGAAGAAAAATTCCGGGCATTCAAGGCCGGTGAAATAAAGTATCTCGTGACAAAGCCAAAAATCGCCGCGCTTGGCGTCAACTGGCAGCATTGCGCAGCCTGCACCTATTTCGATGATTACAGCTATGAGCAGTATTATCAGGCGGTCAGGCGCTTCTGGCGGTTTGGGCAAAAGCGATCAGTAACTGTTCACCAGATCGGAACAACGTCGCTATCCAATGTGGCGAACTCTCGGAAGCGCAAGGCCGAAGCGGCAGACAAGATGTTCCACGAGATGATGGAGCACATGGTTTCGGCGCAGAAAGCGCGCAAGATTTTCGGAAACGGATCAAAGCCGGTTTTCCCGGCGTGGATGTGAGGGACGCACAATGACTGTAATGGACCAAGTTCTGACTGACGATTACGCGATTTACAACGCGGATTGCGTCGAGGTTGTCAGCGACATGCCGGACAATTCGGTTGATATGTCGGTGTATTCGCCGCCGTTTGCCGGACTGTTTCAGTACAGCGGAGACGAGCGGGATATGTCGAACTGCTATAACTATGGGGAGTTTTACGACCAGTATCGTTTTCTGGTAAATCAAATGGCCAGAGTGACGAAGCCTGGGCGGATAAACTGCGTTCATTGTATGGATATCGGGGAGGACGCTATCGGGACCGTTCACGATCTGCCGGGGAACATCATCCGGCTTCACGAAGAGGCAGGTTTTCAGTTCATGGGGCGTCGGCTCAAGTGGAACGAACCTCTCGCGGTCAGGCTCCGCACGATGGTCCGGGGACTTGCTCATCAGACGATTTGCGAGGACAGTGCCAAGTCGAGTATCGCCAACGCAGATTACATCCTGTTCTTCCGCAAACGGGGCGAAAATAAGGTTCCAGTTACCCACGAGCGCGGGTTTACACGGTATTTCGGGGCAGAACACATGCCGGAGGAAGTCAGGAAATTCCGTTATTTCGACGGCGACCAGAAGGAGAACAGGTTTTCCCATTTTGTCTGGCGACGTTACGCGTCCTCTGCATGGATGGATATTCGCTCCAGCAACAAACAGAAAACAGGATGCGGCTTGACCGCAAGAGCAGTTGTCGATGATGGTGAAGCGCGTGAGCCTGACGACGTGAAGCACGTTCACCCCTTGATGTTGGATATCATTCACAGGTGCGTAGAGCTTTACACAAACCCCGGAGAAACGGTCATGACGCCGTTTATGGGCGTTGGTTCTGAGGTTTATAGTCCGGTGTATCTTGGCAGGCGTGGCATAGGCGTTGAGCTGAAGGCTAGCTATTACAATCAGGCGGCAAAGAACATCTCCAAGGCGAAACAGGATTTCATCGAAGATGGATCTGGCGACCTTTTGAGTTTGGCTGGCTGATATGGACCTATTCGGAGAAACATGCCCCTGCTGCGGGCAACCCGTAGCGCCGAAGCAGCAGCAAAGCGCATCATTCCCGGCGTTCTGGGCGGCGGTGCCGCACAAGGTAGGCAAAGCCGCAGCAGAAAAAGCTTGGCGCAAACTGGCGACGGCGGATAGGCTGGCGGCAACGGATTGCGTGGCGGTGTTTTATCGCTGGTTTTCGGCGACATACCCGACCGCGAGCGCGATCCACCCGGCGTCATATCTCAACGGAAGGC
>JAGQPR010000662.1 GCA_020426625.1 Planctomycetales bacterium
GGGGTGAACGGTACCCAGGACCTTACTTTGGGGCCTTGCGGGATGTAACCTTCCCGTTGGGAAGGTCGCGAGCGGGCACACGCGAAGTGGGTCGACGCCGGCAACGTTAGGTTCCTGGTAGCTGTTACGGTAGAAACAGGAAAGCGCTAGATTTGATTACCAATGAACTTCGTAATCCACAAACTCGCGCGGGTGTACTAGCCGCATACGCAACGAAGCGCCAGCGGGTGCCAGTGCCAAACCCATCACCGGCTGGCTAACTTGCATGTGATCGCTGGCCCGACCGTCATTGCGAAAAAAGTGAATCGTGCGGCTTCCAGCGTCGGCTAGTATCCACGTTGGCTGTCCAGAAATCGGATCGGTGGCCACTGAGACCAGCTGCCAACAATCACTTGGGGCTCTGACCGGCATACGGAAGTGCCACTGCGGCTTGAGTGCTGCATCGACCAAAAACACAGCTGGCTCATCCTTGGCTAGCCAGCCTCGCGCCAAGATGAATTGCTGCTCCTTGTCGAGCCACTTCTGCCAAGGCCCAAGAGCTGGAATGAAATCAAGTTGTTTTGATTGCGAGGCAATGGTGCCTTTGGAAATGTCAAGTCCGACTGGTTTGCCCGGCGACTGCGCCATGATGGTTTCGCCGGACAATGCCAGGGGCTCAATCCGCCCGTTGGCTAACACCACAGATGCATCGATTGGCGCACGATCGCTGCCCACGCTAACGATCGCTTGAGGAGCTGCGTTGCATCTGCCCCGCATTTGTTCTCGATCCATCGGGTCCAACAACAGCGTTTGCGAGTCTGCGGTGACCAACGCCAAGCGTGGGAAACTGGAGCCCGCCACGTCCACCCAACTGAAATCAACGATGTGACTCGTTTCGTCCAGCAGAACGACGCGATTCTGCCGCGTTTTGGTATCGAACATTTGGATTCTATGGCCATCTCGTTCACCGCAGGCGACGAACCTGGACTCGTCGGAGACTTGAATTCGCAATTTGGCTCCGCTGTCGACGTGCCCTTCCGGATCGAGGTTCTCAGACCACGGAGTTTCATATGTGGCCTGAATTTCCCCAGTGATCGACGCTTGTGCCAACTGTCCATCCGCCGCCAATTGCCACAAGAACTGGTCACTGTCCACAGCCGTTGCCAGGAATTCCGTGTTCGACCGGACTACACCCAGGTGAGTCAGCTGCACGAAAGCTGGCGGATAGCTAACAGCCAACTTTCCGGAATTGGCAGGTGCATCCATGGCACGCGCCATCGATAGTTCTGCCGACCACCGAGTATTGGCGATCTCGTAGCTTGCCAGTATGGCTGCAGCAACATTTTCGCCAGCGGCAAGTTTACTCAGCACAGGCAGCAATGCATTATTCAAGTTCGGATTGACCCGGGCATCAATGAAATGAACGCGGTTCTCTGAGTCGAGCACTACTAGAGTCGGCGCCTCGGCAATTTGTAACAAGTCACGCCCCATCGCACCGCGATCAATAGCCAGCTTCCCTGGAATTCGCCAGGCGCGACGGAGTTCAGAGAATGATGTTCCCGCTGGCGGATTGGGTTCTGCCCACACACCAACAAACTGGGTACGCTGGGCCACTTCTGGATCGTTGGCTTGAAGCCATTCCGTCAAGTCTGCCAACTGTTCGCAAACCGCCCGACACGCGGGATGATCTGCGAGCCAAACCATCACTAAAGTCTTACCTTCCGCGTTGAGTGACGCTGAATGGATGCTATCTTCACCAATCAAACTTTGCAGCTCGAATGCTGGAACGCGACGATTGAGCAGCCGCGTATCTACCTCCTGGAGCTTTGGAACAAAATGTTGCACCATCACATCCTGTGGATGGATGGGCGGCGCGAATCGCTTCCAGTCGACCTGTGAATCGGTGCGAATATTCGCTAGTTCAATGGTCAGCTGGACGTTGCTGATGCGTTGGTCGGTTAGCATTTCGGGAGGCAGACGCGACGCAGGTAAGTGCAATCGCCTGAGTAGCATGGTTGCTTGGTCAATCCACAGCACGTATTCGTCGCTAGCGTGATTGACCGCGATGACGTGACAGGCCCGACCGTCAACACTCTGCCCCTGCATGAACGCTAAACTCGTCGCGGCGTCCAATAGTCCCGACAAGGGCGAATCACTGAGCAACAGATCCAACTGAGGTGGGAAACCGGCTAGCCCCGCGCTGAGACTGGCAGCGACCAGGCGATCGTCCAGCAGCCAGGCAAGATCCAATTCCGCAGGAACGGAACGGCTGATTATTTGAGTATCGACGCTGTTGTCGTTGATCCGCAGGCGCCAACGCATCTCGGTCGGACCGGCTTTGACGGAATACACGTGGATGCCCAAATTCCCCTGCCGATCCCAAGCAATCGATAGCGGCGCCCGGTCCTCCATGTCCTGGCCATCTAGTGTGTAAAGCAAGCGCACGTACCCTTCGTCTTCGTAGCTGGAGAGCCTGTCATAGGCGGCGATGCACTGGTCTACAGTTGCCGTGGGAGTGACCGAGGTCGCTGTGAGTGTCGCTTGGCGACCATTCTGCCTGGCTTCCTGGACCGTTTCATGCGAGCGATCGCAGGCGACCATAAGGAACAAGACAGCCAACGCGGATACGATCCCTGACCAACATCTCGCGGCCGGGATGAGTGCTTGGGTAATAGGAGTTTGTTGGTTTGTCACAAGCCGATCCCAGAGTACGAAGACGGGTAGTTCGGTCGCTAATACCAAAAATCATCCCCTCCCAGCAACGTCGGCTCCCGCGACTGCAATCGCTCGCTACACGACTCGGTCATGCAGCATTGAGCAGATAATCACCCGAGTTAAACAAAAATTAATTTTTTAAGTTCGGAAGAATTTAACGGAGATTGCTCCCATTTCCAACAGTGGATAACAACACGACTCCATGGACTACTGTGGGAACCTTCCAACGTCTGTGCGGCCGCAATGATGGACAGGTCGTCTCAGTTGAGTTTTGATGCTTTGATTTTTCCGTCACTTTGAATCCTAGTGGAGGTTGTTAAACCTCCTTACCAGGATCTTTGACAAGATCCACTACGTCGGTTAGTGATCCCGCGATGCTAAGTCGATTCAATGTTCTAGGAAGCAGGTGCG
>JAGQPR010000663.1 GCA_020426625.1 Planctomycetales bacterium
TGTCGCATCAGTTTCTGACAAACTGCACTCAGTGCCATGTTGAAAGTCACTCGCGACATTTAACGTCGGAGTTGTTTCGAGAGAATTCTTTTGCTGGACTGCCTGCTCCCGTGGCCGGACCACGAGCATACCCCGAAGCGCCGCCGCAGATTCCTCACACCACATGGATGCGATCGGATTGCGTGAGTTGTCATGGGTACGAAGGGCGACAAGGCATTCGCACAACTCATCCGTGGAGAAGCAACTGCCAGCAATGCCACACACCGGCCGCTGCAATGGAGCAGACTCTGATGAATTCAGAACCGCAGTTTCTCCCCGGCCCACAAATCAGAAAGTAGTGCTTCGATGCCAGAGAACACGAGAATGTCCCGTCGCGACTGGTTCCGACTGAGACCCGCACGCGATGACGTGAAGGCACCGGTCATCGATGCTCCAGAGCTGACTCGCGAACCCGTCATTGGGCACGGACAAGAGACTTTGCGACCAGTCGCGGTTCCAGAGAATTATGGCGGCATTAACCTTGCAGATTTGCCCCCCATGCGGGAAAGCTTGCTCTCGAAAGAGCAAGTGGCACAACTTTTTTCCGATATTGAATTGCTGGGTTCGAATGTGCTGCTGATGCAGCGACTCCCCAACGCTCAAAGAACCTCAGCCAGTTCCGTAGCATCGGCCGATCAACTCAAGGCTGCGATGATTTCTTTGGTGGCCGGAACGATCGCCCGCGTTCAGATTCGTTATCGCTGGGAGGAATCGAACTGGATCGACACTCTGGAACGCACAGAGAATGGATTTCGTCTCGTGCGAATTCAGCACCGGGGTGTTTGATAGTCGCGAGCAGTTCGTTTGATTATTGCCCCGTGAGTCTCTCCGCATCGTTGATCCGGGAATTCTGAGTTGCGCGTGATGCCAGGCTCCTTCTCCACGACTCGGACAGTTGCGACAGTTTTGAAAGCAGCAGGTCATCAGCGAAGTTCCGGGGTTTCGCGTACATAATATCGAGAGCCCGAACGATCGAGAAATCAGGATTTGGACTCTCATGCAGGATCATATTTTCTCCCGACGCAATATCAGCCTTGTTCGCACACTCTTTTCGTGCAGAAAATGCTGGTGATAGCCCTCTTGCCCCGTGTCCACAGCGCTGCGAGTTTGGTGTGCACAGTTGGGTCTGGGAAAAGTCTGAGGGTTGTATTCGGAAACAAATAGCCTCCGACGGGAATTGCCATAGAACAACCAAATCACAGAACTTGGCCGTGGCCACAAGTGGCGAAAAATGTGTCATAGTTCTTTCGTTTTCTCTTCGGAGCAAGGATGCGAAGGACACGCTGTCACAGTCCGACCAGGGAGTCGCCACCAATGTTTTTCAAGTCAAGGATGCTCAAGCCTTCGCTGCAGGTACTGGTGCTCTGCCTCGTAGCCTCCGGGATGTGTTCGGCATCAGAAGATGCAGCTCGTGTTCCTGATAACGACACGAACTGCGGAGACGATGAGTCCTCTATCGGCTGTGCTGATCCAGGCTGCGGTGAAGATTTCGACGGTGGAGCCTGCGAATACACACTGCTCGATTGCGGAGCGCTATTTGGCTCAGTGTTGGGCGATGAACCTTTGCTCAAGGGTTTGAAAAACCAGAAAACTGGCGGACTGACCTACAGTGCCGGTGCTGAGTTGCGATATCGTCACATGAATGAAAAGAATCGCCTCAGACCCGGTGGACCGGGGCAATCTTCCTATGAACTTTGGCGATTCACGCCTTACTTTCATGCGAATTACAATGATCTGGTTGGTGGCTATGTTCAGGCAATCGATGCACCAATGTTTGGGCTGGACGCTCCTTACACGCCGTCTCAGATTGATGTCAATCGCACGGACCTGTTGCAGTACTACGCAGAACTTAACGTTGGCGATATCGGCGATGGCAACCTCAAATATCGCTATGGTCGCCAGTTCCTGCAGTATGGTGGGCAGCGTCTGTTATCGTCGCTGGGATGGGCCAACACGTTTCGTAACTTCGAAGGCCACAAGTTGGTTTACACCAGCGATGACTGGGACATTGATGCCTTTGCCATGCAGAGCGTCAATGCTGCAGCGGGAAATACGCCTCAGCCCTATAGCTTCGACCGAGTCGACAAGAGTCGATGGATCAGTGGCGTGTATTCGACATGGAAAGGCATCGAGAACAACAGCCTCGACCTTTACTATCTTCGATTCGATGAATCCGACTCCAGTGCAGCGCTGCAGGACGGTCGACGGAATACTCTGGGAGCGAGGTTAGCTGGCAAACAGCCGGTGAAGAATGGAAAGACGCTGGTTGGTACCTGGAACTGGGACGTCGAAGGCGCGTGGCAGTTTGGAGAGGATAACTTTGGATCTGCAGCCTATCGAGATGTTCAGGCGGGGATGGTCGGCGCCCTCGGCGGTTACACATTCGAAGATGTGACATGGAAACCAGGACTGGGCGGAATCTTCTATTGGGGATCCGGCGACAGTGATCCGACAACGGGCGATATCAATACGTTCTATTCTTTGTATCCGCTGGGGCATGCCTACTGGGGACAGATCGATAATTTCTCTGGCCAGAACCTTCTGGACTACGGCGTTCAGGCCAGTATCAAACCCCATGAAAAGCTCACCATCGTCAGCCAGTGGCACTACTTCAACTTAGCTCAGTCATCCGATCGAATTTACAACATCGCCGGCGCAGGCTTGACAGGCAGCGGAGACAAAAACGTCGGCAACGAGCTTGATTTCGTGGGAACCTACACGCACAGCAAGTCATTCAACATCCAGTTGGGTTACCTGATGTTCTTCTACGGTGATGCTGTCAATAATGGCGGGCTTGTACGCTCAGACGCAGAACAGTTTTATCTGCAGGGCACGTACGTGTTTTAAGTTGATTTGTTGACCGCTCAATTCTATGGGTTCGTGGCGCGTTGAAGGTCGTCAACAGCCTTCCCTACGGATCACTCACGTAAACGCATCGCGCCCGAGATGCCTCGCACGCGATCTCCCCGGTCTGGTCTCCCACAGAGCACAGGGTGCAGGCTGACAAGGTTCTACAGCGGGGCCACGCTGGCGACTGTTCGAAATGAGTC
>JAGQPR010000664.1 GCA_020426625.1 Planctomycetales bacterium
CCGGGAAAGCCTGCTTATCCGGGGTATCCTGCCGATCATCCCACCCCGCTCGAACCGCAAGGTGCCAGAACATCCCGATTATCGCCGCTACCGTGATCGCAACCGCGTCGAGCGTATGTTCGGCAAGCTCAAACAGCAGCGTCGTATCGCCACCCGCTATGACAAGACCATACTATCCTTCGAGAGCTTCCTCAACCTCGCAGCCGCCCGCCTATGGTTAAAGGCTTTTGTCAACAGGGCCTAGACAATGCAAACCTTTGGCCAGAACGGTGCCACTTTAACGCGAGAATACAGAATGAGGGCACTAGTAGGTTTACCGTTTTCCCTGCTCGCATTTCCACTTGTAGCCATCCTTTATGCGCTACAGGTAGTCCCTGTCGTTGGCGTGTTTCTGATGTTGCTCGGCGCTCCTTTTTGGACCGGCATGTTGGTGAACGCGGGAATGCTAGGCCTTGCAATCGAAGTTCCCATACGCCGCTTTGCGTTCGCTGAAGCTCGCACCTCCCTCCTTTGGCTGTTGGTGCCCTTCGTCTACTTTGGCTGGTATGGTATCATTACTTTCAACGATCACAGAGCCTTGCAGAATCTGCGCGCGGAGTACGATGCTGCTAATGAAAAAGTCTTAGTGCCTTTCGATGCCGAGCGGCATTCGCTCGTGCTGGTCGGCGGTGCACACACCTATGCTGGCACGCTAACGCAGGATTTTGGGCTCCCCGTAGCGTATTCTGAAAATGAGAACGTGACAGGCGGATACCTGTCAACGCGTCTCCTTGAGAAGGACTTGTGTACCGAAATCCGCAATGAACCCCTGATGAGTGCCGCATTTATTCATACCTTTGGATTCCACGATGGTGATCGCATCGGCCATCGACGACTTGCGTCGAACTTTTGTTCGTTGCGGATGCCCGCGAAACCCCAAAATGCACCTGTTACTGTCGCCAACGTACAAACGGAAACACTCGTTGAAGGCCTTCCTGTCATACTGATCGAGAATGTGATCACGATGCCTGACGGCACCAAGCATGTCCTGCGTGGTGGAACAGCAGCACCATATCCATGGTTTCCAATGCCTGTACTAGGCTGCGCACTCAATTCCGGCGCTCCCAGTTGGGACTGCTTCCACGGGTTCTCACGAGATAGTTTCACGCCAATTGTAACCAGCGCCACCCGATACGGCGGAGACGTGCGGGTTCTTGCCACAGCGTTAGCGTTGACGCCCACGGAACCGCAAAATCGGAGAGCGACTGATCGTGAGTTCGTGGAAGATCAACTGAGTCAGGTAGTCGGATTGCAGTTGGAACGTGATATCGCAGATCTGCGAGAGGCCGTGGCTGACCCAGCGTCGCAAATGACGGTACATTCGATCAAAGTCCTCGAGCGAACGCCGGATGTTTTGTTGTCCCTGGCACCGACAATCGTCGAAGGTATCAAGCGTGCGGCGCAAATAACCGACAACCCTTATCGCAACAGGGAGACCGGCCGGACCCTAGCGCGACTGTTCGGCAAGCTTCCCTACGACGTCCAAGACCAGTACGCGGACGACATGGCCTTACTTTACCAACGGGCCGACGAAGCGAACGACGGACGTCATTGGCTCTATCAAGCGGACGATCTTCTCAGATTTCGTCCACCGTGTTGTGACACTTCCGGGAGGTAGTTTCATGAGTTGCAAGCTTCAGAACTTGAGGCGGCCTTGCCCGAGCAATAAGTCCCCCACGCTTCCATCAGCTTTACCCGCGCGCCGGGATTGTCCGGTGTGCCGAGATAGGTCGTGCGGCGATAGGCGGCCTGCACCGCGTCTGGTGTCTTGTGCGCCAGCGCGGCTTCGACAACCGCATTGGGGAAGCCTTCGTTCGCCGCCCAGTCGGTGAAGCTGGAGCGGAAACCGTGGACGTGGAAAGGCTCCTGCATATCCCGCATAACCTTGAGTAGCGTCATGTTGGACATCGCCTTTCCCGTCATGCCGGGGAATACCACTTCGGCTCCCTCAAGCCGCATTGCGTCCGCCTTCACAAGCACCGCCAAAGCCGCCTCCGATAGCGGCACGATGTGCGCCCTGCTGCGCTTCATGTGTTCGGCTGGGATGGTCCAAAGGCGCTGGTCCAGATCGAATTCGTCCCATTTCGCGAGTCGTACTTCCTGCGAGCGAACGCCGGTCAGAATGAGGAGGTCGAGCGCGAGCCGCGAATAGGATGGCTTGCGACGCAGCGCGGTCAGGAACGGCGGAACGGCCACGTATGGCATTGCCTTACGGTTAGCCGGTTTCTTGACCTGTCGCGGGAGCCCTCGCCCCGCTTTCAGGCTGCTATTGCCTGAAGGAGCTTCGGTAGAGCGCCAGCCCTTTGCGTGGGAGTAATCGAGCACGGCGCAAATGCGATTGCGCACCTGGCGCGCTGTTTCGGGGATTTCCTGCCAGATCGGCGTCAGGACCGAGATGATGTCCGCAGCGGTGATTCCGCCAGTGGTCATGTCGCCCAGTTTCGGGAATGCGTAGTTCTCCAGACTGGCCAGCCATTGACGTCCGTAGACATCGCTCTTCCAGCCTGCCTCATTCTCCGAATGATATTGGATAGCAGCTTCGCGGAAGGTGACTTTGGCAGCTTCCTCGTCCTTCCTCTCCGTCAGCACATCCCGCTTCTCGACCTTTACAGCCTTGCGGAGATCGGCAGCTTTCGCGCGTGCTTCGGCCAGCGTGACCAGCTTCGGACTACCCAGTCCGATATCCTGACGCTTGCCATCGCGCTGGATTCGCAGGAGCCAATACGCTCCCCCTCTTTTGTCGACTCTTAGAACTAATCCGTCGCCATCCTGATAGGTGCCCGGATTCGCCAAAGCGGCCTTGACCGCAACCGCCGTGAGTTTGCCCATCGGTTACTCCCACATCTTTGCCGCCATTGTGGGAGAACCCAAGTGTGGGAGAAAGCCACTTTACTCCCACACCTCTCCCACACTACGCTCCGGCCGCAAGCAAACAGGAGCGGTCGAATGCGGACAATGTGGAGCAGGATACCCTTGGTTTTCTGCGATTTCTAGGGCTTTTCAGGGATGTGCTGAGAAAGGGCGGTGGTGGACAGG
>JAGQPR010000665.1 GCA_020426625.1 Planctomycetales bacterium
TCGGAAGAATTTCGCGAAAATGAAACCACCGTCCGCGACAAAACACTTCCACGTTCGAACTATCAATTCCACCCACAATAAACACCCAAGCTATTTTTCCTCAAATCCCAAGCTAAGAATCGTCCCAGATTCCCTTACTCTACTCAGAAGTAGGTGGCATCGGCCGTAAGGCCGGTGAGCCGTGACACGCAAGCGGCCAGGAGAGTGAGACCCTACCTGGGCACTTGCCCCGAGTACTTTCGTCCGTGGCTTAACGGTGCCACTGGCCCGTGTCTACAATATCGATCACTGAGAATCCCAAACCCTTGTTGGACGAGCGGATTTCTAGCGAACATCCTGGGATAGAATCAGTTAATCGCCAACAACAAACGACTGGGGGCTTCCAGATAGGCGATGACGTCGTTTAAGAAACGCGCCGCCGTGCCACCGTCGACCAAGCGGTGATCGTACGACAAGCTAAGCGGCATCATCAATCTGGCCCGGATAGAATCATCTTCCATGACGACCGGCAGTTTGCGAGTGCGTCCCACTAACAGAATCGCAACTTCAGGAACGTTGACAATGGGCGTGCTATACGTTCCGCCAATCGCACCAAGGTTGCTGATTGTAAAAGTGCCGCCGCGCAATTCATTGACTCCAAATTCACCGCCCCTTACTCTCGCAGCCAACTCGGCTAGTGCCTTGGCGATGTCCGGAACGCTGGAAGCATCTGCATGGCGAATATTGGGTACAACCAATCCACGATCGGTGTCGATGGCAATCCCAACATTCACATAATCGCGATAGATAATCTGCTCGTGCTCCATATCCAACATGGCGTTCATGGTGGGATGGTGGCGGAGTGCGGTCGCGACGGCCTTGATCAGGAATGGCATCGTCGTCAGTTTGATACCCTCAGCCGCGTAGTCATCTTTGCTGGAATTGCGAAACGCCTCCAAGTCGGTTACGTCCGCATCGTCAAAGTTGGTGACTCGGGGTACGGTACTCCAAGAGCGAAGCATTTGCGTGGCAATGGTCTTGCGAATCTTACTCAGTCGCTCTACGCGGACCGGCCCGTAGTCGTCTTGTCCGGGATCGCCAGGTCGGGCTAGCACTTTGTTGCCACCCACTGGTGAAGCGATCGGCACGCTGGATGTGGTGATATTGGCAGCTGGACGAACCTGTGGTGCGGCCTGTGCGGCGCTGGATTCCCGGACAGCTCGCAGGACGTCCTCGCGGGTGATCCGGCCGCCCTCTCCGCTACCAGTGACTCGGGAAAGGTCGACTCCAACCTCTCGTGCGAATCTTCGAACTGCCGGACCAGCCGCGATGCTGTCGGACTCATCATCGATATGCACCTGAGCGACCGGGGCTGCGGCTGGCGCAGGGCTTTGTGCGACTGGCGGCTTGGGATCCGCTGCGACTGGCTGGTTTTTTTTCTCCGCTGGCTGAGACTCTTGCTGCATTGGCGCTGAGGCCGCTTGCTTTTCTGGTGGAGCAGGTTTTTCTTCAGCGGTTGAGGAGCCGGCTGGTTTTGCAGGTGCTTCAACTGGCGGTGGCGCAGCTGCACCGGCAGCTTCCAATTGTAGGATGAGCCCGCCGATGGGTACTGTCTCTCCCACCGAGACCAAAATCTTCGCCACTTTGCCCGCTGCTGGACTAGGCACCATCATCGTCGCTTTGTCTGTTTCCAACTCGAGCAAGCTTTGATCTTTGGTAACCGTATCACCCTCACTGACCAACAACTCGAGGACATCCCCCGACTCGATTCCATCGCCCAGTTCTGGAAGTTTTACGTCGATTGCCATATGAATTCTCTTTGGTTCATCCAGCAGCGTCGCTGCAACAGTGTTTTTCGGTTCCATTGCGTCGACCAAGCTTTCCGCTGGCGACGAAGAGTCCAGTAGTACTACGCTTGTGTCACGCAAATAGCGGATTGGCTTTGTCGGGATCGTAGTCCAAATCCTGAATTGCCTGAGCCAAGTCCTTCGGCTGGAAAACGCCTTGCTTGGACAATCGGTATAGCGCCGCCAGTGCGACGGATTCCGCGTCAACTTCAAAGTGTCGTCGCAGGGCTTCGCGTGTTTCGCTTCGGCCCATACCATCGGTGCCCAGCACAAAATAGTCGCCAGGAACATAGCGTTGCAACTGTTCGGGTAACGCTCGAACGTGGTCGCTAGCAGCGATGAATGGCCCCTGAACGCCTTCAAGGACTTTTTCGATGTAGCTTCTACGCGGTTGCTCCGTTGGATGCAAGTAGTTCCAGCGTTCGCAGGTCTGTGCATCGCGACGGAGCTGAGTGTAACTGGTTACACTCCACACATCACTGGCAACTTGATACTTGTCAGCGAGCAGCTCTTGGGCTTGAAGTACGCAGCGAAGAATCGGCCCAGTTCCAAATAGCTGCACCCGCGCTTTGGCGTTGCCTACCTCTCGACTGCCAAGTTTATAGATTCCGCGAACGATGCCCTCCTCAACGCCTGCGGGCATGCCGGGCATTTCATAGTTTTCGTTCTCTACCGAGATGTAGTAGATAGCCGTCTCTCCCTCTTGGTAGAGTTTCTTCAGACCATCCATGATGATCACGGTCGTCTCATATGCGTAGGCTGGATCGTAGGCACGGACCAGAGGCAGGGCCATCGCATTCAATTGACTGTGACCGTCCTGGTGTTGTAGTCCCTCGCCGTTGAGCGTGGTTCGACCCGAAGTACCTCCCAGCAAAAACCCTTTTGCGCGCATATCGCAGGCGGCCCAGATCAAATCGCCAACTCGCTGGAAGCCGAACATTGAGTAGTAGATATAAAATGGAATCATGTTGACTCCATGGGTTGAATAGGCCGTTCCAGCTGCATTGAAACTGGACATGGAGCCAGCTTCCGTGATGCCTTCCTCCAAAATCTGCCCGTCCTTAATCTCTTTGTAATAGGCCAAAACATTGGAGTCGACTGGCTCGTACATCTGTCCGGCATGAGCATAGATGCACACTTCGCGGCACATGCCCTCCATGCCAAACGTTCTCGATTCGTCAGGCACGATGTGTACAATATTCTTGCCGATTTTCTTGTCGCGGCACAGCTTGCTCAGCAGCCGCACA
>JAGQPR010000666.1 GCA_020426625.1 Planctomycetales bacterium
TACTGTTCCCAACAAAGGCAAATGGCTGTTTCATGATCTGAGGCGCTATGCAAAGCGGCATGGCGTCAAATTCTGGATGAACGAGCATTTCCCGATCAATTCGGTTCACGTGATGCGCGGACTGCTCGCCTATGTGGATGATCCGCGCTTCGTGGCGCTGGCGGACGGCTTCATGGATGCGATGTGGGCCGACAACCGCAATCTGGCGGATGCAGGCGAGATCAGCGAGATTGTAAGTGCTGCCGGAATTGACCCGCAGGAATATGCGAGCCGCTCGACCGACCCGGCGATCAAGCAGCAACTCATCGAGGTGAGTGCGGAAGCGGCAAAACGCGGTGCCTTCGGCGCGCCGACCTTCTTTGTTGGCAAGGAAATGCATTGGGGCCAGGACAGGATGGATTTCGTGAAGGAAGCGTTGTTGGCGGGGTAGGGGTTGGTAGCGGACGTTCAGCCGACCACTGTTCAATGGTAGCTATACGGACAAAGCCGCTGTTTGAGTCTTCGATCACAACGTCCGCTTGGAGTGAAGCCGCCATGAGCACGTGTCGCGTTTCCCTGACATGGATATCAAAACTGATGTATCCGGAGTGCGGGTAAAGAGAATTACCCGCTCAAGAAAAAATACTCTATCAGATCGAATCGGACACGATTTAGGCGCTCAGTATTTTCCATACACCGCGTCGGCCAGTAGACACCCCATTGGCGTAGCGACTTGCAAATGAAATCGACGCGGTTTTGATTAGGTATGTGTATGTTTTCCTCGGATTACCGCCAATCTGGAGAGCCCAATGCGAACTGCGATAATGTATTCTGTGACTATCCTATTGGCTACGTCCGTCACAGCTGGTGCGCAAGACCACCCCGGAGCAGGGTTTGTCTACAACACTACCGGATCAGACGTCCTCCAATACGATTGCTCCAAGGATCGCGGTGAACTGTTGTGCAAATTCATCCAGATAAGGGTACGCCACAAGTTGACAGCCGAAGAAGCGCGGAAGCGGCTCGAAATAGCGCTTGGCGAGTTCGGGACGAGTGCGGATTCACAACCCGACAAAAAGACATGTGACCAGATGTCCGAAACTGCCAGCGCAATTCGCGACGGCAACGTACCCCCCGGTGTGGATCGCCAACAATATCTCTCTGAAACGTCAAAGATGGATGCCGATACAAAAGCACGCACACTTCGCTTCCTTGAACTATTTGCTACTTTTTGTAACGAACAGAGCGAGCAAAACTACGCGGCTCTGCTGAAATATGGTAGCGAGCGCGATAGGCGCACTTGCGTGATTAGCGCTCATCCGTACAGCCAGCGTTTCCAACATTTTCCTGCAACAGGAAATTGGAATGTTCGTCAGGATGGCCCAGAGGGCAGCTGCGGCATTGTCAACGTAAGCCGGTTTGAGCCAGATAACAGCAGAGGGAACTATACATTTTGGAACTATCACGCGCAGAAGGTTGTTACGAACAAAGGCGGGCAAAGCCCTTTGTTGCCGTGCGCTGATTTTGATGAGGGAGCATATCAATACCAGTGGCAGTCACGAACAGTATCGATGATGTGCGAAACAGTTGAATTTGCTCCATTTTAAGTGCGCAACAAACATTACACTCAAAGTCCCAGCAGCGTCTGAACTAAGGAGCTGACGGCAAATGGCTACGCTTCTCGGAATTTTCCTCGCCAAGCTGCTGAGCATAGCCGGTATTGGTGGGCTCATAGCCGGGCTGTTCATCCGGCACTGGCCGATGGCTGCCGGCGCGGGCGTGGCGCTCGGTGTTGTTGACACACTCGTATTGGCATCGACGCGATACACTGGGGTCGCGCCGATTAGCTGGATTATGGCCATCCTTGTTGCGGTGCTGATGGCAACATTGGGTTGGTGGCTTCGCGGGCGCAAGCGTTCATGAAAGAAAAGCATGTCTGGCGCATCGAAGGATTTGACGGAACAGAGTTGATCTTTGAAAGGGAGGTTCCTTTGCACCTCTTGTCCGACAGGCAGATGGAAGAGGTCTTGCGACGACTGGTGAGCCGGTATCTTTCAGAAAGTGAAATCGTCGGAGCGAGCTTGAATCAAAAGGCCGAACGTACATCGTTTTTGGACGTTCGGCGAAGTATGCAGCCGCCTCACTTGATCTCGTGCGGCGAAAATCCTCACTACATTGCAAGAGTGGTGAGGGAATAGAGCTTTTCGCTCAAGAACTTGTACCGCTACGTAAAGTTTTAGGCTCGTGCCATCTTGCAAGCTGACATTCGAGGAAACCGCAGCATCGTTCAAAATGGGCTCAAAGCCGCCGTTCGTGAGCACCCGCAGCGAACGCCTCGTCCCGTCAGTCTTGATCTTACAATGCGGCGCGTAGCTCCAACCAATCTCAAGTAAGCATGGATTGCTGGCCCCTGCCCCCCTAGCCCACCTCAATCTCCGGCTCGTAACTCACCGGGAAATTCACTGATCTGGCGATGAAGCAATAGTGGTGCACTTCGTGGTGGATTTGTTCGGCGCGGGCGGTGTCGCCGCCTCTGGCAATCGTGATCCTGGGCCGCAGGGTCGCGGAGAGAAACCGGCCAGCGCCATTGTTTGCCGTCTCACCAATGCCCATCGGCTCGTCGCGATAGCTGGTGACAACAATGCCCGCATTGGCGCACAGATGCAGGTACCACAGCATGTGGCAGGCGGACAGCGAGGCGAGCAGCATGTCCTCGGGATTGTATCTGGCCGGATCGCCGCCCAGTAGCGGATCATTGGAACAATGCAGGACCGGCTTGCCGGGGCTTTCCAGGTCCCAGGTCCGGTCATAGGCCCTGTAGGCGCTGGTGCCGGTGCCGCGATTGCCGGTCCATGACACTGTGGCGCGGTATTCATGCGTGGCGCTCATGACGGTGACCCTGCCTGTATTTTTGCAATTCCTAACAAAAAATTAATGAAAAATCACCGTTGCGTGAGAATTTCCCTGTTGAAACGCCTGCTTTTGCGCACCAGTTAACGGTTGTGGCCGAGAGATCGGTCATTCCGCCCCAGCCCGTCCCCCGCTGGCGCGGAGGCGCAGTGGCCAGAGCCCAACAACAGC
>JAGQPR010000667.1 GCA_020426625.1 Planctomycetales bacterium
TGTTGAGACACTAGTAAGGTTGTACTGCAGCCAGAATAGCGTTACTCCAAAGGGCGGGCCGTAACGTCGCGCTGTGCCAGGTCCAGCGTTACCGATGCAACAAATTGAAAATCAAGGCCCGCACATGGATTCTTAGCTTAGATGGTATCCAGCGACCAACCGTCACGGGGTTGGCGAGAGAGATACTGGTTGGCCTGTTCATTGTTGGTAATGCGCATGGCGGCTGCATCCCACTCTATACGGCCTCCAGCTCGAAAGGCGACATTGCCAAGGTGGTTTGCTTCCGTCAGCGGTCCAGCGTAGGAAAATGGGCTGCCTGTTGGCGAACCAGTTTGAATGGAATCCAGCCAGTCCTGATGATGGCTGGCGGGAACAGGTTCATTAAGAATTGGAGGCCGGTAATCTACGAAGTCCTCTTCAGGCAACAAGAGGTGTTTGCCGTAATCCGAAAGCAGCGATCCGCTTTCGCCAACAAACAACACGCCGCTGGACCATTGAGGAATCTCTTTGTCCTCCCACTGAGGAGGCTTGTGCGTGCCTTGGTACCAGGTTAACTGGCAGGGGGGCAATTCGCCTCGAGCCGCATATTGGTAGACAGCTGTCATCGAGGCCGGAGCCAATTCTGGGTCCGGTTGGGGACCGACACCGTCTACGCTTGTAGGTGCATCTAGCTGCAAAGCCCAGTAGGGCAGGTCATTCCAATGGCTACCAAGGTCGGACATTGTGCCATTCCCAAACTCCCACCAGCGGTACCAATTAGGGCCTGGGAAATAGATCTCATGATAGGGTCGATACGCGGCTGGACCGAGCCATAGGTCCCAGTTGAGATACTCGGGAACGGGCATGCCCTCGCTCGGACGCTTGGTAACGTATACGCGGTCCTTGTTCTCTTCCGCTTCCGCCTTAGATTGCAATCCCCAGGCTCTCCCAACCCAGACGTGAACCTCACGCACTGGACCGATTGCCCCACCCTGAATCTTCGCCACTACTTGATGGTAGTTTTCTGAGGCGTGAATCTGAGTTCCCATCTGAGTTGACACGCCTGCTTCTTTTGCTGCAGCGGTGATGGCTCGCGATTCCACTACGTTGTGTGTCAGGGGTTTTTCACAGTAGACGTGCTTTTTCATGCGCAGTGCTGGCATGGTGGCATATGCGTGCGTGTGCTCGGCAGTGCTGACAACAATGGCATCCAAATCATCGGCCTGTTGGTACAACTCACGGAAATCGGCATAGAGGCGAGCTGCGCCGTGCAACTTGTTGGCTGCAACCAATTTGCGTTGATCAACATCGCAAAGCGCTGCCACGGTGACGTTGGGATCTGCTGATATCGCTGCCAGATTCGCTGCTCCCCTACCACCAACCCCGATGAAGCCAATCCTCAGCTGACGAGTTGCTGGCGTTTGGTGGAAACCGAAGAGATTGGTCGGAATACAACTGGCAGCACCAACGGAACTGGTCACAGCCACTTTCAAAAAGTCACGACGATTCTTGATATGCATGGTATTCGTATGCCCCGTTCATTCAGGTAACTTCTGTCCCATTGTCGACCGACTACGACATTGTAAGGTATTTGTTCAAACTGTGCGGGAATCGTAATCCTTAGGCTGGGATAATGGCTCCGCGTGGCAACGACGAACCCTCGGCTCGGAAGATTCTTTGCCCGGTGCAGAATGAGGCTTACGCAACAATGGCCCGCTTGACCCAAGCATCACAACTGGACGCGACCTGTATAGAGTTGAATTTGCTAAGGACTGAAATCATATGAAAATTGCAATTACTGGCGCCGGTGGGATGATCGGCCGAAAATTAGCGAATCGTCTGGCGCTCGACGGCAAGATAGGCGATCAGGAAATCTCGGGACTGTGGCTGCATGATGCCGTTGCCTGCCCAAGCATCGCCGAGGCACAAGTGCCAATCGAGACGATCGCCGGCGACCTGACCGATCCACGACAGGTCCAGCAATTACTAGATTGCAGACCGGATGTTATTTTCCACTTGGCTGCCGTTGTTTCTGGGGAAGCCGAGCGAGACTTTGACAAGGGATATCGCGTGAACTTGGATGCGACGCGACAACTGCTGGAAACTGTGCGAAAGCTTGCCTATTGCCCGAGATTTATCTTCGCCAGTTCCGTCGCTGTGTTTGGTGCTCCACTGCCGAATCCCATTCCCGACTCTCAGTACCTGACGCCGTTGACTTCGTACGGAACGCAAAAGGCGATATGCGAATTGTTGATCTCCGATTATTCGCGTCGAGGTATGATCGACGGCTTGGCACTGCGACTTCCCACAATTTGCGTTCGCCCGGGAAAACCGAACGCAGCGGCATCGGGGTTTTTCTCCAGCATTATTCGCGAGCCCTTGGCAGGTCTCGAGGCGCAGTTACCGGTTTCGGACGATGTTCAGCACTGGCATGCTTCACCCAGAACCGCGGTGGGCTTTCTCATGCATGCCGCACAGTTGGATACGTCGGCATTGGGGGCTAGCCGTGCCATTACGCTACCGGGTGTGGCCGTCACCGTTGGCCAGCAGATCGCTGCTTTGCAGCGAGTGGCAGGCGACGAAGCGGTGCAGTTGATTCGCCGAAATTCGGATGCCACAATTCAGCAAATCGTCGCTGGCTGGCCTCAGTCGTTCCAGCCAACCAGAGCGCTTGCCTTGGGGTTTCGCGCAGAGTCCTCATTCGATGAAATCATCCAGGTATACCTCGAAGACGATGCGCCTGAAGCGGGTGCATCCAAGGGGTAACCGCCGTCAACAAAAACGCTTTCCTGGAGGTGGCGTTGTCGGTGGTCGCCATCCGCTTGCACCGGTGTGAGCAGCGAACAAAGCTTGGACATCGCGGCTGCTTCCACGAACCGCCACTCAGCATATGTCCCTCCACCGGCATGCGGATCTACGCAATGGCGCAATTGATCGGAATTAGTAAAGTTTGCCGGATTTGAGGACGATTCTGTAAACTGTGTCGTGGAGAGCTCTTTGTTTGACGCGGGCGGTTAATGCAATTTGCCCAGCTATGCGAAGGCTTGACGGACACGGGCCACAGCAGTAGAC
>JAGQPR010000668.1 GCA_020426625.1 Planctomycetales bacterium
GTCGTCGATTCTCGACGTCGAAGAGCGCAAATCGCTCAACTCATTAACTGGCGTTTCATAGAATTCTTCGATTCGATAGTAACCGCGCCGGGGAAGGTCCACTTGGATCGTTATGCGTTGGCGGTCGGCCAGATAAGTCCAGCGGAATTCATATTGCTCCGAGTACGCTGATTCGGTTCTATGAAATGCCTCAAAATTGACTTGTTTCATGCCGTTGAACGGATCGGCAAGATCGGTGCCCGCCAAGGCAGTATTCTCATCGTCGATCGGAAATGACAACGGCATCATGCGTTCAAACTCGCGATCATTGGAAATCCGCACAATTGCATAACCACCGCCAATCGCCAGCAATAATCCTGCGACGCCGAGAATGACCAACGGATACTTGTTACCCACTACGTTTCCAATTCGTTTGGCTAGTTCATCGTCGGTCAGTGAGCGTCGTTTCCGCAACGGATCCTTGCCCGGCCACAACACCGCCCAATTGAAGAACTTATGCACTCCACTTGCCGTCGTTGAATACGCTGTAAACGGTGAAAGAAGCACTTGAATTGCGTACTGCATGCACCATATCGAACCCAAAACTACAACTAGTACGCCTGCTTGAGAGGCGACGTTTCTATAGCCGGCAAAAATATTCTTCTCTTGGGCTTCTAACAAATAGCATCCCAAAAAGAAATGACTGACGGCAGCCAACCATGCCCAAAGCGGAATAGTGAGCAATGTCATGACCGTGACACTCACAATTCGCTTGGTCCACATAGACATCAGCAAGACAAGAGTTAGCAGCAGATACGGATTGCCCACGTCACGACATACCAAGTTCGCGGAGATTGGACCACTTCTCAGATGAACTAAGTCGTTCGCAGCCAACTGTGGAATACTTGAAATGTCCAAGAGAGTGCTAGTTGCTCTGGCTGTCTCAGTTTCCAGCCAGCGCGTTAAATCGGCAGCGTCGCTGATCGGCAGCAGCATCGCCACCCAAAGCGGCAGTGTCCAGCTCACCAACTGATACCACTCCAGTTGTCCGAATCGCTGAAGTAGCCAACCAATTGCGCAAAGCGTACCGGCAAGCAACGCCAACCAGGGCGAAAAATACAGGGCGGATAGCAGTGCACCTACTCCCCCGGCGGCAAACAATCCTACGGTAAACTGGGAACGCAGCTTCTGAGTATGCGAAGCTAACTTTCCCTTGCGCAAGGAAAAGAGTGGCACCAGGAAAAGAATTGGAAAAAACTTGAGGTCAGTGCGGTACCACAAATCGACGCAGTGAAGCGCAATCATGGGTAAGAGTCCCAATATGGCTACAAGTAGTAACCAATCGGTGACATCACGTAGAATCGGCTTCGCCTCGCTGGCCGGTAATTCAGCCTGCAAATCTTCTGGAGGTGCATTGTCCATGGTAGGTAGTTTCGTTGCGATCAGCTGGTCTGGTATTGAATTATGTCAGTCGATGGAATGAATGCGGAACAAGCTTGCAGCGTCAAATTGCCATCACTGGATATATGCTCCCGTGAAGGAGGTTGTGCAGCGTTTAAGTTATTTGTCTAAAGAGGCTTTATCACTCACCCTCCCGTAAGTGAAAGCGAACGATTTGGTTCGACTTCACTTACGGGACTTACGGGAGGGTCGGACGTAATGCGGCCGGGGAGGGCCCTTTACGGCTAAAGAAGCCCTCTCCGCTCGCATTACTCGAGACTCGCCCACACGGGAGAGTTAGTAAGTCTTTTGTTTTCAACAACTTAAAAGCTGCACGACCTCCCAGCAAGATAGTCAACCCAGTGTTAAGCTAGCTACCATGGTCAACCAGATCAGCGTCGACCATAGCGCGTACCATGTCCTCAAAACTCATCTGAGGACTCCAGCCTATTCGCTCCTGGGCCAGCTTGGAATCACCTACGAGAGTTTGAGGGTCTGCTTTTCTCATGTAACGCTCGTCGAATTCGACATAATCGGACCAATTCAATCCCACATGTTCGAAAGCAACTTCTAGCCAATCTCGTACTTGGTGAAGTATGCCTGTTGAAAGCACCAAATCCCCAGCCGATTCCGTTTGCAAGATTCGCCAAAATGCGTTCACAAAATCGGGAGCGTACCCCCAGTCGCGACGCGCATCAAGGCTACCCAGAATCAGCTTGGATTCAAGGCCTCTCTTTATGCGTGCCGCGCTTCGCGTGATCTTTTTGGTCACAAACGATTCGCCACGCCTCGGCGACTCGTGGTTGAAGCAAATCGCATTGCACGCAAACAACCCGAAGGATTCTCTGTAAACACGGACCATGTGGGTCGCAAACGACTTGGCCACACCATAGGGTGTTACAGGGCGATGAGCAGTGAGCTCATTCTGCGGTGTCTCCACCGGAGCGCCATACACTTCGCTGCTACTAATATTTAGGAAACGTGGAGGCGACTCGCAATCTCGCAAGATTTCCAACAGCCCCAGAGTGCCCATAGCGGCAAATTGGCATGTCGACTCGGGCACCTCGAAACTGACTGCCACGTGTGTTTGACCAGCCAGGTGATAGAGTTCATCCGGCCGGATGCGGTTGAGCAGACGGCGGATTGTGGTTGCATCATCAAGATCTGCATAATGCAGGTGCAACCGCTTTTGGTAGATGGACGAGTTTCTCGTCAGGTGGTCAATCCTAGATCTGACCACGCTGCTAGACCGACGTACGATTCCATGTACGTCGTACCCTTTATCAAGTAGCAGCTCTGTTAGATAGCTACCATCTTGCCCGGTAATCCCCGTGATTAACGCCGTTTTCAAATTGATTCCCCATGTCAGGGCTGCTGAAATGCTTCAGCTAATAACTTTTGAAACGCAACATCCGACTAAATCGGATTAGTCTGCATTTCACTTAGTCGAGTCTCTCTGAGATTCGAAGAAAAACGCTGCGTAGCGACATCAGCCTCGGGGGATGTCGATTTATATTCTGACGGCATCTCGCCACCTCGCCCAGTGAGGCACTAGTGTCAAGAATTGGAAATTCAATTCCACATAATCCTTCCGCAAAATTAGCCGCTGTGCGCTAGCACGCGGT
>JAGQPR010000669.1 GCA_020426625.1 Planctomycetales bacterium
CACGTGGGGGTGTTTCTCCAGAGCTTTATATTGGATGCGAGCGGGACGGGTCTTCCCCACACACGTGGGGGTGTTTCCATACTGGCTACGGGACAATGGTCTGCCCATAGGTCTTCCCCACACACGTGGGGGTGTTTCTCCAGAGCTTTATATTGGATGCGAGCGGGACGGGTCTTCCCCACACACGTGGGGGTGTTTCTATCGGGTTCAGCTTCACTATGAGGCATCAGCAGTCTTCCCCACACACGTGGGGGTGTTTCCAGCTACCGACCGGCGTGCATCGATGCCGGTTCGTCTTCCCCACACACGTGGGGGTGTCTCCTCAAGCGCAGCCGTTGTGGAACATCAGGTAGTGGCCAATATCATGCTTGGCTTCCACTAGCGATGTATATCCCATGGCAGGTACCCATTCGGATTTCAAGCTCCGCAGGAGGCGCTCCATTGGTGCGTTATCCCAGCAGATCCCCCGGCGACTCATGCTCTGTCGCATCCGGTCGCGCCACAGCCGCTGCCTGAAGAGACGGCTGGCGTACTGACAGCCCTAGTTAGAGTGGAAAAGCATGCCTTCAGGCCGCCCTCGCTGCTCGTAACCACGTCCAAGGCCGCAGCCACCAGATTGGCATCAGGGTGACTCGACATAGACCAGCCAACAACCCGGCGCCGATGGAGATCCAGCACAACCGCCAGATAGTGCCAGCGTCCTTGGGCCCAGATATAAGTGATGTCGCCACACCACACTTGATCTGGGCCCGTTGCATCGCATTCCCGGTCCAGACGATTCGGAATGTCTGGTCGCTCGACTTTCGCTTGCTTGTACTTGTGCGGCCCCGACTGTTTGCAAACCAGCCCCGATTCACGAATTAAGGCGTGAACCTTGAACCGACCAATGTGCGTGCCACGCCCCCTTGACATCGTTACGATACTGCGACTTCCCGCTGCGCCACGGCTGTCGTTGAAAAGTCTGTTGACCTGGCCGCGCAGTCGTACCCGATCAACATCGATACTAGCCTGCCGCCGTTTGTAGTCATAGTAACTGGAGCGCGGAACCTGGAAGGTGCTGAAGATAAAATCTACCGATTGATGCTCTCTTAACTTGTCGATCAGCGTGAGTGGTTCATCTTGGCGGACATCAATCGAGCGGTTGTAGATTCAATCTGTCAATGCAACATACTGTGCTATCAGATGTTTTGGCATTTTAAACTCTATTGTTTTTCTAAGCCTAGTGTTTGATTGTTCTGCTACGTCATCGAGCTTCTTGTGAGAGTGTTGTGCCACGCGTGTTGGTGTCCGGTTTCATCAAGCCACTACAAATCGACCTCTGCATTATCAAGGCTTGGGATGCTATGTGGCGAGGCTGCCTAAAGTGGCTTGTTCAGGCGCGTTGATTGAACTGGGCTACGACAACTTTTCCATTTGTGTTTACTGTTTTAAGAAGATCGAGTCTATCGCCAAGTAACCTCCAGGCTTCTCGCTGCTCAGCTTTTAGTTCGTGGCGCTGATAAATGCGTTTGAGCTTATTCTGCTCTACATGGTTCAGGCAGCGTTCAATGACATCACCCGTCACGCCGAGCTCGCCCATCATGGTTGCCCCGGTACGTCTAAGGTCGTGAGGAGTCCAACTGCCGCCAGAAAGCAGCAGAGTGCCTGCTGCTTTGGTGCGTCCCGATAAGGGTTTATCCCGTGTTCGGTCCTTTATTTGTTTGGCAATAGCTTTCAGGCAGATATGCTGGTTCTCGTCACGGGAAGGGAGGCACCATAAAGACATCCCGCTGACCGACCGCAATTGCTCGAATGCGTTCTTCGCGAAGTTGGACAGGTAAATAGTGTGGTCCTTGGCGTTTTTGCTGTTGCTGGCGGGGATAAGCCACTCACCTTGATCCAGGTCGAAGTCTTCCCATCGCGCCTGCGATAACTCACCCACGCGGCAGCAGGTGGAAAGCATGATCCAGATCGCCA
Organism: Planctomycetales bacterium; assembly: GCA_020426625.1. Taxonomy (GTDB): domain Bacteria; phylum Planctomycetota; class Planctomycetia; order Pirellulales; family Pirellulaceae; genus Aureliella. Next base: position 1,957 of record JAGQPR010000669.1, read on the forward strand.
GTTCTGTGGTTTCTTGCAGATTCGCGCTGGGAAGTTTGCCTTTCAGTTCAATAAGCTCCGATTCTGAAAGGTACCGATCACGCTCGTTTTGACGGCCACCAACCTTTTCCTTAGTGAGTCCGGCGAGCGGGTGAATTTTGATCCAATCTCTCGCAATCGCAAAATTGAAGAATTGGCGAAGGTCGCCAAAGAGGTGGTTGGCCATCACAGGCGAGCCGCGTTCGACGACAGCATCAAAAACATCGACCAGCATTGTCCGCGTGATGTCCACAAGGGACACATCCCCCAGTACAGGTAGAATGTCCTTTCGAATAGCACGCATGGGCTCTTTGCCGTGATCCTTGCGGCGGGAGAGCTCGCGCTTTTCCCATTGCTCAATTGCAAGGGTTAGTGTTCGGCGAGATGCAGCCTCGGCAGCAAGGCGTTGAAGATTTTCTTTTTGGTGCTCAATTTGTTGGGCTTGTTCAAGCTGGGATTCCAGTCGTTCAGACCGGCGGCGCTCGATAGGATCGACCCCGCTGGCCAGGTCTGACTTGACCCCGCGGCAAATGACGCGTATCTCGGCGAGTGATTTCCGGGGCCAGTGTTCAACCTTGGTTGTCCGAAAATTCTTGCCGGCGCGATATTTGTACTCAAAATGCACTATGACATCGCCGGCCCGGTTCTTCCGGACACGCCCCCTCAGGCCGCCCCCGTCGTTCAGGATGCAGCCTATGTCCTTGATAGTGAGCGATTTGAGCTTCGCTGTGGTTAGTAAGTCGGCGGCAGCCATCTTTAATCATCCTAGTGGTGTGGGTGCAGATTGCTCCTGCACCCACACTGCACCCACAAATCAATCGGCTTTCACTGGATCATAATGGATTGCTTTGGACAAATAAATAATAAATAACACATAAAAACATATAGTTAGTAGTATGCATTGGATATAGATGGATGTTGTTGGACGATATCATACCTAACTACGAACCAGGCGGTCGCACGTTCGAATCGTGCCAGGCGCGCCAATTCCGTAAGGGTCTGCAGCTTAGCAGCCACTAACCTTCCCGCGCATTTCCGGCAGTTTTCCGACACTTTCCTCCTTCTGC
>JAGQPR010000066.1 GCA_020426625.1 Planctomycetales bacterium
TTGGCGTGCCCGCTCGCGACTCTCCTAAGGGCCCAAGGGAGAGTAAGTTGAATTGGTGGCGATTAGCGAGAAGTGTCACAAACTGAGCGGATTGAATTCTGGTGGGGAGGGGTAGTAACTGACAAACCGTTGCCTCACAACAGTTCGATCGATATCTCGTTTGGTGGACCGTCGCAAAATGGAGTTGCTGACTATGATCGCTCGCAGCCTACATGTGCAAACAGGAGAAGCGGCTGACGCATTCCCAACTGCGTCATTTTCATCGCACTGCGAATCCAAATTCGACCACTGCTCATTGAGAGCCCAGCAGAAGCAGCTTGGCAGACCTGCACGACGGATAACGCCCCCGCGCTGCATGGGGGTTTTTCTTGCATGTTTGGCGTGGTTCAGCTTGTCCGGGTGCAGCGCCGTGCCTAGTTCCCGAAAAACGACTGTTGCGCCAGATCCGTCAATTGGCGTCGTTCAGGCGACTCACATAACGAAACTGAGCGCCTCGAATCAATCCGTTGCCATCACTGCCGATTCTCGCAGCCTGGCATCGGTTCTGCTGCAGTCCACGTCCCCGCAAGAACAATTGGCACGACAGCTGGAGAACCAACGGGCTGGCGAACTATTGCCCAGCGAACGCATCTTCAACGATGATTGTACTGTAATCCAGCGAAATGGCGAGAATTGGTACTTTGTGTGGCCGACCAGCTCCGATTTGTTGGTGCAACAAATAGCCCTGCGCGATGGCGATTCGGTAGTCACGATGCCCTTTTCACGAACTCCATTCTTTCAAGAGCGTTCAGAAACGGACGCTGAAATTGGCCTTGTCGGACTCGCCAACGCAGGTCCGGAAAAGCTGATTGTCGAGGCGGGTGTACGTGAACGCAACTTGGGGACGCTTGTCAGTGGCATATCATTCTGGAATGCTGATCGATCCCGCTGGACGGCAACAGTGGTCACTCGCAGTGACGGTCGGACCATACATCATGCTGTACTGGCTGCCGGGAAGAAGGCGAATACAGAAAAACGTCCCGCCACTGAGCCCTTGAATCCGGTCGGGCAGCGCGTCGCCGAATTACGCAATGGCGACATTCTGGAAATGACCGATTTCATGACGGTTATAAAACGATTCCAGTAAACTCCCGCGTTGTGAGTTCCGCACTAGCCCTCCCTTCCGCAAGTTGCAATAAAGCAATGCAACTTGCGGAGCGAGGGTTAGTTACGCTTACCCTGCGGTGGCGTTCGCCGAGAATTGCCGCTACTTTTCCCCTGGTCCTAAGCGCAAAGCTAAGGAATCTTTGCTTCTATCAGCGATTGGTCTAGGAGCAGACAGACAGCTGGTATTTCAGAGAGAACCATGTAGCCAAGCGAGATCAGCATCCAGGGATTGCGAATCTGCTTCGGGAGTATCATCCGCTTGGTTCGCCTCTGTTTGATCGGTGTCGTTTTCTTCCACGTCGGACTGATCGTCTTTACTGCGTTCCTGTTCACTGCGTTCCTGTTCACTGAGCGCGTCTTCAGTCTGTTCTGTATCCTCTTCAACGCCTCGTTCTTCAACGGGCAGGCGGTGGACATAGTACTCAGACAGTTCTTCGCGCCAGATCGCATAGCGTACAGGAAACCACCCCAAGTACATTTTGCGGGCGATCGTTGCTGGGGTCATTTCGCGTCTCGTTCCAATAACTCCGGCGCGGCGATTGGAAACGCAATCAGCCAGCCAAATGAACTGGTAGTCTGGCGCGAGAGCCATGATTGGTCCCGGTCGCTTGTTTGCTTCTGGATCAAAAACACCCCACAGGTCACGAGGGCCGGGAATCGTATGCAACAGGGTCAACAGAAACGCTGCAAGTACGTATCCAGTTAACAAACCGAGTAACCAAGTACTCAGGTTCTCAGTGCCGTTTATTTCGGGTTCAATGCGCAAGCGAACTGTATTGCCTATGACTTTGAAAAGAGTCTCATGCAGCGCGGCGACGGAAAACAAGAAGATTGCGATCGCAAACGCCAACCAAAAAAACTTGGTTACGTTGATGTCCGTCGGCAAGAACATCGACCTACGTACAAAGTCTGCCAAGGGTTCGAATAACAGTCGAGATAGCAGAGCCGAGATTAAGACAATCAGAAAAATCACAGCCGCTTCGACAATAAGTCGGCGAGACACGAAGCGAGCTGTCAGCAAGACGACTGCCAAGAAAGCAATATCAAGAAGAAACGCGAATGGGTTCATTGCTCGTCGAAAGTCCTGTTGAATTCTGCGGAGGAAATGCGGCCTTCACACAATAGCCGAATTCCTTCGTCTCGAAGCGTCTGCATTCCATTTTCCCGAGAGACACGCAAGACCTCCGACCCAGCCTGCCGTTCGCGAATCATCTGGCGAATCGGCGCGGTGACATTCAGCAACTCGAAAACACCTGTTCGATAACGGAAGCCGCGATCGTTGCAGTTCTGACAAACGGTTTCGCTGGGCTGGCGAGTCCGATAGAGAACTCCGTCAAACTGTGGAATGCCCAGTTGAGCTAATTCTTCCGCAGTCGGCTGATAGGCTTCACGACAGTCTGGGCAAAGAGTGCGAACAAGGGTTTGACAGAGTACTGCCCGTATTGAATTGGCAATGTTCTGAATGTCGACGCCCAATTCAGCCAGTCGTAGTGTACCGGAAACCGCGTCGCTGGAATGGAGGGTAGCAATTACCAATTGTCCAGTCATGGCCGCACGGCAAGCGATCTTGGCGGTTTCTTCATCCCGAATCTCGCCGACGAAAATGACGTCAGCATCCAGGCGCAGCACACCTCGCAGCACGGAATCAAAAGATTGCCCGGCACGGCTGTTCACTTCGATTTGATTCACCGTAGATAGCTGGTACTCGATTGGGTCCTCGATGGAGATTACGTTGCGTTCGTTGGTATCGATGTTCTGCAGAGCCGCGCAAGCCGTGGTTGATTTGCCGGCCCCAGTGGCGCCGACAATCAAAATCAAACCATGGTTCTTCTCCAAGGCTGAGGTCAAGCCGTCCTGAGTTTGCGGAGGCACGCCAAGGGAGGCAAAATCGGAGAAGGATTTGGCTGGATCGAGAATACGGATACTCAGTTTTTCGCCGCCCTGAGTTCCTTGGGCTGAAACCCTCAAGCACAATCGACGCTCGCCCACATCCACACGAAAGCTGCCATCCTGGGGTCGTCGGCGATCAGCAATATTCAAGTCGCTCATCACCTTGAAAACATTGATCACGGAGCGCCCCAGCTCGTAGGGCAAATTGATCAACGGATTGAGCGATCCATCCACTCGCTGAAGTGCAACGACATGATCGATCTTCGTATTGAAATGCAGGTCGGTTGCTCGACTCGCTACGGCGTTGCTAATCAGCGACAGCACCATTTGATAGCCGGGCGATTCCTTTGCTGGCCCTCCCGTAGCCACGGCATACTGCTCGGCAGAGGATTTATCGACCAAGCGAATAACCGGTTGGCTGGAAGTGTTGCTAAAAAAGGAGGGCTCGAACTTGATCGGCGTGGGCTCCGACTTGACGGCAGGCATCGCCAAGAAATCTCGCCAAAACGGCTCGACCGACTCGTCGCCGCTGCGACTCCAAGCACTCCTAGTGACTATGAAAGGAGCAACGTTGGAGGCGACCAGCAGCCCCACCACAAACGGATACTGGGGCACAAAGAGCGACGCAACTATGCCGACCAGACCGATCACAAAAAGCGATTGAATTGATCGCAGATGCCTTTGCGCCAGTCCGCTCTTGAGCGTCACGTGCAGACCTCGCAACCAAACCATGGCAGATGCTAGCACTATCCCCAGCTTGATAATACCGTGCAACCAATTCGATGGCAGACGGCGCATTGGTGATTCGTAGGAATCCACAAAGGTTTCGAACGCCCGGTCATGTGCCCGCGGAAAGGGATATGTCTTGGTTTCCATGGACGACGCTGGTACCGATACTGCCGTTAGGCTGGTTGTCGTCTTGACGCCAGCAGTTCGAGCAACACTGGCGGATCCGAGCAAGGCGATCAGGAGAATAACTGTGACGGAAAAACGAGTTTTCATATCGCGCATGTTGGCGTGTGTGACGAGCTAGCAACGAAAAGGGACATTCAAATCGGCCAATAGAACGATTGAAGAACACGGAGCTTACGAAATAGTTTCGATCGCGCGCCAAGTTTGTCAGCAACTGGCCGATTCTCACGCTTTCGGCAGCTTGGAACCGAGGGGCCGGCGCGTCCAGACAGTCGTCAATTGCTGGCCAGTCCATGTTCCAGTTTTGCGGCTAGGCGAGTTGAGGTTTCATTCCGTGCCCGCTGATATCCTGCGTACACGTGTCTCAATCACTTCGGTAGATTGGAAATTTGTTGGCAATCGACGGTCGGTCGAAAAAGAATTTCGATTAAGGAATGGAATCGCTCGATCACGCTTGCTATTCACGTCCGTTGTGGACTCGCCGATTTCCTTGCGGTGCCTTGACTGCCAAGAATTGGCAATAAGGGACGATAAGACTCCGCCGCCATCATCCAGCGTTCAAGCTCGCGTTTGACCACCTGTTGATTTACAAGATTCCATCAATCGTCGCGTTACAATTGGGCCGTTCTAAATCGCAGTTTTCCAGGGCGAACGAGGATGTGAGAGCTTCGCATGCAAGATTGATGCTGCTATTCTAGACGGCAAAGCACAATGAAACCGAAGGGATGACGATGGTGAAGAAGCTTAGTTTCGCCGACTACGATATTGGCGGGTTCTTCGACGAGCTGTTCACTGAAAATGGAGCTTCCCGGCAGGGAGCCGAAAGCCTGATCGAGCAAATCAACGCGATGAGCGACGAAGATTTGCTTTCCCGGCAGCGTGGGATTGAAGCTGCTTTAATGCGGATGGGAATCACCTTTACTGTCTACGGAGACGAGGCAGGAACCGAGAAGATCTTTCCCTTCGATCTCATTCCGCGAATAGTTCAAGCATCCGACTGGCGGCATATTGAAGCTGGCCTGAAACAAAGGATAGGTGCACTTAATCTCTTTCTGCAAGACATTTATCATGAGCAAGAATTTGTCAAGGAAGGCCTCTTGCCCCGTGAAATGTTGGAAAAGGCTAAGTCGTTTCGCCCCCAGTGCGTTGGTTTAAATCCACCTGGAAACGTTTGGTGCCACATAACCGGAACGGACCTGGTTCGTCACAGTGATGGCGCGATCTACGTTCTGGAGGACAATCTTCGTTGTCCCTCTGGAGTGTCCTACGTACTGCAGAACCGCCTGGTCATGAAGCGGTCCTTTCCACAGGTGTTCGCCGACTCGGGGGTACGCCCCGTCGTCAACTACTCCACCAAACTTTTAGAAACGATGCTCAGCGTCGCCCCCGAGGGGGTCGAGAACCCGACAGTCGTTGTCCTCACACCAGGGATCTACAACTCCGCTTATTACGAACATTCCTTTCTGGCGCAGCAGATGGGTGTCGAGCTCGTCCAGGGAGATGACTTGATGGTTGAGGACGATCGCGTCTACATGTTCACGACGGACGGACTGCAACAAGTTGACGTTATCTACCGTAGAATTGACGACGACTTCATGGACCCACTGGCGTTTCGCAAGGACTCCATGCTGGGTGTTCCCGGGCTGATGAAGGCCTATCGGAAGGGAAATGTTACGCTTTGCAACGCACCCGGCACGGGGGTAGCTGACGACAAAGTGATATACGCATATGTTCCTGAGATGATCCGCTACTACTTGAGCGAGGAGCCGATTCTGCCCAACGTACCGACCTACGTTTGTCAGCGAGAGGAGGACCGAAAATACGTGCTGGCACACCTTGATGAATTGGTGGTCAAGGCTGCCAATGAGGCTGGTGGATATGGCATGTTAATTGGTCCCCACTCCACGAAGGAACAGCAAGAAAAATTTGCCGCTCAGATCGAGGCGGACCCGAGAAACTACATTGCGCAGCCCACGCTGGGTCTGAGCCGTGTTCCCACGATTGTCGACGACCATTTCGAAGGCCGTCACGTCGATTTGCGTCCCTACATTCTGTGCGGCAAATCGGTGTGGGTGCTACCTGGTGGTCTGACGCGAGTGGCGTTGAAGAAAGGCTCGCTGGTGGTCAACTCGTCTCAGGGGGGCGGTAGCAAAGACACCTGGGTGATTGCAGATTCAAAAACGGATGTGGCGGATCCGGAAAGTGCCATTTGATTGATTTCTACCGACCCTTGCAGCTCGAATACTGTCCCGCTCCCCAAACACTTCCAAAGGTTTGCTCATGCTTAGCCGCGTAGCTAGTTCAATATACTGGATGGCTCGTTATGTAGAGCGCGCCGAGAGTCTAGCTCGTTTCGTGGACGTGGCGCTGACAGTTTCACTCGACCACATGTCAAGTCAGCAGTGGGAGCCGTTGATTCGCGCTACCGGTGACGAGGAGATTTTTGAGAAGAAATACAGTGAGTACACTTCCGAGAACGTGCGCCAGTTCTTGACGTTTGACGTGAATTATCAGAGCTCGATGATATCCTGCCTGTCAGCTGCGCGAGAAAATGCCAGGACGGTTCGCGAAGCGATTTCCTCGGAATCCTGGGAATGTCTCAACGACTATTACCTGTTCCTGAGCCAGGCTTCCAAACGCGATATCTCCTACGCTAACTCCGATTTGTTTACCGAAATCAAGAAACAAAGTCATCTATTCAGTGGGATCTTCGACTCCACGATGTCTCGCGATAAGGGCTGGTACTTCGCCAACATTGGCCGATTCTTGGAGCGGGCAGACAAGACCAGTCGCATTCTGGATGTCAAGTATTTCACTCTATTGCCACAGGTCACGGATGTCGGAACCACGGTCGACGACTTACTTTGGTCGGCAGTATTGCGCAGCGTGAGTGGGTTTGAAATGTTTCGCAAGCGATTTCATACACTCACCATCGAGCGCATAATCGATTTCTTGATGCTCGACGATCGTTTTCCCCGCGCAATCAACTACTGCATCCGCACGGCGGCCGGATCGCTCGCTCGCGTCGGCGGACCTATCGAGGCTTCTGAAAATGAGCCACTAAAGCTTGCTGAAGCGCTCCAGCAGAAGCTGGCAAACGCGACCAACCGCACTATTATCGGAGGTGGTGTCCACGAATTCATCGATTCAATTCAAACCGACCTGAACGAACTCGGGACGGCCATCAGAAATACTTACTTCGCCAAGAGAACCCAACACATGCCCCAATCACACGTACATTCACAAAAACAAACGCAGATACAATCGCAAGCATTGAGCTGATTTCCGTCAGCCGAATCCGTCTGGCTTTTTCGTGCAATGATGCCTTGATCGCCTGCATTCGAACGATTTCACTACATCGCACATTTGGTTCAACATCAAGCCACGATCCGCATTTTGTTACATCGCATCGCAAAGTACAACGTCCATGTGGGCTGATTAAGGCGGTCAGTTACCCACAGTGCGCAGGTCTTCTAGGCGGCGACCACCACTACCGAGCGTGTAACTACCGGGCGTATTTTCAGTTGTAGATGCATTCATTTGTTATCTGCAGTGGAGTTGAGCCAATCTGCCTTTTTCCGCGCGGATAAAGCGGCGAGAGAATTGATAGGACGATTTCTCGGGTCGTACCGCGCTACTGCCGGGGCGCGTAATCGCCAAAATCACGGAGAATTACTAAAGTTTTCCAGCGGTTCAGGTTGGTTATTCGCCAAAGCAAAAACTATCCCTTTTGCCTAATTGGAAACCTCGCATTAACAACTCTATGGGTTAGAGTTGGAGGACAATTCAATTCACCGAATTCTTAAACAACGATCAGCCCTAGCATGACAATCCGCGTCGCCTTAAACCACCAGACAATTTACCGTTACGACCGCCCCATTAGCCTTGGGCCTCAGACCATTCGACTGAGGCCTGCGGCTCACTGCCGAACACCGATCGAGAGCTATTCGCTCGAGATCACGCCCAAGGATCATTTCCTGAACTGGCAACAGGATCCGTTCGGAAATTATCTTGCACGCACCGTACTCGAGAAGAAGCACACCAGCTTTACCGTTGCAGTGGACTTGGTCGCCAACATGACGGTCATTAATCCATTCAGCTTCTTCCTGGAACCGGAGGCGACCGAATACCCGTTTCAATATTCTGCGGAGTCGATTGTCGAGCTTCAGCCGTACTTGGCAACAGCCACTCAAGGTCCAGTGCTACAGAGTTTCCTGGATCAAGTGGATTTTACGCCACGCCGGACAATTGACTTCATGGTCGATCTTAATCGTGCGGTCAGCCAACGCGTAAGATACACAATTCGCCTGGAGCCAGGCGTACAAACTCCTGAGGAAACACTAAAGCTGGGAAGCGGCTCTTGTCGCGATTCCAGTTGGCTGCTTGTTCAGGTGCTGCGGCATTTGGGATTTGCTGCACGTTTTGCTTCCGGCTACTTGATTCAGCTGACCGCCGACCAAGAATCTCTGGATGGCCCTTCGGGACCGTCCGCCGACTTTACGGACTTGCATGCCTGGGCGGAAGTCTATTTGCCTGGGGCAGGCTGGGTTGGACTGGATCCCACTAGCGGTTTGCTGGCTGGCGAGGGGCATATTCCATTGGCATGTACGCCCAACCCTAGTTCGGCAGCTCCCATCACCGGCATGCTGGATGAATGCGAGGTGGAATTCGAACACAAAATGTCAATTACGCGTGTTCACGAAGATCCGCGTGTGACCTTGCCTTATTCCGAACCACAGTGGCAAAAAATCCAAGCGTTGGGATACGAAATTGACCAGCACCTGGAGCGCGGAGATGTTCGTTTGACGATGGGAGGAGAGCCGACTTTTGTTTCCATCGATGACATGGACGGCGACGAGTGGCAAACGGCGGCCGTTGGTCCAACCAAGCGACGATTTGCCTACGAACTGTTGAAACGATTGCGTTTGCGATTCGGACCCGGTGGTGTGATGCACTTTGGACAGGGCAAGTGGTATCCCGGCGAACCGCTGCCGCGCTGGGCCATGACCAACTATTGGCGAAAGGATGGCGAACCGATTTGGCACGACGATCGCTACTTGGCCAACACCGACTGGGATTATGGCCACACCGCCGAAGATGCCCGTCGCTTTGGACAGGAACTGGCCAAGGCTCTGGGGGTGCAACCCAAGCACGTGATCGACGCCTACGAAGATGCGATGTATTACATGTGGCGCGAGCGTCGACTGCCAGCGGACGTTGACGTGCGAGATTCCAAATTGGAGTCCATCGAAGAACGCCAAAGGATCGCCCGCATTTTTGAAACTGGGCTAACTGCGACGGTCGGTGTCGTGCTACCGCTGCGCCATATTTGGTGGGACGACCACGCCAAGTGGATGAGTGGTGATTGGGTCTTACGATCGTCAGAAATGTTCCTGATACCCGGTGACTCTCCGATGGGCTACCGATTGCCGTTGGAGTCACTCAAATACTTTGGGCGTGAGCATGCGGTCAACGAATTGTATCCGCACGACCCGTTGGCTCCACGCGAAGCACTTCCTCCGCTCGAGTCTTTGCAAGGGCTGTCTTCCGAGCGATTAAGCGCCTACCACACATTGCATGGAAATGCACAAATCGCTGCAACAGAGACGCTGGTGCCACGTCAACAATTTGCTGCCGTCGGACAAGGCTCAGGCGCGCACGGTTCCGGCGACGGACAAATTCCGACTGGGGATGAACATGCGTCAACCATGTTGTTGACCGTGGATACGCCATCGTCAGAAATTTCCAGCGTCATACGTACCGCGCTCTGCATAGAGCCACGTGAAGGCAAGTTGCATGTTTTTCTGCCTCCCACTGATCGCCTGGAATCTTTCCTCGATCTCGTCACTGCCATCGAATCGACAGCCACGAAACTAAACTTGCCCGTAGTCATCGAAGGCTATCAGCCAGGACATGACAGCCGCTTGCAACACATCCGTGTGACGCCTGACCCGGGAGTCATTGAAGTCAACGTCCACCCAGCCACGGACTGGAGCTCGTTGCACGATATCACTACCGGCGTCTACGAGGATGCCCGTCAAACCCGTTTGGGCACAGAAAAGTTCGATCTCGACGGCCAGCACACGGGAACAGGAGGCGGCAATCACGTTGTCCTTGGTGGCTCCAGTCCTGCCAATAGCCCGTGGTTGCGCCGACCAGATCTGCTGCGCAGCTTTGTTAGCTACTGGCACAATCACCCATCGCTTTCCTATTTGTTCTCCGGAAAATTCATCGGCCCCACCAGCCAGGCTCCGCGAGCCGACGAGTCGCGTTGTGACGCCCGCTACGAGCTGTCCATCGCTTGCCAGCAATTAGCCAAGAGTGCCAACACGCCGCCCTGGCTAGTCGATCGAATTTTCCGACATTTGTTGGTGGATTTAACTGGCAATACGCACCGCGCCGAATTCTGCATCGACAAGCTCTTCTCTCCGGACTCATCGACCGGACGTTTAGGGCTAGTTGAATTCCGTGGTTTCGAGATGCCGCCACATCCCCAAATGAGCTTGGCGCAGCAACTGCTTTTGCGAGGCATGGTCGCTCGATTTTGGGAGCAACCTTATGTGTGCGAGTTGGTGAATTGGGATACATCCCTGCACGATCGATTCATGTTGCCACACTTTGTCAAGACGGATTTTGCGGATGTCATTGAGGATTTGCAATCTGCTGGCTTTGCCTTCGACGAGGAATGGTATGCTCCGCACTTCGAGTTTCGCTTTCCAGTCATCGGAGAATTTGCGCGGCGCAATGTACAGCTCGAATTACGCAAAGCAATCGAGCCTTGGTATGTGCTGGGCGAGGAAGCTACAGGCAGCGGAACCGCTCGATTCGTGGACTCGTCGGTTGAGCGAATGCAAGTTATTGTTCGTGGGGTTACCAACACGCGGCACACAGTAACTTGCAATGGTCGCTCGCTACCATTGCATCCGACCGGAGTCGAGGGTGAATATGTAGCGGGTGTTCGCTATCGGGCATGGCAGCCGCCAAGTTGCCTGCATCCCACGATTCCAGTGGATGTGCCGTTAGTGTTCGACATCATCGACACCTGGAACGAGCGCTCGATCGGTGGGTGCCAGTACCATGTGGGAAATCCCTCCGGTTTGAATCCAAGCACGTTCCCCATCAACGCGTTCGAAGCGGAAAGTCGCCGGGCTGCGAGATTCGTCGCCTGGGGCCACACGCAGGGCAAAGTCGCGAAGCCGGTTGCCGAGCGGAACGCTGATTTCCCGATGACCCTGGACCTCAGGTACGCAAGCTTGTAATACCTTTCTCGCCGGAAATCACATTGCCAGCCACTATGATTTGTGAAAGTTGCATCGACGAATGAGGCAACTTTCGGTGGATTACTTGCTTGCGTGCGCTGTGTGCGTTTCCCAGCGATCAGTATCGCTAGCGAGTACGTTCTATCCGCATCGCCGGGACCAGCACGATCATGGGCTGGCAATCGTTTGTGGATCAACAAAATCGTGTAAACCCTCAAGGCCGCCTTCCCGCCCAAATCCTGAGCTTTTCATGCCGCCAAAGGGTGCTTCGGCGGTAGGCCCCGAGCCGGTGTTGAGGCCAACATGGCCGAATCGCAGCCTCGCTAACATTCGTTCGCTACGCGATGCATTTTGTGTAAATACGTATGCCGCCAGCCCATACTCCGTTGAATTCGCGGCATCAATCACCTGATCTTCGTTTTCAAATTCGAGAATTGGGATGACCGGGCCAAAAGTCTCGTGATGCACGCATTCCATTTCCGCAGTAACGCCTCGCAAGACAGTTGGGGGGAAGAAATTGCCAGATTTGGCGGAACTTGAATTCATACCCTCAGGTGTGATCCGAACGGCACCGTGAGCCAGGGCGTTGTCGATATGACGCTGCACCTTTTCAACTGCGCTACGATCGATAAGCGGCCCCAGGTCAGTGTCCGGGTGCAGGCCATTACCAACTTTCAGAGTAGCAACTCGCGCCGCGAGTTGTTTTGAGAATTCTTCAACGATGCTTGCCTGCACATAAACGCGATTCGCGCAGACACATGTTTGCCCCGAACCTCGAAACTTGTTGGCGATCAACTGCTCTACGGCATGATGGATATCCGAGTCGGCAAACACAATGAATGGCGCGTTGCCACCTAGCTCCAGCGACAACCGCTTCAGATGGCGAGCTGCGTCGGCCATCAGCTGGCGACCAACTTCTGTTGAGCCAGTAAAGCTGATTACCCGCACAGCGGGATGTTCGCAAAAGGCCTGGCTGATTTCCTCGGCAGGACCGAGTAGCAAGTTAACTTTACCCCTGGGAAATTGCAGTTTCTCCAGAAGCGCAAAGAACGCAACCATAGTCAAGGGAGTTCTGGATGATGGTTTTACCACGCAGCTGCAGTCTGCGGCCAACGCGGCAGACATCTTCTTGGCCAACATTGCCAACGGGAAATTCCAGGGAGTCACCAAAGCTGCCACGCCGGCCGGTCGAAAATGGACCGTCCAACGCAGTCCTCGCGGCCGATCTGGCAAGTGCCTGGGGCTTAGCATGTCGATGCATCTGGCATAGTAGCGAAAGAAACTGGCTGCATAGTCGGCCTCACCCTGAGCCTCCTCCCAGGGTTTGCCATGCTCAAGTGAAATTATCCTCCCCAATTCTCGCCGGTGTTCAATGATCAATTCGGCGATCTGCGCCAGCCAACAGCTGCGTTTTTCGGCTGGAGTTGGAAACGCCAGGGCCGAATCCGCTGCTTCGATGGCGCGAATGGTCTCCACTCGCTCCATGGCGGGAATCGTGGCGATCGTTTCATCGTTTGCCGGATTCACCACGGGCATTGTGCGCTGAGCATCCGCATCACACCACTGACCGGCAATGTATCCGCGGCAATTTCTGAGGAGGGCAGATTCGAGCATGGCACTATTCACTTTTTACAAACGATCTGCGAATGAAAGATGCTTTTGGGCGAACGCTACCATGAAAGATCCATCGTCCTAGGGCGGCGTGCAAGCCGAACTCTTGGTTACCGATCGACTTGTTGAGACTTTGCGAGGACACTTTTTTCAACTGCCCTGTCATGCTCCCTATCACCCTTGATTCCCGTTCGTCGCTGATCAAGTCTGGCAATGTCCTCTAGATTTCCATAGATGATTAGCGTGTCGCCGGCTCGAATTTCTTGGTTGCCGCGAGGCGTTCCAAAGTAATCCCCTTGTTTGGGGCGAATGCCGAGAATCAAAATACCCTCGTCCGAAAGCCGTAGTTCAGCCAATGATTTGTCCGCAAGCCAGTCGCCGGGTTCCACTTGCATTTCGGTGACGGAATATCCCTGCGATAGTTCGAGCAAGGAGACATAGTCGCGAACTTCAAGTCTGGTAAAGCGTTTGAGAGACCAGGCAATGACGCGGTTCAGTCGTCTTTCGATCATGCGGCTACTGGAAACGACGAAGAGTACCGCCAGCCCCAAAACCAGAAACAAGAGTGTCACGATCCGTTGATGAGTGGTTGCACCGGTTGTGCTCATGAACGATACCATGATTGTGGCCGCCACAGTTGCCACGCCAATATTGCCGAGTAGCATCAGCAGCATAATAATCCGCCGCCGTACAGGATGATTGACAATTCCCTCGGACTCTTGAGTTGTAAAACCACAGCCGGTCAGCGCGGACCTCGCTTGGAATCTGGCCGATTCCCGCGACAGTCCCGTGAACATTAGCGCCATTGAGGCTACACGAGTGATCAGCAGCGACAGCGTGAGAGCTACCAAAAGAGACAATACACCAACCACATTCCAGCTCCGAATACTCTACCGTGATGTCGGCGGGATAGGACTCCCGAGTCGCAATTTGCGCGATGATTGACTACCTAACAACCGCGGTTCCCTTGGCTAACGACCTGAGGGGAAATAGCTTGAGCATTTCCCTCTGCCTCTCCCATGCCGCGTCTCACTCTCCCTCGGGCCCCCTCGGGCCCTGTCCCGGTAGAAAGGTAAGTTTGTTGTCATTTATTTGTCGAACTTGGTTGTAGTTTACCCTTCCTCGGGCGGCTTGCATGCCGCAGCGGATTGCATCGGATCGACGTGCGACTGAGATGAACAGCCCAAGCACAATTGGCTCCTTGTCAATGGAGCAATCCTTTGCTTGAAACGCGCCAAGTAAACAGCAGGGAAGCGAGCAGGGTCAATACAGTTAATGGTATCAATCCAAAGGCGACGATCGTTTCCAGTCGATCGCCAAGCTCGGGTGCGGCTTCCGCTAGAATCAAAATGAGTATGTAGGCCAGGTAATACAGCAACAGGATCGCACCTTCAAAGCGTGAAATCAGATTGTTTGTAAAGCAAATTGGCAGGCATAATATCGCCACCGCAACCATGACCGGAATGTCGAATTGTAATGCTACTGACGTCAGTGGAATCCCTGCGGGGGATATCAGGCTGCTTAGGCCGAGGACGCACAGCAGATTGAAAATGTTGCTGCCAACAACGTTTCCGACAGCTATGTCGCGTTCGCCACGTATACTTGCCACGACGCTGGTTACGACTTCGGGAAGGGAAGTACCTGCAGCGACGATTGTCAAACCAATAATTAGGTCGCTGACTCCCCAAATAGTCGCGATAGTAACTGCGCCGTTCACCAACCATTTCGAGCCGATCGCCAATAGCACCAGTCCCAATAAGATGAACAGCATCTGGGCCCAACGATTTGCCGATTTCCCTTGGTTACTTGGCAATTCCTTTGCAGTTTCGTCGACAGATTCTCCCGTTCCTAACCGGCTTCGTCGAAGGCAGGACACTATGAATCCACAGAGTATCGCAAACAACACTCCACCTTCTAGTTGACTGATCGTCATGTCAATTGACATCCACCACATCAGCAACGAGGAGAGAATCATAAATGGTACATCCCAGCGCACCAATTGACTTGAAACGACTAATGGCGTGACGGTCGCGGACAGTCCGAGTATGCACAGTACATTGAAGATGTTGCTACCGAGAACATTCCCAACGGCAACCGCAGCTTGGCCACTGAACGCGGCTTGAAGACTGACTGCCAACTCCGGTGCGCTGGTACCGAATGCGACAACCGTCAATCCAATAACCAGTGGTGAGATGTTTATGGACAACGCAAGTTGCGATGCTCCTCGAACCAATAGATCACCGCCAAACACCAGCACAGCTAATCCAACTGCAATCAATAGCAACGACCACACCATAATGGACTATTTCCAGAAACCGGCAAAAGCACGTTAGAGATCGCTAGTAGAATCGCCCGAGGTGCGATCGGTCAATGCACCGACCATCTTGTTTCAACATAAGCACCAAGGAACAAGTTTTCTGATACTTGAACAACCGTAGCTAACGCCCAACCGGCTAATTATGCCGAAAACTTCTGCGTGGAAGCTTTATACGACTGCGAGCAGTCAATGGCTCCCACAGAATTTCAGTGGAGGCGATGTAGACCGAGTTGCTGCCGATGCTGGTTGACTAACGCTAGCGATGGCGGATAGCTTCTCAGGAATCGAACCAATTGCGATGGACTGACCTCAAAGAACAAGGCAACTCTGACTAAGTCAAACTCGAGTGCAAACAGTCGATCCATCAGTTCGGCCAGCAGCGAGGGAAAACATTCGTGTGCAGTTGCCACGCGGATCTTATTGCCGACCCTGCGTTCCCGCCACAGACTTGAAGGCTGATTAGCGAGCAATTCTCCCCTTACGTGCAGGGCCAGCAAGCAGCGCAGTCGAAACAGTGCCACCGCGCGATTGTCAGCTTGACTTCGCCGTTCGTTGGCTTCCGCAGACACACCTGACGGTTGATGAGTAAGGACCACTGCTGTTTCAACTTTATTGCGGTGCTGACCACCTGGTCCTCCGCGACGCAGCAGACGAAGCTCACACTGTTGTAGCAGCTGCTCATCAGTCAAGCAGGATGGATGCTGAATGCACAAGACAGGCGTCGGCTAAAATTTGCGCTGAAATATCTCACTTGCAATGAACGCGGCACGGAGCGTGGCGGGTTGCCGCAACATGGCGATCAGCGGACTAACGTCCCGCTGCCGTTTCTTGACACTGCTTCTGACCCCGGATGAGTTTCCGTCTTGCAAGGCAGCTGAAGCATCGCGGACACTGGTTACTTTGTGATCGAGCTCGTCGTGGATGAATTTCGCCATTCTCTCGTCGGCCTGGTCTATTTCCCTTGCCAGGCCGGGGCGCGTATCAATGTTGCTGAGGGGATCTGGTCCCAGTTCACGCGGATTTGGATCCAGCACGACAGCATCCACAACTTCCCCAGATGGTCGCATTGGCTGGGAGGCTGGTCGCGGTTTCCCTTGCCCAGCCGATCGCTCCTGCTGACGAACGGGCGGCTTGTTCTTCTTGGCAGCGGGAGCAGGACGTCGGGCTTCATCGAGCTTGTTCGCAAGACGCTCGGCTGCTTGCTGCAAAAACTTCTCAAGGTCGTTTGCCATGGCTGATACCCGCTGCTAATTATCTTTTGTGTGCAGAGCTAGAACTCCGACAAATCCGTTTGCTTCGAAACTTTCTCTATTGTCGCTGCAAGAGGTAAAGAGGCACACCGCAGCGCTGTCCAATTCACTACCGAGCTTCGACCACCGTCTTATCTCGTTCCCCAACGTCTGCGATACTAGTTCGCATCTTTGTATCGGCATCGACGTTCTTCAATCGATAGTAGTCCATGATGGTCAAGCCGCCGTTTTCGAAGGCTTCTGCCATGGCACGCGGCACATCCGCTTCCGCCTCAACCAACTTGGCACGGCTTTCTTCAATTTTAGCGGTCATTTCCTGTTCGGCAGCTACGGCCGCCGCACGTCGGCTTTCAGCCCGAGCGCGGGCGACTCGCATGTCAGCTTCGGCGCGATCTGCCTGCAAGCGAGCGCCAATATTTTCACCGACGTCAATGTCCGCAATATCAATGGAAACGATTTCAAAAGCGGTTTGGGCGTCAAGCCTTCGGGCGAGAACGGCCTTGGAAATCATATCCGGATTCTCGAGAACTACCTTGTGGTCGTCCGCAGAGCCGATCGCGCTCACGATTCCTTCACCGACTCGCGCGATAATTGTCTCTTCGGTTGCTCCTCCAATCAGTTGAGCCAAATTGGCACGCACTGTGACACGGGCTTTGACTTTCAGCTGGATGCCGTCCTTCGCAACTGCGTCCAGCGAGGAACGGGCAGCGCCCTTGGGAGGACAATCGATAACTTTCGGATACACACTGGTCTGCACCGCTTCCAGCACATCACGCCCAGCCAAATCGATGGCGGCGGCTTCGCGAAAACCCAAGGTGATGATTTTGGATTTTCTGGCCGCGACCAGGGCTCGAATAACTTGCGGGACATTTCCACCGGCCAAGAAGTGAGCTTCCAAGGCTTGACTGGTCAATTCGCTGTTGCCCAGGCCAGCTTGAACCGCCATGATCTTGCTGCGCACGATAGCGCGAGCGTCCACACGTCTAAACCACATACCGATCAGGTCTAGCAGTCCAATCCCGGCTCCCGTCGTGAACGACTGAGCCCAGAGCCAAAAGAAATTCGCTACGACGGCAAACATTCCCAAGATGAATACGATGATCACCAAGGCGATCACGATCACCACGACAGCCTGCGTATTATCTTGTTGAGCGAGAAGATACCAGGTATTCATTTTCTAGTAACCGTTCACACGATGGATGAAATAGTGTTGTGGCAGGTCGCAACGCCGGTGAAAAGATGCGTGCAGCAGCTATGAGTTTAGCAGCTGGAGTGCAACGCGGATACAGGCGCACGTCTCGATTAGCGGCGATCGATTAGTGGCGAGATTCCTGCGCTTGGCGATAGCATGAATCCAGCCGCGACTTTACCAAATCGAGCATAGCTTGGTCATCCAGGTTAGCGAATTCGTCCGCTCGAATTGCGGGACCTACCGCGACCCGGAGCGGATAGCGCACGGGGCAACGGGAACCCCGTGGCAACGCTTCGTAGGCTCCCGTGATCGCGACCGGAATCAAAGGCACGCCACTGCGCCGGGCGACCGCCAAGAATCCCGGCTTGAGCGGGGCAATTTCACCATCGCTTGTTCGCGTGCCCTCAGGAAACACAAGTACTTTTTGGCCTTGCCGCAGCCGCTGAATCGTTTCCTTCAGTCCAGCCAGCCCTGAACGGTCGCGGTCGAGTTCAATAGCGTCCAAGAGAGATATTATCGTCCCAAAGATCCGATTCTTGAACAGCGTTCGACGAGCAAGATAATTGAGCGGTTCGTTGAACGTAACGCCGATGAGTACTGGGTCAAAGTTGCTTTGATGCGAACTGAGAATCATCGCTCCGCCTTCGACTTCAGTGTTTTCGCGTCCATAACACCTGAGTTCAAAAATCGAGACGGAAAGCAATCTGCTGGAAAGTCGAACCGTGTGATAGAACGCTCGCTTCAACAGATTTCGTTGACGGGGTTTTGCTTTACTCGTGCGCTGGCTGCGAGAGCCCGTACGTCCTGCACTCTTGTCCATCAGGCGCTCTCGCTGGCTGCAGCAGTATTGGAGTTGTGAGGTGGAGCTAGCCCCACGCGGGCCCGTCCCTCTCGGCAATTCTTTACAAGTAGGACCAAACGTTCGACTACTTCCTCTAGCGGCAATCCGTCGGTGAAAACGCGAATCGCGTCAGGAGCTATCCGCAGTGCGCCTACGGTTCGCTTTGCGTCCTCTGCGTCGCGCTGATTCTGCTGATCCAGTACCGATTGAAAATCCAAATGGATGCCTCGCTCAGCCAATTCGATCTGCCTGCGTTTGGCTCTAGTTTCTGGACTTGCACTCAAAAAGATCTTGCAGGGAGAGTCGGAAAACACTTCGGTTCCTTGATCGCGGCCTTCGCTGACCACGGATTTTCCAGCGGCCCACTCCCTTTGCAGCTGCGAAAGTAGGCGGCGAACTTCCAAATTGTCGGAGATGGTGCCAATCAGTTTCCCGATAGCTGGCGTGCGGATCTCATGGGTCACTGCTTGGCCATTGAGAAGAACTTCGTCACAATCGAATTCGATCTTCGCTTCGCGGGCAATTTCGGCAACTGCCTCAATGTCACTCGGATCGATCTCTGAACGAATGACTGCCAAGGTCACACACCGATACATTGCACCAGTATCCAAGAAACTGAAGCCGAGCCGTTGTGCCAGCTGTTTGGCAACCGTACTCTTCCCAGCACCCGCAGGACCGTCGATCGTTACGACCAATTCGTTGGATCTGCTCGGCTGGTTGTTCGTGCTCATCATACGCGGTTTGTGCATGTCCTGAATATCAACGAAGGGTGATTGCCATCCAGCAGGGAAACCTTGGTTCTAGGTAGATTCAATAGGGACATTTGGTCGTGGATCCACTGGCAACGCATAAACATCAACTGTGAAGCCTACGGAGAATTGCCATATTCCGCCGCGTATCCAATTGCCCCGCCAACAACTAAACCGGCAAGGTGACACAAATCTGCCATGTGCCAGTCCTTGATTAACCCTGAAAGCCCCAGCACTATCATACCTACTGCGAGAATCAGCATTTGGGCGGGGATGCGAATGGGGAAGCGGGGATTGATCGAGGAACGCATCCAAAGATACCCAATAAATCCGTAGATGACCCCTGAAATTCCCACGAAAAACGGTGAGCCACCGAGCACTGCTGGCGTCAGTCCCTGCACGAGATTTGGAACGATGGCCAGCAACAATATGAACAACGCATAACGCGGTGTGCCCAGTAAGCGTTCGATCAGTCGTCCGAACACATACATGCCTAGCATGTTCATGGCCAAGTGGATCATATTGGCATGCAAGAAAATTGGAGTAATCACTCGCCAAATCTCGCCCTTCATAATGCTTGCAGCTGGGTTGTGATTGCTCGCTTGATAGTCAGCGATTGTTAGAAAAGAAAGCTGTTCGCTGGTGGCTGTGGACCAATTGTTGGATTGGCGATTGCCACCCAGAGAGGAGAGAAGATGCAAGCCGATGCACAAGATCATCAGCGTCAACGTCAATGGTGGGGTTGCACCTCCACCAATCAGCCCGCCAGAAATGGGTCTTGAGGGACGAACGGTGCGGATGTTTTGGGCGATCTGCTTTCTCGACTCCGCCTTTTCGTTCAGTATCTCCTTCGCTCGGACGATGGCCGCCTCGTATTTGGGATCTTGAGGCGCAGCCAAGAATTCATTCAATTGTTGACGAGAGAGCTGGAGTTGATCTTCATTGCGTATCCAGATTTCCCAGCGATCGAAATCACCTACAGCTTCAATGTGCGTCGCAACATCTTGAGTCAGTAAGTGGGCTACAAATCGTTCCGCCGACTTTCTTCCGGTAATCTCGCCTAAATAACGCATGAAAAACCAATTTGAAGTGAATTAGAAAGACGATATTGCTCGTTTCCTTTTCCTTGTTGTCCAGACAAGCATGATACCCCAAGGCGACTGAAGCTGAGAGCCCCCAATTACCGGCAGGCGAGATTCAGCATGAGGTTCCTGCAACGCGAGGTCGGACATGCCCCTGGGGGCGTCGATTGTTTGGGTGATGCAGTTAGAAGAAGCCAAGCAATTCACTCTCCCTGGCCGCCATCCGCTATATCTTTGCCCGGTACTGAATGAGACGTACTCGATAAAGCCCCGCTTGACCAGAGCATCAAAACTGAACGCGACCTGTATATATTGATTTCCCACTGATCCCAAGTCAGCTTGTGGATCTTTGCAGCGGCAATGGTTGTTCGTGCGACCTGGCGATATAATAGCGGTGATTGCTGGTTGAAACTGGTGCTCCAGCAACATTTCGCTGTTGTCCGCGATCATCCCGGGGTTAGGCTGCCAGCTGGCAATTCCCTGGGAAGATTTCCAGGGAAAGCAGGTGCTTTGCTCATTCGTGAGCGCTGACGGAGCACTGGACTGGGTTTTCGCACTGCAGACTGGCGAGCTAAGTGAAAATCAAGGATCGAATCATATGTCGGTACAAATGCAGCTCGCGCGAATCATTATCAGCGAAATCAGCGATAATCAGGTTA
This sequence comes from Planctomycetales bacterium, assembly GCA_020426625.1. Lineage (GTDB taxonomy): Bacteria > Planctomycetota > Planctomycetia > Pirellulales > Pirellulaceae > Aureliella. Next base: position 20,909 of record JAGQPR010000066.1, read on the forward strand.
TCTACTTGCAGGAAGTTTCCGGGGTTCGCGAGTTTCCAATTCTGATTGGAATCTTTGAGGCGACCAGTATCGATCGTCGGGTTAAGAATGGCTTTGTCCCGCAGCGTCCACTTACTCACGACTTGATCGTCTCGGTAGCGGCCTCGCTGGGTGCGACCGTCGAAAGCGTCACCATTTCAGAGCTGCACGAACACACCTACTTTGCCAAGCTGCAATTGCGTAGGGGCGGCGAGCTGATTGAAGTGGATGCAAGGCCCAGCGACGCGATAGCCGTGGCCGTTACTTTCGATCCCCCATTACCTATTTACGTTTCTGAGCAAGTCTTGAACCAGGCGGCCAGTTAACGGAAACGCTGCGAGCGGGCGTTGGCGGCGTTGCCAAGCAAGCGTCCGTGGAAATCAAGGAGGGAATTCATGGCACGCAACGAACAGCTGATACGCCAACACAAAATCATTCAGATTCTAGAACGACTGCGTTTTGGCGCGACGCTTGAGGAACTTCGCAATTCGGTCGTCGAGGAATTGGGGCTAACGTCGTTGCACACTCGCAGCATCCGCCGCGATTTGGACGCATTGACCGCTGCGGGAATGCCTATCATTGATGAGGAGAACCAGCGCGGCCGCGTTTGGAAAATGAGTCGCAGTGACAAGGGCTTGAGCAAGATCGCCATCACAGCCAGCGAATTGATCGCATTGTCGATGGGACGCGACCTCATGTTGCCCTTGGTGGGAACCCAATTCTGGATCGGAATCGAATCCTTCTGGAACAAAGTCGGCGAGCAGCTGCCCGAAGGTGTTTGGGAACACTACGAGCGCTACCGCCGAACCCTTTACGTGTTGGGGCTGCCGACGAAAACGTACGAAAAGCACCAGGGAATCCTCAAGACCGTTAACCGCGCCATCCAGGAGCATCGCGTTCTGGAAATCACTTACCAAGTGCCAGGGCGGCCCACCACCAGCCGACAAATCGAACCCTACGGAGTTGTCCTGTTTCAATCCAGTATCTACGTGGTTGCAACTGAGGCTGCTCGCGACGGAACGGAGTCCGATCGACTGAGGCACTGGAAGCTCGATCGCTTTCAATCTGCAAAAGCGCTTGATAATTGGTTCAAACCCAACCGATCCATCGACGTCCAAGCTCATCTTGGTCAATCAGTTGGAATCTTCAGCGGGGCTAGCCCCAATACCTATGTCATTAAGTTGTCCGCGCAAGCCGCCAGATGGGTGCAAGAGGATCCTTGGCACGCCGAGCAGAAAATTTCCGAACAAGACGATGGATCTGTATTGCTGACGGTTTCCGCGTACCACGACATCGAGATTATTCAACGCGTTTTGCGGTTGGGCGTTGAAGCCGAAGTTATCTCGCCGCAACATTGTCGAGCTGAAATTGGCAAGACGGTAGCGGCATTGGCGGAACGTTACCAAACTAAGTCTTAGTTGCTCGCGTGGTCGGCCACGCAACATACATGTCACTAGTCAACGCAACCAATTTCATTCCTTCACTCAGAACTTCTCGCCGAGCATAAACATACATTTGAGCTCGGGTGGAATCGCCTGACATTAGGAACACGTTATCGGTTATCCGATCGTATTCATTGCGTTCAGCAGGCTGATTTGTCCCCTCAATGCCGTCCAGCACGGCCAGAACTTCATCCAAATCGGCGTCCAAGAACGACCACACCTCACCCGCGATTCGGTCCGTTCCATCGATCAACGCCGGATAGTCACCCAGGTCATACAGATACCCAAATGTCCAGGCTGGATTGACTTGCAGAGGAGGCCTGGGCCAGCATTTCTCTCGGCATTGACCGCGCTTAAGCGTTCCGTACACAAAGATATTTGCACATAGTTTTCCCTGGTTTTTCAATTGAATTAATTCCTCTAATACTTGCGACTTGCGCCATACTTCAGGGTTTATTCGAGCATGGCTCTACGATTCAAGTGGCCTTGTTGACCCTCTTTGACACTCAGCCTCTTTTCATCCTATACTTCCTCTACGAAACGAGATCGCGTTCTGGCACAGTTAGAGCGTCCGCCAAGTGAATTCGGGGAACCGTCATTGTCGGAATAACCTCGGTTTTGAACCTGCGGATACGAGTGGGAGCTTTAGCCTCAGAGTTAGGACTATCCAAGTCACTATCGACCTTGGCATCCGCTCTCCAACTTTATCGCACATACGTCTCATATAGCAGTAGTTGATCGCGGGCGGGGGACCTCTCCCGTGCGAACAATGAAAGCTTCGCTAAAAACAAAGGCATGCTGAATGCATAAGTATGGTGCTCTTTGCGATGAATTCTACCTGAACATGCACCTGTGTACTGAAATGGACCTACCGCAAAACCGCGAGTCGATCCTGCATTTCTTTGAACAGATTCAAAAACGTTTCCCCAAAATGTCGAACTTCTTCGCTCGCGAGCGTGGTGAGTATTGTCTCGAGGAAGAAAAGGAAGGCGGCAAGTATCGTTGGGTGTCCACCGAACCAAGGCGGTTGTGTAGCGGTGCAGTCAATCCAGATTCAATCGAAAGCGCAGTAGAACAGCATCAAGCTGTGTTGCAGCAGATTCCATTCGAATTGTCGATCAGCCACCTGGATTGCGAGTCGCTCAATTTGACGATGGGGTTTGATTACATTTATCGTGGAAACCATAACGAACTGCTAGCCGAAGCGCTCGGGATGATGCCATCTATGGAGAAGCTGGCCGATATCGCTGGCAGCACGGTGCTCAGCTACGAGCCAGCGATTCAACTCGCGCTTGACGACGAATGCAAAACCCAATGTCGTCTTGCTTTTGAAACTCGCACAACGGCCTATCAAGTGCGAAGTGGTGAATATTCGGAAGAGCCACTGAGCGTTTATCTTACTGTTCGCCGCTACGACAGTTTGACTAGCGATGAAAGTTTTGTGGGCGAGTTGAAGCGGTTATCGGACCG
>JAGQPR010000670.1 GCA_020426625.1 Planctomycetales bacterium
ATCCAGTATCCATGCTAAACTCGAATACCGCCACTTCTAGGACTCAACGATCCCATCCCCAAGTGCTGTGTCCGCGTTTTCTTCCTGCGTTTTCTTCCTAAAAAGAGACTTACTAGCCCCTTCTTCGATAATTGGAAAGACCTACTCCCACCCAAGAAGTGCAAAGGCAGAAAGATCGTAACGTTAACCGACGAATCAACTCTTTTCGATTCACAGCCTCTCGAATTTTATCAGTACTCAACCGTCTCAGGCGGCACCATGTGTAACTGTACGCGTCCGTTAGTAGAGAGAGGCACCAAAGTGAATTATAACTACCCAAACAAACCAATAGGCGTGGAAGTACCAATTGGTAGTTTGCCTTAGCTTAGGAAATGCACTCTACACCTAACCTTTGTTTGTGCTCAAACGCGATTTTACTAGTGGTCTATCAGGATTCAGGATGAAAAAAAAGCACCCGCGATCGTCGCAAGGTTGGGAGGCACAACCTACTGTCGCGACAACTGGCACATGAATAAACGATTTCGCCTATCGATCAGAGAGCTCCTACTTGCGTCCTGCGCCGCAGCCATTGTAATGGCTCTTATTCATGTCAATTTCAAGAATTCCGAACTTAAGAGACTATTGCTCTTATCGAGTCAACGAAACGGCAATCGAACCCTGGCTACCTCAGATTACCACATCAATGCAAGTGAAATAGCGAGTTCCAGTACATTCTCATTGCAAGTCGTGAACATAGAGTCTGGTAGTCCACATCAAATTCTCGTAAACAGTAAGACCAATTCGACTATATTGAAATCAAAGTTCGATAGTATCCAGAACGCATACACGACAGAGTACGCGGTACTTTTTCAGGTGGTCGACTTTGAAACAGTTCGTACGTCTGTATTTGCTGGAGAAGCCTATCATAGTGTTCTCAGTTCGAATACTGGGATGCGTCCTGTTGACGCTTTATTAAACTGGGGGAGCGGCGGTTACTATTCGGAGCCGCAATCACTCAGGTGTTGTGAAGCGACTGCTGACATTTCAATAACTATGATTATGGACGTGCCGCAAGCATGAAAATACAGGGGAGCTGCGCTGGGGTCAGGCTTTGTGTTCGGTGTTCAGGTTCCAAACGACCGCGGCGGGTTGGAACTGGGGGCTGGGGTGCCGAGTTTTGATCTTGTGTGGCACGGGCTGGCCCGTGTGGCTGTTTGTTGACAGCTTTTAGTCCCATCAGTGGACATCATTGCCGAAGCCAGAATTCTCGTTGGGACGACCGCGGGGATGAGTCTCGTAATGAGCGATATTTATTCGCGGTCGTAACTCGCTGAAGGCTTGGGTTCAAAAGCGGCGAGAGGTTGAGGTGCTTTGCTAGTGATGATGTTCGAGACGCAACAATACTGGCGGCCTGGGTTCTGGAAGGCGTGCAGAGCACGAGCGGACTTGGATGCCGCGAGAGTTGATGGCCGCGTTTGCCTGCATAGCATTCTTGCAGCAACGCAGGATGCGTAGAAGCGAAAACGGCCAGGCGGCCAAGGAACTGTGCCTCTGCCACAATATGCTAGAATGGGGTGAACGCTGGTAGCACAGCAAGGATTGCAGAACAGGAGCGAACAGATGAGTAAAAGCATTTACGGGAAGATCGCGGGTAACTTGATTCGTTTCGAAGAACCATTAGGATTTCCAGATGGTACGGCGGTAGAGGTAGTGTTGCGCCCTCTCGGGCTTACCGATTCCGAGAAGCAGTCTAGACTCGAATCCTTGTTTGGAAGTTGCCGTGGCGATGCAGTGGATTTAGAGGCTTTTCTACAAGCGAACGCTGCGCAGCGCCGTCTCTCCCGTGTGGAATCCAAAGAGTGAGATTCTTGCTCGATACGAATGTATGCTCCTCCTACCTTAAAGGCGAGCAATTGGTTTGGAACCGTTTCGTTCAGCACTCAGGAGGTTTGGCTACCTCTGTCGTTTGCGCTGGCGAATTGTGGACGTGGGTGAAGAGAGGCAAGGCTTCAACCAAGTCCCAGCAGGCAGTGGCAGAATTCTACACACTGATCGACATTATAGAAGTTGACATGGAAGTCGCTCTGTCGTTCGGCGAACTGCGAGCAACAATGATGGATCAAGGGACGCCTATGCCCGACATGGATTGTTTGATCGCCGCAACTGCTTTAGTCCATGACCTTACGTTGGTGACCCACAACACGATGGACTTCGCCAACGTAGGCTTGCTTCGCCTGCAAGACTGGTTGGCACCCTGAAAACTCTACCTACGACTCGCATGGCTTCACTTATGTGCAGCCAATTGGTTCTTGCTTCAAAGATCCGATCGGGTTCGAAGCAGGTTCAAGATGTTTGTATGAGTACTGCCATAGCAAACCAATGAAGTACATCGATCCGTTGGGCACGCAAATCATGCCTCCAACGACTCCAGGACATATTCCCGGGATGCCGATCATTCCAGCGCCTCTACCTCCGACGCCCGGTACAGTCCCAAACGCGAAGACTTTGACCGGAAACTCGTGTTGCAGGGCAACGAGCAAAGGAGATCGAGCGAAGCCAAGCCCGCGTGTCAGCTCGCCAACTACTGGCGGTTTCCCGAATCCACCCGCCGGGGTTAACCGTACATATCCGTATCCATCGACTCCACCTGGGCGAATCGGAGTTGGAGGAGCCAACCCATGTGTGGGAGTGGTGATCAAATGCGCGGACACGGTTACAGTTTTTCATTTTACACAGGGAGATGATCCCTGGGGATCAATTGGTGGCCGCGATTGGTCCGGATGTGAAGCAATGGTCTGTGGAGGTAGCGGAGAGCACTGGTCCAATTGTCAGGCCGACGCAGCGCTGGGCGCGTTGAAACGAGAAGGAATCAGCATCGTCGCCGTTTCTTCCGCAAGTACATGTGGAGTTCTACCGAATGGCGAATGGTATGAATATTATATGGGCGGCGATCGGTGAAGGTAAAAGCATCCTTGATGCCAGTGGCGGTTTTTGGCTGGTCCGTTTTGGCGGGGTGGCTGGGCGGTTTTGCTTAGTGGTGTTGGCGGTTTGCG
>JAGQPR010000671.1 GCA_020426625.1 Planctomycetales bacterium
TTAGCTGTCCCAAACCACTAGGGGCTGATGTGGTATAGGAATTAGGTTTTGTGGCACTAGCAATAAGCACTCTGTAAGTGCTTTTCTCTCCAACGCTTGGCTTGACTGCCGTGCGTAGCTGGTTATCTTCAGCAAGCATGACCAGATCAACTTGTTCACTGACGGAAACCGGGCCAGCTGGCAGCCATGTTGCACGTCCCCTTCCCTTTCAAACGCTCGTTCTTGCCACGGGCAACCATAAGAAGTGCGTGGAGCTGAGGCAGTTGCTGTTACCGCTGGGCGTTGGCCTTCTATCGTTGGCGGAAGTTGGCGATCCGCTGGAAGTTCAAGAAACGGGAACAACGTTTATCGAGAACGCCCGGCTGAAGGCCACGCAACAAGCCCAGCACTTACAGCAATGGACGATTGGGGAAGACAGCGGTCTGTGCGTGCCCTATTTGGAAGGTGCGCCGGGCGTCTTTTCAGCTCGCTACTCTGACCCCGGTGCCACCGATGATCGCAACAACGAAAAGTTGCTCAATGAAATGACTGCGGCGACTGGCGAGCAGCGGAGAGCGTATTATGTCAGCACCATTGTCTTGTCTTCGCCCGATGGCTGTATCCACGTCGAGGCGGAAGGTCGCTGCTGGGGTCGAATCATCAGCGAATATCGAGGCAGCGGTGGGTTCGGATATGATCCTCTATTTGAAATTCCAGAGTATCATCAGACTTTTGCCGAGCTCGGGTTAGCCGTTAAGGCCGTGCTGAGTCATCGCGGCCGAGCGTTGGCCATTTTCTTGCGGCGTTTGTTGGCTCTGGCCTCGTAGATCGACTAGATTCCCGCGCCTTGGTGTGATGCCCCCATGGAGTCTCGCAGGCAACATATTCAAGTTTGGAGTGGTCCGACAAGTCGGAGCACGTCGGAGCACTCCATAACACCGCCGATGTTTGGCCGCTAAAAATTTCTATCGCCTTCCCAGCAGCGAACCAGCGTAGGACTTTGCACTGGGGCGTGGAACGGCGATTGGCTTACCTTGAATATCGAATGGTATTTTGTCTTTCGAATTCACGCTGGTGGTAGGAATGACCGCGTTTGTGATTGGATCGCGGGCATTGATGTTTCTGTAGCCGCAGTACTGATTCATCACCAATTGCATGTCCGGGTTGTACTGGAATTGCCCGTCGGGTAGCTGGGAGCCCAACGAATCAAAACTGCCGATGGTCACGTAGCTGCCGTAACGATCGTGAAACTCGTATGCCTCAACCTTGTCCTCACGGAGGGCCGTGGTCAATTTGTTGGCTTTGTAAGCTGCCCTATCTAAGGTATCGGTCAATTGCGCTGGCAGTTGTGAAGCTCGCGCTCCGTTGCCAAAGTCCGTAACTTCTTTACCGGTGAACGTGGCTACACGCACCGTGTACTTGCCGGGACAGTCCAACAGCGAGTGCTCGACGTTCTTGTTGAGTTTTTCAACAAGCTCATCGACTTTGGGTGTATCCAAAAAGAACTCTTCAGGTAGCAGAGGGTTTCGAGTCAAGAAGGCAGTACCCATGGGGCCTGCTTCTTTGCTACCTTTGGTTAGCCAAGCCCGGTATTTTTGTACGAGACTGTTGCTGCCAATATCTTCCGTGTTACTCGGTGAAGACAGACTGCTGAGTGTTGCTGGCTGGGCGGTGCGAATTGCCTTGAGGACGGTTTCGATGCGAGGATCTTCGGTGGTCGAGAACTCGCCCACGAGTACCGCGAAAACTTGTTCACGTGAACCGTTGGCGTATTGCGTCCAAGCCCGGTATTGGGTAGCCCCGCCATTGACGTCCGGAATGATCTTAGTCGTCGAACCGAGTACGCCAGAGGTGTCAAAGACTTTCTCCATGACAAACGTTGGTTGACCCAAAGCCGTTCGCAGCTCGCGAGCGAGCGTGATCGCGTTTTCCCGGGCATTTTCTCCAGGAATGGCGGTCGCGAAGATTAACCAGGGGCCATGCTCGGGCTTTAGCGTCAAGGCCTCTTCGTTTAGCGGTTGACGCTTTTGAAACATCTTCTGAAATATGTTGGGCGGGCCACCAAATGCTGGAGCTAGGCAGGCCTGTGCCAAGCAAATTCCCAAAATCGCAATCATGGTTCGGCGAAATGGCTGGTGGACCATGGTCGTGTCTCTCCAATTCAGCTGCTGTTGAGTACGGTGAACTGACTGATCATGGATTTAGCAGATAGCCGTGGCCAACGCGACAGAGATTCACAGGCAAACTGATTGAGGGGCTGAGGTTATTCTTAATTAGTTTCTAAGATCGGTGGGGCGGGCTACGAGATCTGGCATACCGCACTAACGCTTGGACTAACAGCGAATGATCTGGACACCACGCCCTGAAATCTGTAGATGCACCGGTGAGGCCAGTGTCAAGAAATGGAAATTCAGTTTCACAAAATCCTTCCGCAAAATTAGCCGCTGTGCATTGGACACGGTTTTTGACGGAACCGCACGCGAGCGCATTGCAGCTGATTTGGCATAGGAATTACGATTTGTGACTCTGGCCGCATGGGCTGAGCTATCAGCCATTGCCTTTCCCCAAGAACGATTTGTTAAGCACCAACGCACAAGTTTTCTGAAACTTGGACAACTGAGGCTAACGCCCAAGCGGCTAGTTATGCGGAAAAAATTCTGCGTGGATGCATATTCAGTAACAGTTTGGTGCACCTGCCGATATTTTACAGGTCGCGTCCAGCTTTGATGCTTAGGTCAAGCAGGCATAGTTGCGTACGCCTCATTCTTCACCGCGCAAAAAATATGATCGATGTCCCACCCAGCCGAATTCAACCAGAGACTCTCTTTTGCACTCCAAGCACCGCTGGTTTGTTTGTTGCTAGCTTTAGCTGGGTGTGGCACGACGAAGAGCTACACTGCCACGGAACAACTGCTGCTAAGTGATGCAGTGGATGCGACTATTGCCAAGCTCGATTGCCGACCATTGACTGGCCAGAAGGTGTATTTGGACGTTACGTATCTCAAGACGCAGCGGACGCCGCTACTGGTCGATGCGGACTATGTGATCAG
>JAGQPR010000672.1 GCA_020426625.1 Planctomycetales bacterium
GGGATTCGCCAGAATTCCCGCACGCATCGTCCCGCAGCACTCCACATCGGTTGGGCAAGTACATGTGCGCATGAGATTTGGGTTTCTTCTTTACTGGAGTGTCAGCCCTTGGAAACGGATTCAACGCCACACATTGCCCCGCAGGGACAAGAAGAACGACGGAGCATTCGCAGCAATGCACCTTCGAAATAGCAGTTGTGATATGATGAGCTTTTCTCCGCCCAAAAAGTCAAGCAAATCAGCGGACACTGTGATTCAAGAGAGAGCGACGAGATGAGATCAACCAAGTTTTCGACAAGAATCTTCGTGACTGCGACGACGGTGTTGCTGGCTGTGGGCTGGGCTCAAAGCCTTGCCACCGCAGATTCTAATGAGCGCACACGCCCCAACTTGATTTTCATTCTGAGCGACGATGTGGCTCAGGGTGATTTAGGGTGTTATGGGCAGAAGCTGATTCAAACTCCTCGACTTGATCAGCTTGCAGCAGAAGGAACACGCTATCTTCAGGCTTACTGTGGAACGAGTGTATGCGCGCCCAGTCGTTCTTCCTTCTTTACTGGATTGCATACGGGACATTGCCCAGTGCGCGGCAATTACGAGGTTCCCCCGGAAGGCCAGTTGCCCCTTCCCAGCGAAACTGTCACTATTGCCGAAGTGGCAAAGTCTGCAGGCTATGCGACAGCCACATTTGGCAAGTGGGGCATGGGATTTTTCGACACAACGGGTAGCCCGTTCAATCAGGGCGTTGATCACTTCTTTGGTTACAATTGTCAGCGGCATGCCCACTCGTATTTTCCGACCTACCTGTACGATGATGCCAAGCCATTCCTATTGCCTGGAAATGATGGACAAACTGTCGGGAAAACCTACGCTCAAGAGCTGATTCAGCAGGACATGCTCAACTGGGTCCGCGGTCATGCCCAAGAACCGTTTCTACTGTTCTATGCAATCACCCTTCCGCACGGGCGGCACGAGATCGATGATCTGGGCGTGTACGCAGAAAAGCCGTGGACCTTGGCGCAAAAATCCTACGCCGCGCAGGTTACGCGTCTGGACTCTGATGTTGGAGAGTTAGTCGACACGCTCAGGGAATTGAACATCGACAAGAATACACTGATCATTTTTAGTGGCGACAACGGCTCCTCGTTCAGTCCAAAATCTGAATTCGGCTCTTTGTTCGAACAGGCCAACAATGGGCTGCGCGGTTTCAAACGCGAGATGTACGAGGGCGCATTGCGACAAGCCGCTTTGGCCTGGTGGCCAGGGACGGTCCCAGCAGGTCGTGTCGATGATCAGCCGTGGGCTTTTTGGGATATCATGCCTACGTTTGTTGAACTAAGCGGTGCGGCGCCTGCCGCTGGTTTCGAAACAGATGGGATATCCCTGGTCAGTTACTTAAAGGGCGGACCCGCGCCAAAACGAGATTATTTTTACTGGGAGTTGCATCTAGACAAACCGATTCAAGCAACGCGTTTTGGAGATTGGAAGGCGGTACGAAACGGCATGGACAAGCCGATCGAGTTGTACAATTTGGTCGCGGATTCTGGCGAAAGTCAAGACGTGGCCAACTTGCATCCGGACTTGGTTGCCCAGGCAAACGCCATTCTACTAGAAGCTCATCGGCCCGATCCGAATTGGCCCCTCGATGGACCGTCGGCAGCGCATCGAGTGAGTGCTCAACGAGCTTGGGAAATAACGCGTGAACGGGCTGGCCAGCACTGGGCCCCGCCAGAGGCAAAGTGAATCGTGAATGGTTTCAAGAATACGCTCTCCCATTGGCGCATCGAGAAACCCATTCTCCATTCCTACCGCATACAAGTGAGGCCGATTTGCAAGAGCTAAACTCAATTATCGGTCTTGGTAAATCAAGCGGCCACAAGCTGGGCAAATGATTGGATTACCTACCAACAGTTGGTCCAATAATTGTGGCGTGAGACTCTGGTAACACCCGCCGCAACATTTGCCTTCGAGCTCTGCCATGGCATCTTCGCCTTTTAAGCAGACAAGCCGTTCGTATTCGCGTTTGAAGTCGCCAGTGAGGTTTTTTTCTGCCTCTGCCAGTTCCTTTTCAACTCGCGCTAGCTCACTCTCCAAGACGACTTTTCGGTCCGCGACTCGTTTAGTGACCGCATCCAATTCCAGAGCAACTTCCTTCGTCACCTCATTCGCCAGAGCCACGGCGGCTGTTTGCTCGTCGATCAATTCGAGCAATTCCAGGATTTCGTCTGATAACACGACGTTAGCCTGCGAATCAGCGGCAATCTGATCCTTGAGCGCTTGGTATTCGCGGTTCTCCTTCGCGGCGTTCATCTTGCCTTGCAGGTTGACGATTTTGTCCTCGCGCTCCTTCATCTGCAGCTGCTTGCTATCGACGTCTATTTTGGATCGCCTTAACTGGTCTTGCAGGTCCTGTGCATGCTGCTGAGCTGCTTTTAGCTTGCCTTCCGCCACGGCGACCGTCCGCGGTCCACGAACCAGCTGGGACTTTAGGTCTGATTTTTGGCGATTAATGCGATGTAGCGTTTGAACGATAACAGCAGTCGTCATAAGTCGAGCTAGAAAAGTGAGTGGTAATCCTGATTCGCCGAGTCCCCATGTTACCCGCTTGTCCACACATCGAAAAGTTGATGACTTGAATCGATTGGCGGACACACGAGTACAAATGGGACTGCATTTCGCCGCTGGTTTGCAGGAATTGCACGGCAAATAGGGAAATTACGTTGTGCTGCAGGAAATCCTCATGGTACTGAAAAAAACGTGCCCCCTAACGGAAACGTCCTGTTCTCGTCATTTCCATCGGGAAAATCGATACTTAATGGGCGCGTGACCTGCACGTGAAGCGTAGTATTTTTCAACGTCGAAATGTCGAAAAATCGGACACTTCTCGCTAACAACTGTTTCATCAACTCACCCTCCCACGGAAAGTTACGTCGTTTTCGACGTAAGTATTCGCCGAAGGGGTGAATGGAGCAATTGATCTGGCGTGGACTGGGTGCATGTATTGCATGTATAACTCGAAT
>JAGQPR010000673.1 GCA_020426625.1 Planctomycetales bacterium
CCGATTCTTCAAAGACTTGGTCAAATCCATTGGGCGGGTACTTTTGCAACTCTGTTTGCGCGTACAAGTAATCTCGAATCCGACTGCGGGCACGCCCGGCAGATTCCTCGCGACTGGATTTGAGTCTTTTGGCCAGCGCTGACAATCGCTTGTCCAATTCAGCCTCGAATGCAGCATCGCGAGGTTCCCGATCCAGCCTGACGAGCGACTCAGAACAACTATTGAATACACCAAAGAGAGAATAGTAGTCGGCAGTAGGTATGGGATCGTACTTGTGGTCGTGGCATCGCGCGCAGCCTACGGTCAACCCCAACATGCCGCGCGTCACCACGTCGATGCGGTCGTCCATGATATCCCGATTGACTCCCAAGAACCGCCGTCCAATCGTCAAGAATCCCATGGCAGCCAGGTCTTCGTGACGTTTGTCTTTGGTCTGGTCAGCCGCTAGTTGCAACAGCAGAAATCGATCGTAGGGCATGTCCTCATTAAGCGATTGCGTGACCCAATCGCGGTAGCGCCAGGCGTGTACCCAGAATCGTTCCTCCCGCGCGTACACATATCCCTTGGTGTCGGAATAGCGTGCCACATCCAACCAATGCCGCGCCCAATGTTCGCCATATTGCTGCGATGCGAGATATCGATCGACCAGTTTCCCATAGCTTTCGTCGGATTGGTCGTGGACAAACCGCTCAACTTCTTCATGCGATGGTGGCAGACCGGTCAGGGTATAGGAAAGTCGCCGAATCAAGGTCCGTCGATCAGCTTCTGTCGCAGGTACAATGTCCTGTTCCACCAGGCGACTCAGAATAAATGCATCAATGGGGTTTTGCGTCTGCACGCTTGCGGCAAGGGTAGGAATTGCCGGATTTGCAACTGGTTGGAATGCCCAGTGATCGGTGGGGTTAGCGTTGGTTGAATTCGGTAGCGTCGGAGAGTGCGACGGCCAGGGAGCGCCCATTCCCACCCATTCTTCCAAGATCTCAACTTGCTCGGCAGCCAGCGGTTGGTCAGGTGGCATTGCCAAATCGCCAACGCGGCGCACTGCATGCAAAATCAGGCTATCGGCCGACTGGGGCACGACTGCGGGGCCGCTATCTCCCCCTGTCGACATGGCTGACTTCGAATCCAACCGCAGACCACCTTCTTGCCGGGCCTGACCGTGACAAGAAATGCAGCGTTCCACCAAGATCGGTCGTACATACGATTCAAAGAAATGTTCTGTTTGCTCGTCAGCAGAGGCTGAAACGGAGCAGGCCAATAGTGCAACGGCCAGGAAACTCCCCACGACAGCGCCACGTGTGAGAAACGAGCCGGTACCGCCAGACGCGGTTTCAAGTCGATTCGATTGTCGCCTCATCAGCCTTCTTCACTGTTTTTTTCACCGAAATCCGCAACAATTCCATGCTTCAACCGATAATAGCACGTCCGCGCTGTGCCGTGTCCGCCTAGAAGCTCCAATTCTCAGTTTACGAGGTCCTGGATGATATCACCACAAGAATGGCTTCGACGCTTCAACGAATCGAAACTCTCAGACAAGTACGGTGCACGCGACGTGAAGCTGGAACGGCTTTCGCTGACAGAGATCAGCAGCCTTTCACGCGGCAGCGGCATCCATCCCGACGTCTTGGGTCCGCTTCGCCGGGCTGCTGCCAAGCTCAAGTGGGTAGTCATGGTCCGGCCAATCAAGACGGCAGCCATGTGCCTGGTTGGCGAATTCAATAAGCTGCCCAAGCCGATGGAAGTCAAGGCCAAGTGCAACGCGGAAACAGGGATGGTCATGCTCGAAGGACCCGACGATTACCAACAGGCTTTGCAAGATGGCAGAATCGACCAGGCCTATGCAAAGGTGAATGGATTGCGGCTGAGCGAAGCTTCAGAAAAGATCCACGGTAAACAGCTGTTCTATCTGGAAAACAAGAATGGACAGCGATTTTTTTCGGACATGGACTTGTATGAAGTGCTAGACGCTAAATCTGGAGAACAAGTTCGATTGGGATCGGGTTCCCCCACGGATCCCAGCGAAGGCGCCGAAGGAAGAGCAGCCTTGGATGAGATGATCAACATATTGCGCGGCCTGGGAACCGATTTCGCATTGATTCAGCATGGCCCAGAGAGGCAGTGGATCAAGCATGATCATCAGGCAGTGCAAGTGGAACCAGTCACTGCATTTTGCCCTGATGGAGAGGTATTGATTGTGCAGCCTCAAGAGATCGCTGGATTGATCGCTGGTATCAAGCAACGAGTCGTCACAGTCCGCGTGTAACCCATTGACTTTGAATTGATTCCATGAACCACGCGCATGGCTGGAGGGCCTTCTCGTAACATGTCAGCGATGTGGCGACAGTGGGCGGCATACCTGGTCGGATACCCGTTGCCGCCGCATTCAGTCGCATTTCCGACCATCACCAAATTGTCGATCCACGTCAGCCCTGTTCCTGCAGATTGCCAAACGCCAATTCGTTCACCAGCCGCTGTTTCCGTTGGCGTACTGGCTGCTTCGTTGATCTTGTAAACCGAAATATGCCAAGCGATAAGTGTTGGAATCCCCGGCCACGCTTGTAGCCAACCACCTGGACGAGCTGAGCCCGGAGGTTGCGAGGCGGAGCCGCGAGTGTAGGTGCCGTAGCGTAATGTAGTGGATCGCTCCGCCGATCCAACTTTCTTCCCGACGTGAAGTGTAAGTACAGTTGTCAATCCACCGTGTTGATAGGTCGCTCGCTGATGTAATCCCAACCCGACGCGTTAGCGAGGGAACGTTAAACATAGTCGAGCGCAGTGACTGATCCCTTGCTAACGCTGCTGGTTGTGAAAAGGTGGGAGTTGGATCGGCGGAGCGATCCACTACGCTGATGTTGGTAACCTTCGACTTGCATTCGCCAAAGCATGTCGTGGGAAACGAGCTCACGCTGCGGTCCCTAAGTTACGAAAATCTGTACGCATGTTTGGGAACGCTACGCAAAGACCTAGTGGTCTGTTACAGCCTAATTTTAGGGTAGTGGGATCCGCCAGAATTCCTCT
>JAGQPR010000674.1 GCA_020426625.1 Planctomycetales bacterium
AGTTGCACCATAGTCGTCGCTGCGCAGGACGCCGATATCTGGACGTGGACCACCAGGCCCGTGCCACTCGGCCCATCCCCCGTGATTTTGCATGTACAACCGCCCGGGAACTTGGTCAACAGCAGCAATCTTGTGGACGCATTGTCCAAATTCGGGATAGGGATCCGGCACAAAACCAGCGCCTACGCCGTTGTTAGCTGCAGAAAAGGAAGTCCCTCCGTCCTGACTGACATAGTGCCCACCCGTGGATATTCCCAAATGCATGCGGCCTTGCTGACGCACTATGGTGTGCAGGCACAGCCCACCGTTGCCTGGATGCCATTGCCGTGCGTGTTCATGATTGCTGATCCCGTTGACCATCTCCCACGAGTTTCCACCATCAGTACTATGGAACAATGCTGCTGGCTCAACACCACACCACAGCTCTTTCTTGTTGTCTCCAGGTTCCAGAGACCAGATGTTTGCCAAAGCCCTTCCATCCTCAGCCGGAAAGGCGGGTGCGGACTTGGTTTCTTTGAACTTGGTGCCCAGATCCGTCGAGCACAAGAGCTTCATCCCAAAAAATGGATTGCAGCTGGATGCATACACTCGCGGCGTCTTGGACCTCGAGTCGATCAACGATGAATAGACGGCTACTCCTTGCCCAAACGGACCGCGCAGTTCAAACCGATTTCTGCGAGCGGAAGATTCAGCAACAAACAAACCTTTTTTCGTTCCGATGCTCAACAATACACGATCTGCCACGACTAACCTCCTGAAACGGACTGGTACACCGAAACCACATCACCTGGGTGCAATTTCGTATCGAAGTAATCTCGCGAAGCCAAATCATTCCCCACAAACAAGTTGATGTGCTGTCGCAATTTGCCGCTTTCATCGCAAATGCAAGTATACAAGGCTGGGTGGAGCCGCCGAACCTCCGCTAGCAATGCGCCAATCGTGAGCTGCTCGATGTCGATTGTCAATTCATCGTCAGCGTACTTGCGAAGAATATAGGGAGTTAGCAGACGGATTTCCATCGTTTTATGAACCAGCGGCATTCGAGGAAAGTTAACTGAAGGTCTTTCAATCCTATGCTGACTGAACATCCCAAAGAATGATACACCATTATCGGTATTCGACTGTTCCAGACTTGCTTGGTAAAGGTCTCTTTTTTTGAGGTCGACGCCCATGCAATGGCAGCCATGCCTGTTTCCCTAGCGGAGCAACGGCTACCGGAACAACAATGGTGCAAACGCTTGCAAACAACTTCGCCAAGTTTGCCATTCGTGCGAAGTGCGTTCGACCTCGAGCCATTGGGCATTGATACCCGCAGCTTGAGCTTGCTCAACCAATTTCTTCGTGCCTCCGAAGCGAGCTGCCTCACCAGCTCCCCAGCCACCCCAAAATAGCTTGAGTCCAGATGCGGAGGAGAATGGAACGCTGCTCGTCCCACCGCCACTGAACAAGCCAACGTACCCAAAAGTCTCAGGGTTCGCTAAACCGATGCGCAAAGCTTGTCCGGCTCCCATGGATAGCCCCGCGAGTGCACGATGCTCTCGATCGTTCAGCGTCCGGAACGAGCGATCAATTTCTGGGATCAGATCTTGGATCATCACGTCTGCGAACGCTTCGTTATGACTGTTGCGGGCCATCGAGTTGTTGGAGCCAGCTCTACGGGCGATCATGCCGTTCTCCATCACCACAATCATTGGAAGACAAGCATCATCAGCCAGCAGATTGTCGATAATAAAATTCGCCTTGCCTTGTTCGGTCCATCCAAACTGGTTTTCGCCACTGCCATGTTGCAAATACAACACGGGATAGCGAGTTTCAGAACTGTCATATCCCGGCGGAGTGTAGACAATCGCTCTGCGCCAACGACCGGTGACCGATGATTGAAACCAGTGGCTACGCAATGCTCCATGAGGAACCCGTTTGATTGCGTAGAATTCACCGTTGGGATCGGGAACTTCAACACCGCTGCACTCACGGTTGTAACCAAAATACGAATAGGTGCCCTGATCACAAACTAACAGACCATCGACGACGAACCAGTAGTAATGAAAACCTGGAACGGCAGGTTCGGTAGTGAAAGTCCAATTGCCATTTTCGACTTTCGTCATTTCGAACGGGCCTTGCCCCAGGCCGTTATCGCTGCCGCCAGGCACAAGCTGAACAGCCTTTGCCTCGGGGGCGTTAATCCGAAATGTTACCCGTCCATCTTCGTGTACACGAGGAAATTCGCTTCGGTCAATGTTGGTTTCGCTCCGCTGGCCTGGCAGCGTCTCTTGGCCAATCGCGCTGGCACCATGAAGCGATGTGATGATAATGGTTAGCCATGTTCGAAGCATGGGTGAAAACTCCTTGCATAATTCGATTCGAGTGGAACAGTTTTTCTTACCGACGTTAATGTTATCACCATGCTGTTGGTTTTTGTGCTCAAGGCAGCAGCTCGATTCTTAAACCATGTGGTTTGTGCTGCGCAGAGTCCCACCGCCAACGGCTTGGCGGCACTGTCCAGTTAGTACCGCCGCAGAGCCAGTGGCTTAAGGAAGAACTAACCGCTCATGTAATGAAACAAAAGTTCAAACCATCTACAAGGAAAGAACAGAAGATCGCAGCAGAGGTCCAACTAGAATACCCCGAGAAACTGAACGAATACAACTATCGCGCTGTTCCAACCGCCCTTCATTAATTGAATCGGGTGCAGATTCGATTCTACGTATTGATCTTTGAGAAAGGGACTCCCTTCGTCCATGCTGTTAGTCGTTGCTAATGCGATGTCACAGCCTTTTGGAAAGGAGTCCCTTATGTCTGCGAGAGCTATCATGGAGGCGGTTCTGTCGAAAATCAAGTCGGTTTTGTTGGAGCATGGCGAATTGCTGGAGAGCGAAGTGACTTCCGAGCGTGCTGAAGAAGTCAATCAATTGCTAGCTGCCACGATGTCGGCAGGTTGGGTGGAGGGCCTGAAGAGTTGGTTGGTTACGGCCGAAACAGGCGCTGAGACGTTGGAGAAGGATGGTG
>JAGQPR010000675.1 GCA_020426625.1 Planctomycetales bacterium
TAGCAACGACTAACAGCATGGACGAAGGGAGTCCCTTTCTCAAAGATCAATACGTAGAATCGAATCTGCACCCTTATTTATTATGTGGAATACGTCTAAGAAAAGACGCTAATTCTTAAAATGAGTTCGACGCGGTGAACGGTCTGCGCTTTGCTCCAAATTGAGCTTTCCGCGTCCGTCCCGATCGTGCTGCATTTTGAAGAATCAGGCTTGCTCTGTAAAGCGAAATTGCGTTTTCAGAATAAAAAAAGCACACCTTCTTTCTTGTTACGCTAGCATTTTGCGAATCAGCATTGCCAGTTGCGAATCAGCATTGCCAGCGTCTATCGCGAAGTTCAAGTGTGCGAGAGATTTCGAATAAAAAATCCTGCATCCAGCCGTCTCTGCCGTTGATCGCTTAAGTACATTCTCCCCGTAGTGCTGCCTGTCGTGATACGCGAGCGAGCGCGCAACGACCGTTCCAACAAATCCTCTGTCTCATCCAGATCCGGCCGAGCGCTATGAGATGTCAGCACGACAGCTGAGCTTGTTGTATTTAGCAGTGAGACAACTCCAGACAGCAGATCTGGCAAATGCTGCTGAATATCCCATCGCGTGCCTCCAGGGCCATGACCGTACGTCGGCGGGTCGAGTACAACGAAATCATAGGTGTTGCCCCTACGCAGCTCGCGTGCAACGAACTTGCGAGCGTCGTCCACGATCCACCTGATGCTCTTATCGGCCAAACCACTCTTCTCGGCATTGGATCGCGCCCACTTCACTGCTGGAGCAGATGCATCGACATGTACAACCGCCGCCCCCGCAGAAGCCAGTAAGAGAGTCGCGGCTCCCGTATACCCAAATAGATTCAGCACCCTGGCGGGCTCAGCAAAGCTTCCACGATGAACACTTAGTTGCTTCCCGAGCCAATCCCAAGAGCGGACGTGCTCGGGAAAAATTCCAACATGCCCGAAGGGTGTGAGCTTTAGTTGAAATCGGCAGCCCGCAAGCTTGACCTCCCAGCTTTCCAGGTCAGTTGGTAGCCTGCCCAGTGGCTTGCCTTGGTGATTGAGCCGTATATCGGCAGTCGCCCAGGCTACGTGGCCCATTTTCTTTGCCCGTTCGGCAGCTGGACACACGCGGTCTACGATCACACCACCAAATCGTTCCAGTTTGCGCCCATCGCCGAAATCAAGCAGTTGGTAGCCGTCAGCTGGCCATACTAAATCGACGGAATCATTCTCATGTTCGATCACACCACGATCACCTGTCATCCGCCCCGTGCAATTGCTGCTCGTATTGATCTGCTTGCCAGGCGATAGAAGTAACCGTCCGAACCAACTCGAGTGAGTCCGCCGTATCTGCCAACAAATTGGCGTTCAATACCAATTGTTCGCCGTCATCAAACTGACGGACGGCGAAAGCTCCATGCACCAACTGGGAATTGAAACGTAGCAAGGCCAAAGCGCTGGCTGGATTGATGGCACCGCATGACGAGCTGATATTGACTACTGCGTGGCCCGCGTCGTCCTTTCCGTCAAAAGTAACTTTCACATATTGCTTGCGGAGCGTTCCCGTCGGTACGGTCAATGTCCATAGGCTGCCTGACTCGACTAGGTGCCAGTTTGATTTTGATGCGATGTCTCGCAAAGCCTGCTGAACACCAGGCTTTCCGCTGGAAAGCGAGGAAAAGTCGATTGCTTTCGCCGCAGCCGAACTTGTGTTGTCGTTTGTAGACGGCTGTAAAGCTTGTTGCAACATCTGGGGAAGCATCATGCCCATCCCTGCCCCAAGTCCCAGCTGCGCTGCATTTCCACCTGCTCCAGTAGCTTGGCCAATGCCGTTAGCAGCTTGATAGAGGGTGTATGACCGCAAATCACCGATGGCCGCCATACTCGACCGAGCGTCTATCGCCCGCTGAACTTCCTCAGGTGGTGAAATGCTGTTGATCATGAAGTCGGTCAGCTCAAGGCCATATTTCTTGAACTGTTCACCTAACTTAACCCGAGCCGCCGCGGCTAGTTCCTCGAATTTCTGGGCCATGTTCAGCAGTCCGACATTTGCGGTGGCCAGCAGATCAGCCAATCCGGAAACCACGACATCCCGCAGATAACCACTGATTTCTTCGCTAGTAAACTTCCCTTGCGTTCCTACGATTTCACCGATCAGTAGCGAAGCGTCAGCGACTCGAAAAGAGTATTTACCAAAACCGCGTAGCCGAACCATGCCGAAGTCGGGGTCCCGCATGGTGATCGGCGAACGCGTGCCCCAGCGCTGGTCAATGTATCGATGCTTGCCAACGAAATAGACACATGCTTGGAATGGAGACCTTTCCCAAGGAATGGTTAATATCTTTGTCAAAATCGGTATGTTGGCTGTAGTCAGGGTGTGTCGCCCAGGTCCAAAGCTGTCCATGGCCCTCCCGTCGCGAAAGAACACAGCCTCTTGGTTTTGCTGAACAATCAGCTGAGCACCAGCCTGGATAGCTGCCGTCCCCGATTCCGGAACCCGCGCGACCAACGCCTGCCCCGTTTGATCCAAAAAGTCGATCACTTCCAATCGAATCATGTTTGCGCTCTCAAAATGGAAGCGTAGAAAGTATCACACCACCGCTGGCTCGCACCACCGATCACTTGCAAAAGATTGAGCAATCGCCTAACAGATTCCACTCGCAATGTTCCAATCAAGTGCGGACCCGCTTCATCGCCAGCCTAAACCGAACTCATCGGGCATGACTGCCTAAAGCACCGTGCCAGCGTGATCACCCACAGCAAAATCTAATTGTCTGTTCGGTGCGCCACGGTAGCGCACCGACCTTGGGCAAACTTACGTTAGGCGATCAGTGCCACATGAGTCAAGCACCCCTACGCCACGTCAAATATACAGTCGTCAATTCTGCCACCACCGAAAACTCCTGTCTCTTCGGGACCGAGTTGTTCTGGCGGACTATTGAAGAAGTCGCAGAATTTGGAGACGTGCCAAGTGTAGGCATCAAT
>JAGQPR010000676.1 GCA_020426625.1 Planctomycetales bacterium
GCTGACGTCCATCATTTCCAACGCCGGTAGGGTCCGGCGAATCAAGTTAGCGATACTTGGATACGCAGTCGCTAGCTGTTCCACATCGAGCTGCTTGCCATCGGCCACTGCCTGTAGATATTCATCCACAGCCTGGCCCAAAAGATCATCGACATCTTCACACTGACTGGAAAGTTGTGTTTTGGTCATAGTCGTCTCTTCAAGCATGCGGGCTAACGTAATGAATTCGGTTCCCGTAAATGGAAATGCGATGCATTTCCATTTGCCCCGAACGGGCTTCTTTTCTAATTACACGTAGTACTGGTATTTCAACAGGTGAAACCGGTAGTTCATCTTCAAGGATGGAAGCTAATGTCATTGTCATCTAGCAGCTCGGCGAGTCGACGCATGGCCCGCCCCAGCCGTTTTCGTGATGCGGCGGGCTCAATCCCCAACACTTCCGCGGCCTCCTGATTGGTCAACTCCTCCATATACCGCAGCAACAAGATTTCGCGATCGGTGTCAGGCAGCCTATCTAGGACACCCCGCACCTGCTCGGCCAGCTCCTTTTTTCTAAGGATCTGACTGGGCCCACTTCGCAAGCGCTGCGCAATCGACATGGAAGACGCATCGGTAATGCGATACTCCCGCTTTACCGTCCGCTTCTGGGCGAAGTGGTGCCGCCGGGCATCGACGATTCTCTCCAGCGTTTGGTAGCGAAGCCACACACGGAAGGTAGAGGGCCGCTGAACCAAAAACTCGTTAATCCGCTTGCAAACTGCCATTGAGGTCTCCTGGACAATGTCCGACGGATCCACGCGACACCGCAAACCCTCTTCCATTCGCAATTCGATGATTCGCCGCATGTAGTTTCGATGGGCTGCAACCAGCGTATCCAATGCGGAACTGTCGCCCTGGGCAATGCGATCCAGCAATTGGTGCGTTTCCGTCGAGTCGGCATTCTGTTTCAACGAATTGATCTCCGGCATACAACCCTGCATCAGTTTTTCTGTATTGCTAGGCAGATTTAAAGGGGCAGGTGACCCCTTGGACTCCAACGGCAATGGGCTCAAGCTCCCACTACCCCCAGCAAATCACCTCCGCAAATCCGCGAAAACTTCTGCTTCCATAGTTACTCCTTCCGAAATCACCACAGAAGCTGGGACATCAAACTCGCAGAATTCAGCCTAAAGGCACTGAAAGCTCCATTTTGGGATTTCCCGGTGGATTTGCGTCTCAGCCCTGTCTCACTCCTTGTCGGTTTTACGGAACAGATAAGTAGGAAAGCTGATCCCTCTGGAGCAGGAACTCCGCGACACACTTGGCACCTTGCTCGCAGAAAGGCCGAAGGGTGGTGGTCGCCACCGGAATTTACACTGGGACGCGACTACACTGGGCTGCAACCCGCACATCCTAGGAAGCCTTCGAAAGCAAGGGCTTTCACCAAACTAGGATGTTCGCGTTTGACTGCTGGAAAGCCGTAAATGGTAAGGGTTCAGCTTACTCAAACCTCGACGCAAAGACTCTCATCATGAAAAAACTATCGCTCCTCCTCCTGCTGCTCACTATCTGGCTGCATGGCGGGATCTGTTCAACGCAGGCAGCACTCGTATTCAGTTCGACGCTTCAAGCCGACTTTGAATTCGAAGTTGTGGACGGCCCGTTGAGTGCCATTTCCGGCATCAACGCGGGCGACATTCTCCCGTTTCGAGCCCTCGGTTCCCTGGAGTTTACCCTAGATGATTCCGTGCCGGGAGCGACGTCGATGGCCTTCACCGACGTTACCGGCACGCTGACCGGTGTATCGCCGGGACCATTCCTGCCCTTTGAAATCACCCCCGACGTTCAATTTGTGGGCGGATCCCTGGATGATATTGTTCGCGACGGGGGTGGGCAAATCGTTTCCGCCAACGTGGTTGGTTTGCAAATGTTATGGGAAATGACAGGCAACCCAGCGATCTTGGGCGGCGCGGATGTGCTGCTGTATGGGACCGACCCACTAGAGTTCAACGGCGCGATCTCGGCGATTCCGTTTGCTTTCGGCGACGTGCTATTCGGTCCGGACGATTTCGAAGTCTTCCTGGACATGGGACTAGGCAACCCAGGCTTGCCGGGTGGCGATCCGCTGGCGGTCATCGGCCGCAATCGTTTCCTAACCGCCGTACCTGAGCCCAGCTGCCTGTGCCTATTGGCGATCGCCTGTGGCACCATCGCCGTTGGCCGCCGTCGCGCTACGCGTACAAGCCGTTTAACAGCCGCCCGGTGACGATTGACGTCCCCCAACAACCTAGCGGCTTGCGGCCGTTAGGCACGCATTTCTGCAAAGGGTTTGGAGCAACCAATCGTCACTCCAGCCATCCCTAACCACACTTTCCATCCAAGGAGCAATCCGGTGTCATCAACCCCCTCAAAATCATCGTTCCAGCGACGCCGTGAGATCCTGCGAGCCAAGGCGCGCAGGCGACTTCGCGTTGAGACCTTAGAGGAACGCAGATTGCTCGCGGTAGTTGCCGCGGATGGCTTTGAGTCGGGTAATTTCGCCGGTGGCAGCGAGCAATGGGATACCGGCAGCTGGGTTGCCAGCGGTGATGCCACGGTACGTAGCGATACTTCGCCGGCCAGTGGCAGCAAGCACGCGAGGCTGCGTCGGAGTACGGGCGATTTGCAGCGGACGGTGGATGTCACCGGCTTGACCGATGTCCGACTGCAATTCTCTGCAAAGCTGATTTCCTTCGAAGGTTCGGACCGGGCAGATGTCAAGGTCAGCGGCGATGGCACCAACTGGACCACGCTTCAATCGTTCGTCAACGGTGACGATGATGGCCAGTACCACGACTATGACTTGGCGGTGCCCGACCAGGGCAACACGCTGCACGTTCGCTTTGATGCCGGCATGAGCGGCAGCGGTGACTACTGGTTCCTCGACAATGTCCAAGTCACCGGCACGCAGGCCGGTCCACCGACCGTCTCCATCAGCGATGCAGAAGCTA
>JAGQPR010000677.1 GCA_020426625.1 Planctomycetales bacterium
AGATGATCGCCACAGGCCGCACAGGCCCACGCGCGGCGGTCGCTCATACGGTGGAAAGTGCTTTCAACACCACAAGCGCGGCAAACGTGACGTTCACCGAAGCGCACATTGAAGATATGCACGAGACAGGCTTCATCGTCCGGGAACCGCTTGAAGAAGTCGCGGACGCTAAAGTCGGGTGATGCTGATTTGCTCTTTTCCATGACCTCAATGTATGGTCATCGTCTACTTGTGTCAAGGGGATACACCCCATTATTTAAAGGAAGCGCAATGGCCCAGGGCCACCGTGTGCTCCTTGCGATCAAGTTGGAGATCGTACATGCTCGTGTTCGGAAGCGAGAGGGGGATGGGCATGCCTGATTTCGTAAGCGACACCCAGAATCCGGCTGAATTTGAATCGTCCGTCCGGCATGTAGCTCGGCAACTCTACAGGCACGCCGAATCAACAGGTGCCATCAATCTTGATGGCCGTGAGCGTGATGAAATCATTGATACGGGTACCGAGCTGATTGTGGTGGAAGCAACGCAATCGCGAAAGCTCGAGAAGACTAAATACGATTTAAAGAAGAGCATCGACCTGATCAAAGATCTCCGAAGCTCAAATCGCTTCTCCGAATATAATTTCCGTATCATGCTCGTGACGGCGGAAGATCCTACGGCGGATCAAGCTGGGCATGTAAAATCCGCCAAGGCCGGTTGTCCGAAGGAGATCATTTCCTTCACGGCGTTATTTTCACGGCTGTTCGACGCACGGCACTACATCCGAGTTCGTGGCGATCATTCATTCGGCAGCGTTAGAAATCCAGCAAATGAGGCAGACTACAAAGTTCCGCCATCCGAATACATTGCGACGGCACTAAGTCGTGAGGATACGGGCGAATCTATTCATGCTTCCAATCTGGCAGCGAGGCTTGAGAGTGGCGGACAATATGTGATCTACGGAGATTACGGCTCCGGAAAAAGTATGACTCTACGCGATATATACTTCAAGACGAGGGACCGCTTCGTAGCTGGCAAGATTCTTCGCTGCCCGATTTACTTGAATCTTCGAGATCATATTGCGCAAACTCAACCTGACGAGGCGCTTTATCGGCACGCGGAGAAAGTTGGCTTTCCGGGATCCCATAGTTTAATTTCCGCCTGGCGAGCGGGTTTCGTTGTTTTGTTTCTTGACGGATTTGACGAGTTGACGCCACCTCAGTTTGCATCATCAGTCAGCAACCTTCGTCAGGCGCGCCGATTTGCCGTTGAACTGGTCAGAAGATTTATCGAGCAAACCCCAATGGGCGCGCCGATTATTATCGCGGGGCGCGAAAGCTATTTTGACGGCCGCGACGAGGCCAGGGCCGCATTGGGCTATAACATGTCCGCTCAAGTCTTCGACCTTGCGGGCTTCACTGATCAGGATATTGAGCGTTTTCTCAACGCTAAGGGTACTGAGTTGCCGACTTGGCTGCCTACGCGGCCGCTATTGCTAGGCTACCTTGCAAATGCTGGCCTACTAAAAAGGGGGGATGAGCTGCTGGCGCTTTCCCCCAGCAATGGTTGGGACCAGCTGCTTCAGCAGGTATGCTCGCGTGAAGTTAGTCAGGTGTGGGGCGTCGGATTTGAATCTAACGACCTGCGTCTTTTTATCGAACGGCTCGCGACCCGCGCGCGCACGTCGCGGGATGGTCGTGGGCTTCAGGACAGTGACCTGCGAGGCGTCTTCCGGAAGGTCTTCGGCCGGGACACAGACGAACCAGCTAACCTTTTAACCTGTCGTTTGCCTGGCCTTGGGTCTGTTCCAGGCCGACCCGGAGCGCGTGAGTTTATCGATTCTGACTTTGCTGACGCGGCAGCAAGTGGTGATCTAGGCCGATACATTGAAGCCCCCTTTGGCCACACGTCATCCCTGAACAATGTGTCGATGGCACTGAGCGAGCTAGGAAGGGAGATGGCAGCGGCGCATGTCGATGATGTAGCGGCTAAGGTCTCTATCGCGTTAAGGCAAGCAAGTCAGCACGCGGAGCTGGCGACGACATCCGCGGACCTAATGTCGATATTAATAGACTATCAAGTTGGCTATAAAGGTCCACCGTTGAACATCCAGGATGCAAACTTTGAAACCATATTCGTCGATCCAGATTTAGATTTCTCGGGAATTACTTTTGCACGGTGCATTATTAACACCGTCGAACTCGGCAGATCAGGTGCGGCGCAAGACGCCCGCAATTTTGTCCACTTCCATGACTGTATTATTGGCAAGATTGAGGGGGCAGTATCCGAGAACGACGTTCCTGCCGGCGTGTTGATCGGTTCAACATCGGTTGAGAACTACGCGGCATTTACGGCAACAAACGATGCCGTGATGCGATCCGCGCTTCCCAATGAAGTTAAGGTATTGCTGACAGTCCTGCGGAAGCTCTTCTTACAAAGTGGCAGCGGAAGGCAGTATAGCGCACTCCGCCGAGGGCTCCCTGCCAGCTTAACCAAATACGTTGACCCGATTGTGACCTTAATAAAGGCAGAAGCGTTTGCGCAGGATGTTTACATCGACCGTCGTACTATTCTTATCCCAAACCGATCTCGAAGTGCCGATGCACTTGCGATCATAAATGGTCCTAACACCACCACACTCCCTTTGATCGAAAGAGTCAGGAGTTTGTGAAATGCTGACCAAAAGCCTGTATCACGTCGCTATTTCGATCCCCTAAGTTCTAATCTGACATTCGCAAGCCGGCGCTTCACGCAACCGCGATCTAAAGCCCCTACGATATGCGACTCTGCCAGACCAGAACGCAGTTTGGAATGAATGACTGCTTACGTAAGATGCGGCGGAGCATCCTCACTTGTGCAACATCCGCTCTGGCCCGCAACCCGCCATCCACTTCCACCCCCCACGCCCGTAGCTACCAAAACCCTACAGCAACCCTACGGAAAACCCACACCCTCCCTACGCACTTTTCTCAACGGTCTCAG
>JAGQPR010000678.1 GCA_020426625.1 Planctomycetales bacterium
GTCTACCGTGATGCCGATGGCAACTTGTATGTCCCCGACTGCCCAGAGCTTAAAGGCCCCATTTTTGGACCGCGAATGCTGGCCATGATTGGCTGGCTAAAGTCGGTCGGCTATCGCAGCTACACAACGATCGAAACTTGGGTAGAAGATGTTTTGCAAGTGCCTGTCTCACGCGGCTATCTGGCCAAGCTGTGCACGGGAACTATCTCGGCTTCGCTGGCAGACGCTTATCAGGAGCTCAGCGAGACGATTCCCACGCAGCAGCAACTTGGCAGTGACGAAACAAGTATCAAAGACAACGGCAAGAAGCATTGGATTTGGTGCATCACCGCCGCGACGTTTACTGCCTTTCACATCGCGACCACACGATCGCGTGAAGTGCTGGAAAAACTCGTGGGAAAGGAGTTCGAGGGTTACTTGAACTTCGACTATTTTTCAGCCAATTGTTCGTTTGCTTGGAACTACTGGATCAAAGCCCAGTATTGTTGGGCTCACTTGATACGCGACATCCGATTCCTGGCCGAGAAACATCCGGACAGGAAAACAAGAGCCTGGGCCGAGCAACTCATGGATCGATCACGGAAGTTGTTCTCGGCCTGGCATCGCCGTGATGAGATGAGTGAAGAGGGGTTTCACCGCTCGTTGATAACGCACCGCGACCGATTTTTGGAACTGGTTCGCAATTTTCCTTCGACAAAGGAGGCCGCGAATCTTGCTGCGCGGTTCGCAGTCATCGACTACGTCGAAAGCGATTCAGAGGAAACGGGCAAGTACGATTCGTCGGAAGACTATTTCCGCTTCATGTTTACCGACGATACAATACAGCAACTATCTCGATTCGCTGAACTCGATAATGCATTTGGTAATGTTTAGAACCAAGAGGGCTCGCGTTCAACCCTCAGTGCGAGGCTTCAATTTAGTGAGTACTAATTATGAATACAAACTTCCGTTGGCTGACGATACTCTTACTCTGCGCCTGCTTTTCAATGGTTGCTTGCTCGAATTCATTCGAAAATGCCAACTCGCAACCGATAGCTCCCATAGTTCCTGCTACCCCGGACTTCAGCTTTACCGCTACGGTGAAACGTCTTTCGGCCAGGCAGATCGAGATCGAAGCCAGTGAGACAAGCGGTGCAGGCGACAAGGTGTTGCGAATGGACCGTATTGCGGTTGAATCACTGACGAATGAAGTCGGCGAACCCACCAGGTTTTCCACTCGCGATTGCAAAATTCAGTTCGAGAAATCCAGCCCTGAGGGCCCATCCGGATTAAAGCTGTCAATAGTGCTCGACACCCCTTTAAGCACGAGACTAGGTTCTCTCGACGGCATCGCTCAGTTCACTGTCGGCACAATAGTCGAAACAATCTTACCACTGTCGACAGATTCAAATGGCACACTTTCTCATCCGGATTTGGTGGACGCCAAGGTGACCGCATCGGCACGATCCATAGTGAATCTTGGGGTTTTCCTGAGTGGAGCTGATGCAGGAAAAATCAAACAGGCTAGGCTTTTGACTGGTGAAGCCAAACATAGTCCACAACGTGAAACCCGATCTGGGAATTCGAGGAAGTTCGGCTGGGAAAAACTGGAATCGCTCCCGGTTGATGCTGTAGTTGAAATTTGGGCAAGTAGTGATGCTAACCAGCCAGCAGATTGGTCATTTATGCCCGCAAAATCGGCAACGTTAAAACATCCATCCTTGGACATTCAGGGCTCCGTTTCGCAATTCCCGCAGATGGATATTCAGCTCACCGGCGCGAAAGCAAACTTGATCTCAGCTGGCGTATTTGACAAATCGGGACAACCGGTCGGCAGTCGTCCCTACGTCCAGGTCTTGGGGGATCAGCAGACGATTTCGATAACAACCGAAGGCCAAGATTTGAAGCTTCATATTCGCACCAGTGCTGACCCTGCAACCAGCATTCAGTCGATCCGTCTCAACGATCTGCCGATTCAAGACTAAGGGTTTTACCCAAGCCCGGATTATTCATGAAGGCCGTCGCGAGGGGCCGTAGAGGAGAAATGCGGACACAGTGCACGATAGGCGCGCGGACACAGCAGTCTGGTTTGTCAAGTGCTGATGAGGGATGGATCGCCACGAGCCATTGAAGACATTGAGATCGGCGAACGAGTGCTCGCATGGGATCCATTGACCGGTGAGCAAGCAGCGAAAATTGTCACCAATACGGTCACGGCCAGTGGCAATCGCCGGTTGATTGACGTCACCTTCATCAATGGAAACGTACATCGAGCTGAAGAGACGGTCACGGCGACAGCCGAGCAACCTTTCTGGGTACTCGAGCGCGGGCAAGGCAATGGACCTCATCAACCCAACGGTAACGGAAATGGCAATACCAACAATATGGCAATGGCCAAGTTCTGCAGGGCAACGAGGCAGGTTGGGTCAATGCGATCGACTTGCGGATCGGCGATCGATTGCTGAGTGCCGAGGGCACGATTGTGCGTGTTCGCAGATTATCCAATCTTGTAACTGAATATGAAACCGTCCACAATTTAACCGTCCACCAGCTCCAGACCTACTTCGTCCTCGCCGGCCAAGTAACGGCCCTGGTGCATAATTGTGATGTGTCAAGTAGTGTACCTACAAATCTTGGGCCTTTCGGCTCAAAGGCACCGAAACAGATTGCTCCTGGCACGAGATTCTTTGAGTAGCCCAACATTGATGACCTTGAGGAGAAAACGCGGACACAGCACTTGGAGATCGGGTCGGTGAGTCCTGGAAGTGGCGGTTTTCGAGTTTGGCATCGATACCGGATGGTGGCCGCGAAAGGCAAAAGGGGGCAGGTCTAGACCTGCCCCCTTTTCTTCGGCAGCGAAAGACAGGAGTTCGATTAGCAACAGGAGACGATTCCGCCGCAGTCGACTGTGCATGCGGCCGGTCGTATCTTTTCGTGATTGCTCACACTTACGGTCCTGCTAGCCTCTCAGACAATACGT
>JAGQPR010000679.1 GCA_020426625.1 Planctomycetales bacterium
GATGCAGCCGAGGCGACCTGCTTTATCTGTCCGGTGACTTGTCCAGCGTACATGGCCAACCGATGCAAATCACCCGTCATGGATTGAAGCGGTGAATCAGTGCTCATTAAGTAGATTGGCCTTCCAGCTTCTTCAGCGACCTGCTGCCGTGCGGCTTCATCTGGCAAGTGCCCGAGGGGCTGAGATTCAAGTTCTGCCGTCTCTTCACTTCTTAATACACGAACTGGCGAACCAGGTGGCCAGTTGATGGCGAATGCGTCTGTGTACAGCGTATCGCTTGCCTGTGAATCGACAATTCGTTGCTTATGCATCAGGTGCGCAAAGGACTCCTCAGTCGCTACGAATGCTGTCCCAACTTGAATCCCTTGCGCGCCCAGAGCGATGGCGGCGACAAGACTACGCCCACTTGAAAATCCACCGGAAGCCACTACTGGAACCGACACGGCATCACAAACGTCCTGAATGAGCACGAGGGAACCAACAGTACCGTGGACGTGTCCTCCCGCTTCGAATCCCTGAGCGACGATCACATCCGCTCCTGCCTCTTCCGCCAACACGGCGTCTTCAGCGTTACCGACTTGGTAAATGACAATACAGCCTGCATCCTTTGCCTTCTTGATCGCATCGGTCGCGACGTTCCAAAAGAAAGACATCACAGGAACGCGTAACCGA
This sequence comes from Planctomycetales bacterium, assembly GCA_020426625.1. GTDB lineage: Bacteria > Planctomycetota > Planctomycetia > Pirellulales > Pirellulaceae > Aureliella. The sequence goes on from JAGQPR010000679.1 coordinate 673, forward strand.
ATGCATTCGTCAAGCTCCGCATGAAATTGCACAGGGTCTGTTGCCGAAGGTATGAGGTTCACGCCAAACGGCCGCTCCGTTAGAGATCGAACTTTGTGGACCTGTTCACGGATAAACTCGGGCGACTCCCGGACCATTCCGAGACAGCCGAGTGCCCCAGCGTTTGATACCGCCGCAGCAAGGCGAGCACGCGCGACTCCGCCCATTCCTGCCTGCAGAATGGGATATCGGCATTCGAACAGTTCGCAAATCGGTGTTTCGAGCACGCGACAACTCATTGGGACTTGTTATACTTGACGAAATGAACTGCGATCTAGACACCAGCATCCCGGACTGGATCATTGAATACCCCAAGACAACTCAAGTATTTGATGCATTGGGCATCGATACTAGTTGTGGGGGCAAGTCGTTGCGGTATGTCTGTGTCTGTCAAGGGCGCAGCCCCACGGAGGTGCTCCAGCAGCTACAGCGGGCTGTTGCTGCAGCAATTGACGAGCAGGCTGATCAGGGCTAACCCCTGACTAAAGCTGCATGCATTGTACATGTTTATTAAAAGCAATAATAGCCGCGCAATTGCTCCACCGGCTTATCCCTAGAAGGCCGACCCAAAGAGTGGCCTGATAACAATTCCAATGAAGCTAACAACGCAAACCGACTATGCACTTCGCACATTGATGTTTTTAGCAACGCGCAGCCAACGGTCAAACGTGGCGGACATCGCCAACGTTTTTGGAATCTCCACCAACCACGTCGCGAAGGTCGTCAATCTACTCGCACGTGCAGGCTACCTGCACAGCACTCGTGGCGTCGGCGGTGGTATTGAACTTGCACTCGACCCGAAGGACATCTCGGTTGGAGGCGTCATCGAGAGCATGGAACGCGACATGCACCTGTTATCGTGTGTTGGCAGCGATGACACTTGCATAATCCACTCTTTTTGTAAGCTCAAAGGCGTCCTTGCCAAAGCCGAACGAATTCAATTGGATTACCTAAAAAGCGTTACACTTGCGGATGTGCTTCCGACTCGGCCGCAAATGGCGCATCTCTTGGAGAAGTAATTCATCGCTTCTTCCTTCGGAAAAATGCCGCAGCCTACTGACTGCAGATTGATTACAGGCTCGATCGACCTTCTTTGTGAGGCTTTGCCTTCATGGCGGCAATTTTTTCTTCAATGAAGGCGAGGTGATGGGGCAGGTGAAGAGTAACACTTGTAAGCAATGTGGCAAGCGAAAGCTGACCGTCTTCCTTGTGTACTCCGGTTCGTTGAAAGTCGCGTTCTTCGAGCGTTTGGATTATTCGGGTAACCTGGCGTCGAACCGACTCAATTAACCGAAGCTCTTCGTTGATGTCACGCTGCTTGTACGCCAATCCGGCCGCAAATGTATCGGGGTCACCACCGAAGAACGTAGGATCAGTCTCGGCTATGACCCGTTTCATCCGGTCCGCGTACACCAACTCGAAATCGGCGATATGACAGACAACTTGACGGATCGACCACTTGCCGGGAACTGGAATCGCGTCAAGTTGTTCGTCGGATAGACCGGATAGTGCAGAGCTAAGCTCCGTGGATCCATTCGCGTATTGTTCAAGCACTTTCATGGCGTACAATCCCCGTCGTCAATCCAACATGCCCTATTGAATCGGTACTGTGTAACTGATGGCACCAATCGGTTCGCCTTCCTTTGCTTCGGCGTAGTGAGCATGGCACATAACACATTTCTGCATCACGACTGGAACGGGGGTCATTGCTCGCAGGAATGGCTTGCCGTCTCGCGTCACGACGGCTTCATGCCCTTTTGCACCTAGCTTCAGTTTTTTGATTCCTTCCTTTTCGAATTCATCATTGGCGACGTTTGCGGTTTCATATGGATCACCCGTCGCATCGATCAATCGCACCTTGTTGTCGCCGCTTTCCGAAATGTTTTTAAATAACAAGACCGCGGCGCTACCCGCGGCAAAGTCATCCTCATCGTGAACATATTTGTCAGTCACCAGGACAATCGTCTGCTTGAAAATATTGTCCAGCATCTTCACTGTGTCTCGGGATCGCTCGATCGCTTGATGCGTCGGTTTGGCCTCCACGGCTTTGCCATCGCTTAAGCCCGACTCTTGAGCATTTGCTTCGGTCAGCATACTGGGGCGTGACAATGCCAAAATTAAAGCAGCAAACAATAAGGTACTTGCAAAAAGAATCGAACGCTTCATCCTGGGTACTCCGAGCTTTGGTTAAACAAAAGATACAGTCTTGCGGTGACATCCAATTAAGTTACGCCAACATAGATCG
>JAGQPR010000067.1 GCA_020426625.1 Planctomycetales bacterium
GGCGATGTATTTGGTGGCGGCGATTTCAATATTAACTTTGCCGTGAACGTCGGGGATGTTAACGGCGATGGCACCGTTGATTTCGTCGATTTCACGCCAGTGTTGGCAGCTACTGGCTCGACCGCTGCGGGCGGTTCGCCTTACTCAGTCTTTGCGGATCAGAATTTTGACGGAACAATCGACTTTGTGGACTTTACTCCAATACTCGGAAACACAGGGAACATGGTACCCGCTTCGTTCCCTGGAGCTTTGTCTGGACTTTCGCCGGAGGGTGAAGGAAGTGACGAAGCGGATGGAGAGAGCTACGAATCATCCGTCGATGTAGCTCTGGGAGATTTCTTCAACTAAATCGTTTACAAGTCTACATTCCTTAACTAAAATACCGTGACTCGATCATTCTAACAGGAGTTCAACTAAAATGAGAATTGTCTTTGCAGCGTTGGTTTGGGCAGCTTTGGGAATAGCCCAGGCAAACGCGGGGTTTGATTTTTTCATTCAAACCTTCGATGCAGCAGGTACTACCCTACAGTCGACGTTCAATTTGGGTGACACAGTGACTGTAAAAGTTTCTGCTGTTGACAACCTTGCAGGAGCTGGCCCGAATGTTTCGTCGGGAGGTGTCATTGGGGGCGGCTGGAGGATTCTATCCAGCACCACCGACGTGGATGATTTCAGTTCATTTACCACGCCTTTTGCTTCGTTGAGTACGTCTTCTGGTGTTCCTTCGTCCGCTGCGGGGACTACGTTCTCGTTCATCGGGGGTGGTCCAGCAGCTGGTTCCCCGGTGGTATTGGGGCAGTTTCAGTATGTCGTTAATGTTGCTGGTAACACGGATATCTCGTTCAACGCTGCCGCTAATAATGGACTTATTTTTGGGGCAACGAACCACGCTGCTACAAACTTAACGGGTGCAACGGTGACTGCGGTTCCTGAGCCCTCGAGTCTAGCCCTGTTAGGTCTGGGGTGTACAGCTTTGGCATTCCGCCGCAGACGATAAATACTGTTTCGAGTTGATAACTTTAGGGCAACCGCCGGTAAGTACCGGCGCGTTGCCTTTTTTTATGGAATTACCTGGACGCGAATCATGCATGCAATTTTGCGTACTTCTGCCGCCTTCTTGCTGATTGGGACGAATGCGTCTGCGGGCGTGACTCTTCCAGCTGGTCAGCGGTGGGATGCAGAGTCTCGCACATTCAACGGTGAAGACCGTTCCTTGGTTGGCGGGATTAGCTTCTCTGTTGAAGGGGGTAGCTATGCTGCTTTCCGAGACCAGTTTTCCTGGATCTCCACTCCTAGCGTCGGCGATTTTCAGAGTGCGGTGGAGAGTGCCTTCGCTGCATGGACGACTGTCGACCCGACCAGTGGTCTCGCGAGCGCGTTTTCGTTCACTCCCAGTTTATCAACTTCTGTTGTTACTGGGCCAAGCTTTGGAACGGTGCGATTTGAGGGAGCAGAGATTGATATCGTCGCCAGCGACGCAGGGACGAATGGACTGCTAGGACTAACCACTGTGCTTGGTTTTGGCGTGCCGGTGACACTGACTTCAGGCGTTGCTAACTACACTCAATCGGCGGCGATCCAAGCCGTAGATTTGCACATAAACAACAATCCAGGAGCCGTGTATTCACTAAATGCTTTTCGCCGCGTGCTTACCCATGAATTGGGCCACGCGATCGGCTTAGGTGATGTCGACCAAGGAGGACAATTCATCGACGACAACTATGATTCCAGTAGCCCGGTCTCGACTCTAAACAATTCATGGGCTGGACTCGTCGATCCACTGGACCCAGCCAACTCCATAGGATTGAATAATTACTCAATCTCTCCATCCATCTTCGCCACGACGGGCATCGACTTGTTGATGGAATCCAATGGTCTTGGTGTAGGGGCAAGCAATCCATTGAGCAATCTGTTTCCGTTGACCAATGACGAATACGGTATGCGGCAGTACCTCTATCCATCCCTAGTCGCTGTTCCGGAGCCAGGTAGCTCAGTCATTCTTGGTCTGACGTTGCTTTTGGGTAACCTGAGAATGCGCCGAAAGCGAACGTGATTAATTCGCCATCTTTGACCGGGGCAATGCTCAAGGCGTTTCCGGAGCTATCGCGCTTGGCGCTGCTAGGTCTCGGTTGCAGCGCATGGTTTTCCGCCGCAAACGATAGCTTTTTCTGTAATTGACGTTGGACCATGTTTTACTGGCATGTGCCTTCTCAAGAGTGCTGTGTCCGTATTGTCAGTGTCCGTTTCCATGCCGAGCGGTTTCGGTAATCTGTGTTTATCAGATCGTTTCGCATCAGGAGATTCTATTTATGAGAATTGTTTACGCAGTATTCGCGTGGGCAGTTGTTTGTGTCGCCCACGCAGATGCAGGTTTCGATTTCCGAATAACAACCTATGACGCAGTTGGTACCACGCTACAGTCGACGTTCTGCTTGGGTGACACCGTTACGGTTCGTGTCTCTGCTGTTGATAATCGTGGAGCGCCCGGTCCGAACGTTTCCTCCGGTGATGTGATTGGCGGTGGCTGGACAATAGTTGCAGACACGTCTGACGTGGATGATTACTTCGGTTGGGCAACTAGCGGATTTAGCGACCTTTTTAACATGAGAGGCGTGCCGTCTAATAGCGGTGCAACTTTCGCGTTTGTCGGTACCCCATCCGCCACTTCCCCTGTCGATCTTGGGCTGTTCCAGTTCGTCGTCAATGTCCTTGGAGACACGAACATTTCGTTCGATGCAGCTGCAAACAATGGTGTGCTGTTCGGCCCAGCTGCATCATCTACTTATGTTGCTGCTGCTAGTCTAGGTGGCGCCACCGTTACTGCCGTGCCAGAGCCCTCAAGCTTGGGGTTGCTTTGTTTGGGGTGTGCAGCGTTGGCTTTCCGCCGCAAGCGATAGCTTCAGTTGTTGCTTTCTCAGTGCATCACGGCTCGTAGGCATTGCCTGATTGAAGAGAACACACACCACAATGCGCACCTGGAAACTAAGCTAAGCCTAGGCTAAGAATTCTACAGGCGCAAAGCCCTTATGGAGTGTGTTGACGAAATTCCGGACAATAGCCTGGGCAAACAGTGTGTGTTACACTGCTCGCAAGGTGCAGGTCACCAGTACGATCTCTCGTAGAGTTACGCTCTTGCTCAGTTCCGCTGACGTGATCGTTTCCAGCGTCTCACTATTGATATATTGCGACAAATTCATCGGCAATTCGCAGAGTTCATCTATGCTTAAAACAACTTTGCTTCACCCGCAAATTCTCAAGTGTTGTGCACAGGCTGGCCACCATTCAAAGATTCTAATCGCCGATGGCAACTATCCGGCAGCTTCCAAAATAGGTCCACGAGCAGAATTAGTGTCCTTGCAGTTGATGCCTGGTATCCCCACGGTAGGTCAGGTGCTGAGAGCTATCTTAGCGCAGGTTCCGATCGACGTCATTAATACGATGGGAATTGAGCCGACCGATGAATATGCATCCGCTGAGGATCCTCCAGTGTGGGAAGAATACCGCCAGATACTCAGGGAAAGCGGTTCGACGCGAGAATTGCAACCAATTGTCAAGTGGGATTTCTACGCTGCTGTGGAGTCGACGGACCATGTATTGACTGTTCAAACGGCCGACCAAGCGCTATGGGCCAATCTCCTGCTGAGCGTAGGAGTTCGCACGCCGTAATTTGCAGCGAGACTTGAAATAGAATTCCAGCGATAGTAAGCAAATACGCACACGTTTCTGATGCTTGAACAATCGTGGCTAATGCCAAAGCGGCTAACTATGACAGTTCTCGCCAAACGCAGTTAGCACTAAGGCTCTCCTCTGGGTAGAAAGCTGTAACCGTCCATCCGGATGGATGGATTTTGCCAAATCTCTATATTGAAAATCGCGGTTGTAACGTTCAGTGGGAGGATCTCAATTCATTGTCGCCATTCGCTAGTGCAAGCTGCCAGCCCGAGACAAAAATCGTCTCAGGCTGGCAGCCTGTACTACCATCAGAAACATCAGAAATGAACATCAGAAATGCGGACACAGCACTTCAGTGGGGATGCGAGTAGGGCGAGCGGAGAGGGGACTTCCCCCCCCGTTTTCGACATCACTTTCGGTGGGGAGGGTCGGAGCCTCAGCGACGGGGAGAGATTCCCCTCTCCCCTCGCCGACCCGCTTCGCGTGTGCCCGCTCGCGACTCTCCCTTGGGCCCAAGGGAGATTAAGTTGAATTGGTGTCGATTAGCGAGAAGTGTCCGATAAACGACATCATTTTCATTTGTGATTCCAAAACAAAACGTTTCACGCAAGAAAGCTCTTGCTCATGCAAATTCGAAGACTTGGCACCACGGAACTTGAACTACCGGTACTCAGCTTTGGCGCTTCTTCCTTGGGTGCGGAATTCCGAGGTGTGACGCTCGACGAAGTTTTCGCTTCGGTACGGACGGCGCTCGATTTGGGGATGAACTTCATCGATACATCCCCTTTTTACGGACGTGGCATGAGCGAAGTCCTGTTGGGTGTTGCACTCAAGGGAGTTCCGCGAGACAGCTACAAGATCTGCACGAAGTTGGGTAGATATGACGTCGGACATTTCGACTTTTCCGCTCGACGCGTTGCGGAGAGCATTGACGTTTCGCTGCATCGACTAGGGTGCGGCCATTTGGATATCGTACTTTGTCATGACATCGAATTCGTGCCACTGCAGCAAATCGTTGAAGAAACGATCCCGGCGTTACGCCAGCAACAGGCTGCTGGCAAAGTGCGCTACGTCGGCATCAGCGGGTATCCGCAGAAGATTTTTCATACGGTACTGTCGCAAACTGAGTTAGATTGCGTCATGAGCTACAACCAATACACGCTGCAAAACACGCGATTTCTGGATGAAACGATCCCAATGTTGCTCGACAAGGGGGTCGGAGTCATGAATGCAGGACCGTTCAGTGCCAGGCTGCTGACCAATTCCAGCCTGCCAGTCTGGTTTCGCGATCCTCCCGAGGTTCAACAAGTGGCCAAGCAGGCTGCGCAGTATTGTTCAGAGCGCGGAGTCGATATAGCTCAGTTGGCATTGCAGTTTTGTTTGCAGAACGAAAATATTACCACCACAGTAGCTGGTAGCGCCAATCCAAATAATATTAGCAAGTGGGCAAAATGGGCTGAGCAGCCCATTGATGAAGTGCTGTTGCGAGAGGTTCAAGCCATTTTTGAACCCGTCCGCAACGTGGGGCACGCGGAGGGGTTGCCCGAAAACAATTAGCTTTGGTAAAGGATTTTGGGACTTGAGCTAGGCTACCTCGGCAGCAGCTACCTGCCCCAACGGTATCCGAGTGATTTCCCCTAGATTCCGAAATTTCGGATCAACAATCTTTCCAAGTAGCTGCTGCGTTTCGTTTGGAATGACTTTTTGGAATTCCAAAACGATTCTGCGCATTTCTTGTCGATCGATAAAGGGTAAGATTGAAAATAGCGTTCATAGGATTTTTGAGTCTGGGCTCGAGAAATCCTTACCGAGAGGTCCAATGAACTTTTGTGCTTGACCTGCGATGGTTCGTTGTTCGAAAACCAGCGGTAACCAGATGGCGGTGACTTAGCAACGTTCGATCAATTAGTGTCCGATAGTCGCCTTTCGCTCCGCGAAAGATGCGGAAAAAGCGCTGCTTTCGCGGAGCGAAAGGCAACAGTTATTGATCGAACGTGACTTACCCACTGGAGCAATTCTTGACACTTGCAAAGTAGGCAAATTTCACAATGGCAGACTGGCGTCAAGACGATTCCGGCAAACGCAAACCCAAGCCCAAGCCGCTTCCCAAAGACGTTGTCCCAAAGACCGAACCGGCGACTGTTGGAGGTTGGAGAGGCAAGCACAAACCATCAGGTGCGGCAACGAGTGGATCAGTGGCGCAAGCTTCGGAGCGGTCGTGGACTGGTGCAGGTGCAATCGATTCGGAAGCGGTATCCGGCTCAGTATTGCGGAAGTGGTTGTTTGTCTCCGTGTTATTCGGACTTTTCTTGGTCCTGCTAGCAGGGTTGCTGTACTTTGCATTTTCTCGACCACGTCCTTTACCGCTATTTATTTTCAGCGTCGGCACCTACGCGTCGCCAGAACTAATGGAGAACCCATTTGGCGACGCACAGAGAGACAGACTGTTCCAGGTTAACGATCGCAACGTCGCAGCTCATCGGAAGGTGCTGGAAGGAAACGACAACGCTCTCTCGGAGTTGAATAGCGACACTTGGCTCGACCGCTTTGAAGAGATTAGCAGTACAACGATTCCCCCTGGTGGACCTGGCAGGCGAGTCGTAGCTTTTTACATCAGCGCGATGGCTACGTTTGACATTGGCGGCGAGATTTGGATTCACTCTCAACAAGATTCCCCCTACCAAGCCATTGAAGCTCAGCAGACTCCGGGTGTCTCGTTAGTCACGGCGCTCAACAATCTGGGCGATACAGTTCGACCTGGCTCGGTGGCGTGGATAATTCTGGACCTACAATTGCCGAGTGTCGTGGTCAACTTAGGTGACCTAGATCGACCTTGGAAGACTGCGGTGGAAGCCGCGTTAGCCAAGGTGGATGAGAGTCTTCGGGACCGGCTACTGATAACTTTGCCGTGTGATGACGGGCAACAGAATTGGCTGGCACCAGAGTATTCGAGTTCTTTCTTTGGCTACTATTTAGAGCAGATGCTTTCTGGCACGGGTACCGGCAAAGCAGGAAGGATCGACCCACAGATAACCGTCGGCGAGTTTGCAGACTTGCTGGGCGAAAAGACAGCTGGCGCGGTAGCCAACCGCCGATTCGCCAAGCAGACACCGGTGTGGTTACCGAAAGGTACGTTCGAGCAGATGCAGGGTGCCAGGCTGTTGACGATTGTCGATGATGAACCCAAGCTGCCGACAGCCACCCTGCCCTTGCCCGACCAGCTGAACAGCATCGGCAATCTGTGGGACCGGCTGACGAACAAGAAGTATTACCGGGCCTACCGCTGGGACCCATTGGGTTACGCTAAAGTCGAGTCGCAATTGCTGGGGCTGGAGGAGGCGGCTTTGTACCGCCCCAACGCGTTTTCCAGTGCGAAACAGCGGGTTGAATCAGCGTTGGCAGAATTGCCACGCCCACAGGTGCGTTTTGGTGTTAGCTTGATTGAGGATCGATTGCGCGATGAGTACTTTCATGGCGCTAATACGGACGTTGAAACCTACGCTACCATTGATCAACTTACCACTAGGTTGGCTTCTCAGCTGTCCGAGGCTACCCCCAAATTACCTTCGTTCTGGAAGAAGTCTGACGATGCGCCGGTCGCACCCCAGTCCGCAGAAGGCCAGGAAACAGCGCCTGCGGGCGCGGCCGAACCCAACGTGCCACCGGAATCCACTTTGGCTGCCAGTGATCGGGGGCGACTGGTTTGGCAATTGTATGCGCAGTGCGCTCAGGGAGACTACCGGTTGTGGGAGCAAGCATTTCGCCCAGAACGAATTCGATCGGCTCTCGATTATGCAAGTGCCAGTGAGTTTTCCCTGGAGCTGTATATCCTGGACCGGCTGGCGAGTGACATCGATTGGGCTGTTTTCGATGTTGTAGGTGATGCTACGGCAAGTGGCTCGAACTCAAGTCAGGATTATGCGCCTTCATGCGCCAAAGCAATTGACCTGTTCCGGCGAATTCAGCAAGTTGCATCGATACCTGAACCAGAGGTATGTTGGTGGCAATTGCAAAGCTTGCCAACTATCGAGGCTCGTTATTTACGGGCCTTGGACCTATTGTTAGCCAGTCAATTCAGCGAAGCATTCGAAGAGTTTGTGGCGGTCGACGCATCTCTACAGTCGGTCGAGCAGGATCTGTCCGATTTGGCGATGGTAGTGGACGCGACACAACGGGCATTGCATCACATTCCGCATCTGTTGGCGTGGATGATGCGTGAATACCAATTGACCGATGTTCAGAATGAACGCCCATGGCTCGAAAGGCAATTGGCGGAGCTGGCCACCATTGCTGATTTGACCAACGAAATACATCAGCAGCTGTCACAGAACGCAACTCCTACGCCGGATCGCCAACTGTTGGCCTCAGGTAAGGATCTTCAGCAAAGACTGGAGTCGCTGGAAGGAGAATTCACAGGCTATGTGGGAAGGCTGACTGGTACCAATGAGGGCAAGGTTGCGGGTAATAGCCCGCTGACCTTCCGTCGCGAGAGAATCGCACTCATGTCGCCCTTACTTGCATTGGACCTCAGGGGGGCATTGCAAACCCGTTCATCTGAGTATCTTGGCATGGCATTGGATGATTCTTCCAACCAACCAGGGGCAACGCTGCCGGAGCAGCCCAGGGCATCAAATGCCGCTGATAGGTTTTTGGCTTCCTTGCGCGGCGATAAGAAGTACTGGGAGTCAATATTGAAATCGGACGCCAGAATCGGGCTGGTCGGACAATTTCAATACTACAAGGAACCCAACCTGGATGTGACCGAGAGTCTGAGAACTGAATTATTGACAACGGAATATTGGTTGCGCGGCTTCGCTGGCGTTTATGGCGGTAGCGGGACTTTGCATGACCAATTGTCTGCGTTGGACAGTTACCGCAACGGATGGCCATGGACGTGTGCTTGGCAGCGCTGGATGCTGTCTTCTGCAAACTACCGAGTAATGCAAGTGCAGCGTTTGGCGCAAGCCAGCTGGGGCAAAGCGACTGTTACAGATGCTACCGTTGGCGATCAATTCTTGTTCTACGGCCTCGCTGAACGATATACCGAGTCGCCGGACTTTGCCAAATTTGTACCAATCAACAGGCTTGCATCGCACTTCTTGCAGAGGCGTCGACAGCTCCTTGAAGAAAGCGTTAGTCGCCTGAAATCGATTAAGACAAAGTTTGGCGAAGTGGCCACGATCGACGTTGGCAAGCCAAAGCAAATGGCTCCGGTCATGGTCAACTCTGCTCCCTGGAATGCCGTAGCGAACGTTTACTTACAGGTGGAAAAACGAAGGCAACCCTGGACGAGTTCAAACGCAGAGGATCGTGCTTGGCCCGTGGAACTCAATGCTGGCGGGCAACAGTCGACGACGAAGTTTTTCGATTCCAGTTATTGGCAGGGCGGCTACCGAGTACCGCAAGGGAACTTGCTGATCCGTGGAAATTTGTTTTCGCAGGCCATCGACTGGAAGCCGGTAGAAAGTCGCATAGAGACTTATGTTTTGAGAATGCAAAAGGAGCGCCCAAACGGAGCAACGATCAAGGTGCTACCCCCAGAGGAGCCGCCAGCCATTAGCGTCTTTTTGTTGGTAGATTGCTCTCAATCCATGTCGACACAGGTTCCTTTGATCAGCGAGGATGGCCAAGTGTCCGGTGATAAGGTGCCACTCTTCAACAATGTGAAGGCGAATACCAAACGCGTGCTCGAGCGACTGGCCGAAATCCACGGAAGCGAAGCAGTGGTCGATGTGGCCCTGATTCCATTTGGGCTCAAGAAACAGGATGCAGAGAGTTCGTTGCGACTGAAAGAGTTCCTCGACTTGCGGCGATCCGACTTGGATGTGTTTCGATCCAAGAGAATGTCCCCGCTGGATCCCGATTGGCTGGTTGAATTGAACTCAGTAATTGATCTACTCAAACCCAGCGGCGACACCCCCCTCTACGATGCCATGGCGGAAGCTTGCGAGTTGTCCAAGAGCGCCAAAGGGGAAAAGTGCTTTATCTATGTGTTTACCGACGGTGTGAATCACATCAATGTGAACGCAGATAACAATCCGCAGAACGATGTGCGGGTTACGGATTCCGAAACTATTCGCAGTATTGTGGAGGGCAATAGCAGGATTCGGCTGAGCGTGTTCTATTACAACTACTTTGAGGAGTGGATCAAACACCAACAACAGCAGGCCGAATGGAGGAAGGTGTTCAATAGTGGGCTGGAAGAACTTAATAGCCTCAAGTCCTCGCTTGGCGAAGAGCGATTCGGCTTTTATAACCGGCACGAGGCCAACCAGCTTTTGAATGACTCGCTGGCTCGTATTCCTACATCATCGGTTTCAGTGCTGCCCGCTGGCAAGTCGAACGCCAAGCCATTGCAGAGTCCGCTCGGGCAAGCCATTCGTATTCCTCAAGATGAGTTGCCAGCGCATTACGAAGTGGTAGTGGCTGGTGATATTGGTTCGGCTGGCGGCACCGTTGAAGCTCGCGGTGGGGAAGCGATAGTGCTGCAGTTCAAGTCGGGGCAGCGCGAATTGGAGTTTCTGCGTACCGCCCGCCGCGGCGAGCGACCACAACGCAGCGGCGACAAGCTGGCGAGCGAAGTTTCCTTGCAACCTCGCTTTGAGCGACTGGATTCCCACCAAGAACTTGGGATAGCCTTGAGCTTTTGGAAACAGAACATCCGTGAGTTTACCTTTCGGCCACTCTTCATTGTGGCTGAAGTCACACCGAGTGCCGACCGGGACGCGGATTCGATCTTGCTGGCTGACCATTGGTTCACCAGTGAGATTCCCTACCCAGAAGCCCAGTTGGGCTTCTTTCCCTGGCCGTTGCGAAAAAGCGCCAGTGTCCGGGTTTGGGCTTCCGATTCCATTCCCAGTTTGGTTGAACAACGAGTTTTCTCCGCAGGTGATGTGCAGGAAAACGTGCGTTTTGAAAATGCCACTTCACTCAATTCGGTGCAGATAGATGTTCAGCACAAAGGGGATCAAGTTGCCGTTACGGTGCGTTATCCTGAAAAACCCAGTCGCCAGCAACGGGTTGTTGTGGTGTGTCCCGAGTATGCTAAGTCGCACCGCCAGTTTCAAATAAATGGGCTTCAAGAGACCCACACTTTCCTGCTGCCGGATGTCTTGGCCAACCAACCTGCGCAATTGCAATTCACTACGGTCGCTGATCTTGAAGCGTCGGTCTCGGCTCAAGATGCGACCGAGTTAATCTTCGCTCCACTTACGACTAATTAGAAACTAGAGCTAGCCCATAAAATAATCATTGAGAAACTGGCGGCGATCGAGGTCGGTTTTCACGAATTGCACCAAGCTCAGGAGTTTGGCTTGGTCCCGCTGTAGCTTTTGCTTTAAGTTGTCCTGGTCGCGCAATTCCAGTGGCAATTGTCGCACCCGTTCGATGCGCATTGGTGCAAGCGAACCGTCGAAGACATCATGCCGTTTCAACATGCCTAATGCGGTTTCCAGTCTGCGGTCATGTTTGTGGCTTGCATGCAGGCGTTCTCGCAACCACTCTAATCCGAATGCGTTGATCGATTCCAGGTCGTGCTGCAGAAAGTCGATTAGTCGGGCATAGAAATCTGCGTCAGGGTTGCTCCAGTGGAGGAACTCCATTTGCGTAGCTAGATCCGACTGGTCGTACAACAGCAGGCACTCGCTGGGCAAGCCGTCCCGCCCGGCTCGGCCAATCTCCTGGTAGTAGGATTCCAATGAACCGGGTAAGTCGGCGTGAATGACAAATCGAATGTCTGACTTGTCGATACCCATGCCAAAGGCATTTGTGGCCAGCACCAAGTGCTCGGGTTCCCGGGTGAACTGGTCTTGTACTTTCCGTCGCGGTCCGCGAGGCAATTCGCCGTGATAAACCAAATGAGGCAACCTGAGTTGTTCGAAGTGTTCGCTGAATCTCATGAGCGTCTTGATCAGCGTAAAGTAGATGATGCCGGTACCCGGATTCCTTTTGAAAACGCCTTCAATATGCTTTAATTTGTCGTCGTCGCCCCAAACTTCGATTGCATCAATCTGTAAATTTGGGCGTTCGATGCCCTCGTGAAACAGGGCAATATTCTCTGGTTGAAGTCCCAGTTGGCCAATGATATCTAGTTGGACGGCTCGCGTGGCAGTGGCGGTAAGAGCGATAGTGCAAGGATCGCCTAGGCTTGCCCGAATCTCTTGGATGCGAGTGTACTCTGGACGAAAGTCGTGTCCCCATTGGCTGATACAGTGGGCTTCGTCGACCGCCAAGAGAACGACTTCACAGCGGGCGATCATTTCGTTGAACGCGAAATTGCGAAATCGTTCGGGCGTGACGTAGAGCAATTCGTACTCACCCCGGCTGCAGGCCCGATACCTGGCATGACGCTCCTCAGCCGATAGTGACGAATTGATATAGCTGGCTCGTATCCCTCGCGCGACGAGTGCATCGACTTGGTCCTTCATCAGCGCGATAAGCGGAGAAAGCACTAATGTCAAAGTTGGCTTGTCGCTGGGGTTCGCTTGCGCGCAGCGAGCATGCACCAGCGCAGGGATTTGGAAACAGAGCGATTTGCCAGCGCCGGTCGGCATGATAACTAGCGAGTGTTGCCCACGGAGTGTACGGGAAACAATTTCTGCCTGGCAGCCGCGAAAACATGAAAAGCCGAAAATATCCCGAAGCAAAGCTTCCGCGATTGGCAGGTCGGCGGACATATTGAGGCATTCTGTTCAAGAGCAGTTAAGCGGTCGCGGGGGAATGTCTGGTGGTCAACTAGGCAATAGAGCCAGCTTTTTCTAAGCGTGTGAACGCGTATTGCGTATTGACCAAAAGGACGTTGAAATGCAGTTTCTAATCGACCTGTTTACCCTGCAGAATTTTCTAACCCTGTTGATGCTTGTGATGTTGCAGGCCGTCTTGGGGTTTGACAACTTACTGTACATTTCTATTGAATCCAAGCGTGTCGAGCCGGACAAGCAAGCATTGGTGCGGCTCTGGGGCATCGGTTTGGCAATCATTTTGCGGCTGCTGTTGCTGATTACGCTAATGTCGTCAAGGCAGCTGTTGGAGTCCCCTTTGTTTGGATTGCATTTGAACGGAGTCTTTGACGCTGAAGTCCACTTGTATGCGTTGATTGTCTTGGCTGGTGGCGTGTTCATCATCTACACGGCAGTCAAGGAGATCTATCACATGCTGGCCATGCACGATCTTGGCGAATCTGCTGCTGATAAACCTAAACGCTCGGTAGTCTTATCGATCGTGTGGATCGTAGTCATGAACGTCGTATTCTCATTCGACTCAATTCTCAGTGCTATGGCTCTGACGAATAATTTCATGGTGATGGCAGCGGCCGTGGTTATCAGCGGAGCCATGATGATCTGGCTGTCAGATCGAGTGGCACAGTTCTTGGAGAAGAATCGTATGTACGAGGTTCTAGGGCTGTTCGTGTTACTGATCGTGGGAGTCATGCTGCTTGCGGAAGGCGGTCATTTGGCTGAGCTGGCATTCTTTGGCTATCATATTGAACAGATGGCTTCATCGACATTCTATTTTGTCATCGCGGTATTGGTCATAGTCGACATCGTTCAAGGGCGGTATCAAAAGAAGCTGTTGGCCGAGAAAGCGACCACTCATTGAATTTCGCCAATCATTGACGAATTTTGACCAAGTATAAACGAACACATGCAGATTGATTTGCTCAACCTGCATGTGTGTGATTTGTTAAGTTGTCAAACGTGCGTCAGTTGACGAGATCTACCAGCGATCTCGTCGTCCTCCGCCACCGCCTCCACCTCGACCGCCGCCATATCCGCCACCGCCACCGCCACCACGATCTTCGCGCGGACGTGCTTCGTTGACTTGAAGACTACGCCCTTCGTGATCTTGTCCATTCAATGCATCAATCGCTGCATTGGCTTCCTGCTCCGACGACATTTCGACGAAACCAAAACCCTTGCTGCGACCCGTTTCACGGTCCTCAATTACCTGAGCGCTAACAACATTTCCGAACTCTGAGAACAACTGCTCGAGCTGTGCGGATCGCACGTTGTAGCTGAGGTTGCCGCAATACAGTTTCTTACCCATTACCAAAACTCCAGGACTGTCCCGTTAAATTCATTCTGAATCAACAGGACACCGGGACCGAGTCGTCCTGCTGAAGCGTTCTTTGCATTCTCCTAAGCGACGGAATGCGATCGTATTGCACGACCAGCGCGTCTGGTTGACTGGTACATTTGCTGAAAGCAAATAACTGGATGAACCATATGCACAGGGCCACGCGTAGAGTGCCGCTGAATTGCCAGCTCCACAAACGTGGAGCTTAACAGCGGCGGTCAACAATGGAGGGAGTTAAGCGTCAATCGCGGGCGAAAGCAAGAAACCGGCTTGGTCTTGCAAAAGTTGCAAGTTTCCGGTTGGCCGCTAAGGTCGTGGTTGATCGAACCGAGAAAACTAGAGTTTTCTAAGTTCAAGCGCAAGAACTCCGTTGCGTAACTCTAGCAGTTACCGCCGTGTCGGTCAAACTCTGTTTTCCAAACCTCGGTTAATTTGTCGCAGGCAATCGCTGTCAGCGCGAACTGTCCGACAGAAAGAACCTCAGACCAGTCCTGGATTGACTGTCTTTCGCCGCCAACAATATCGAAATTCTGCTGATTGGGACGTGCGCTACCAACCCAGATACAGAAAAATGGTCCAGACCGTGGTTGCGTCCTCAGGATCTAGGACAAACAACTTGGCCGTTTATCCGGCCAATCGTCACGGCTGAGCCCGATGGCCACCATCGAAACCGGTAAGTTGATGTTCCGCAGATGCAGAGTGGTTGAAAATAGAGAATTATCCGGCGCTGGGGACAGGCTGGCCAGTCCGCAACCACGCGGTAAGCCAACCCAAAACGCACAATCCGCACACCTGGGTAAACTGGGAGGTTTGGGAGTGGCGATTTCCCACTCCGTTAGCAAAATAGTTGAACATTTGGTAGGAAATGTTCAGAATGGCGCAATTGAACTGCGTAAGGGGTGTAAGACAGGACTTTGTGGCCACCCCTTCACTTCTAACAGCCGGTAGGGTTGGCCGGTGAGGCACATGGGCTTAGCTGAAAAAATACGTCAGTTTGTCAACATCTGGCCTGAACTACTCGGCTTCGGGCGTTGCCGTTTTCATGTTTCCATTGGATTGTCGCTAATTCCCGTGGGGCTGATTTTTTTTGCGGCCAGTTTGGCGGATACCTCGTCTGCAGACTTCAGAAGCGCCGCCCTGACTTTGCCCGTTTTGTGGTTGGTCAGCGTAACCATGCGCACGGCTGTGCAACAATTTGTATTGAACGACCAGACCCTTTGCGTTTTCTTGATCGGCCCAACAGGTAACTTGACCACGGACTATGAAGGCCTAGCCAAAGGCAAGAGTTTCTCGTACCTGCTGAGCGGCCAGTTGGCAACGATTTCTATAGCACTAGTGGGCATGATTGGGGCGATAATTTCTTCGCCCGTACCAGCAGAGGAGTTTGGCTGGATGCAGGCGTTGGACTTTCGCGGCGGCTGGACTGTAGCCGCATTGGCCAGCCAACTTATGTGGGTCAATTTGTTTCTGGCTGGTTTGCATTCATTGCCAGCGGTGCCGTTTGATGCGCGAGCTGGATTGCACGCAATTGTTAAAGCTCATCTGCATGCCGTTGACCAATCAGTGATACTTAGACGAATGTCCTTGTTTCAATCGCACTTGGCGACGTGTCTTCTGGGGGCCGGTTTGACTCTGTTTATCGCATCGCTGATTTACGCTCATGAACTGCTCTGGGGGTGCGGGTTAATGGCGACTGCGATCTATCTACTTTTTTCAAGTCGATGGGAATTGTCGCGTGCCTGCGAATTGGAAAGCGACTTTGTGCCCTTTCAGGCCAGGATCACGCGGCGTGATGGTCCGGCGGCGGGGCAGCCTGGCCCGCACCGTCGCGCGGCGGGGGTTAAGGCCAAGTCCTCGCATTCCGAGGGTAACGCAGAGAGTGAGGGTATCCCGAGCGAACCACCAGCGCTGGACGTCGATGATATTCTTCGCAAGTTGCATCGCGATGGTAGGGAGTCGCTCTCGAGCGTCGAAAGCGAAGCGTTGATCTCTGCAAGTCGGGAGCTGCAGCGTAAGCGTGGAACCGCTGGCAAGTAAGCCTCTATTTGGCACTCCTCGCTAATCGCCACCACGTTGGTCAGCCTCTCAGAGCTGATGTCCCTACGCAGCGTTTTTCTTTAAGTAAGCAGCGTTTTTCTTTAAGTAAAATGCCGACTACCCCGCAACTGCATGTAGCTAACGAACTAAGGAAAAATAACTTGGGTGTTTAATGTGGGTGGAATTGATAGTTCGAACGTGGAAGTGTCTTGTCGCGGACGGTCGTTTCACTTTGCCGAAATTCTTCCGACCGCACATCTGATTCCGCCGACAAACGCCAGCTACTTGCGAGTTGTCGCTTGGTATGTTCAACAAACCCCAATGCTGTTCCCAGATGCGACTATGAGTCTTTGAGGCCA
Source organism: Planctomycetales bacterium (assembly GCA_020426625.1). Lineage (GTDB taxonomy): Bacteria > Planctomycetota > Planctomycetia > Pirellulales > Pirellulaceae > Aureliella. The sequence continues at coordinate 16,143 of JAGQPR010000067.1, forward strand.
AGGCAGAAAGGCACGCTTAAGGACCGGGGGGCGCCCGGAGGGCAGTTAAGCTTCGGCAGGAACTGGATTGTCCGGCGCGGGGAGCATGCGAACCGGTAGGGTGACACAGGCCGCTTCATCGGAGTTGCGCATTAGCAGGCGATTGCCGGACAAAGCCGGTGTATTCCAAGATACGTCGCCGATCACCTGCAACTTGGCGACTTCATTCCATTTGTTCGGTGAAGCGTCGACCAAGACTAGCTCGCCTTTTTCCGAGGTAATTAATAAGTGCGAACCTACGAGCAGGAGTTGGCCGTGGTGGTATCGGCCTTTTTTCCATTGGCTCTTGCCTGTCTCGGTGTCCACGCATTCGAGAACTCCGTCACTGAGCCCGTAGGCGTAGCCATCTTGGTAAACACAAGTAGTGAATTTTGTCCGCAATGCGCTGGACTTCCATATTTCCTGTACGGACCACTTCTGGTCTGCAGAGGTTGTCACCTGTAGCAAGCGAGCGCCTTCACCATATCCTTTGGTCAGCAGGACACGGTTGCCGGGTATGAGAACAGGCTGGGCCACATTCGGCGCGCCAGAGCTAACGCTTGGAGCTTCTATGGACCACAACTCCCGACCGTCATCTATCGCATACGCGGCCAGTTTGCTTTCCGATGTATAAACGATCTGCCGAGTGTCATGCAGAGACATCAGCGTTGGTGAAGAATAGCTGACCTCATCAGTGCCAGATTTCCATACCACGGAACCATCGGTCTTATCCAGCGCCAGGAGCGTACAGCTGGCCTCGGCGTGGCCGCCCATCGGTATGACCACCAGGTTATCAACGACTAAGGGAGACGCACTGCGTCCCCAGCTGACCGAGGACTCGAAATCCGACTGACTGCCCTCTAGCAGCGAATGGGACCAGAATAGATTGCCCGTCGACAGCTCCAGGCAAACAATTTGGTCCACTGCTGAGCAGGCAAAAACTAGGTCACCAGAAATCGTTGGAGTACTTCTTGGGCCCGTTCCCCCGAGTGTATTTGTATGGCGTGCCGTCAAAGCGTAGTGCCAAAGAATTGCACCGTCGACAACATTATAGGCCACGACCCATTCCTGCGCTTCGCGTTGTTCCATCGTTATTGCCACATCCCCCACAACTGCAAAACTGGACCAACCCTCCCCGATCGTTTGCTTCCAAGCAATTTTGGGTGGTTCCGCCTGCCAGTCAGTACTCAGCACGGTCGATAAGTGACCGTCGCGATTTGGGCCGAGAAACTGTGGATAATCAGCAAGACTCGGCTCAAGCAATTTGGCGTCAATCGCATTGGCTTGACTTGGAGCAGCTACCAAACTGGTCGCCGTGCCGAATCGAAATACGAACTTAGGCGTCAGCTCGCCGTCAACACGTTCCAGTCGGTAGATAGCCAGGAAGACGGCCAATGCTGCTACGGGCAGGTACAGCAAGCGTCGCCAAACGCTGCGCGGGAGGTTTGACGCCCAGCAAGCGGCCGTTAGCAACATCCAACACAAAAGTGCAAGCACGGCGGACATGATCTTAGCAAAGGCGAAGTCGGTGGCCGAAGCGTTCTGCTGGATGATCACCACTGCTATGGCGGCAAGAAGTATTCCCGCTAGCGAGGTTTTTCCAAGCCAGGAGAATCGCAGCGACCGGTCTTGATCTTTGGGTTCAGTCGGATTCTGCATCGAGAGGCTCCCGTGAAGTCGGTAGTTAGGTGATCCAGTTAGAGTTTTGACAAATAGCAATGGGACTGGCTGTTTAAACTCTGGCAGAAGTAGGGATTCGTCCTGATATTATTTCTGGGCAACTGAGAACGCGCGCCGAAAACCACTTCGGGGAATTCGCTCAAGCCAGCAGCCTGCCTCCTATGCGAAAGTCGTATTTTGCATGTGGCAACCACGTTCGCTTTGTCTAGTATGCTCACAGTTCATTTCTGTGTATAAACGATAACCGCAGGGAGAGCGTTGTACCGTTCCTTAGCCAGTAGGCAAACCGCAGCCAGTCGGCAAACGAGAACATTGAGCAAGTTTTCGTCGCCCGTCCGACCGTGGGCGTTTGTTTGCTCAAGTTGAACGCTCAGGAGATTCGGCGGCTTCCACTTCAGTGAATCTTTGTAGACCTTCCTCGCGGAATTCCTTCGTCCAACTCGACTTTTTCTTGGAATTGCATTCTAAGGTTTTTCATGACGAACGAGACTAGTGCCCAGCACCTACTCAACCTTCGCAACAATATGGAGCATGCCGTCCTAGGCAAGCCAGATGTAATTAAGCTTACAGTTACGGCATTGCTTGCTGCCGAGCACATTCTGCTGGAGGATGTGCCTGGCGTTGGCAAGACACTGATCGCCAAAGCACTCGCCCGCAGTATTGCGGGCAGGTTCACGCGTCTGCAGTTTACTCCCGATCTCCTGCCCAGTGATATTACAGGTAGCAGTATCTACAATTCGACCGATGGCCAATTCACGTTTAATGCGGGCCCAATCTTTGCCAATGTTATTTTGGCTGATGAAATTAACCGCGCCCCTCCACGAACCCAAAGCGCGCTGTTGGAGGCCATGGGAGAGGGGCAGGTAAGTATCGACGGCGAAACCCACCAGTTGCCTGATCCTTTGCTGGTGATTGCCACCCAGAATCCATTTGAGTTCGAGGGCACGTACCTGCTGCCAGAGAGCCAGTTGGATCGTTTCCTGCTCCGCATCTCGATAGGTTATCCGAATCGAGACAGTGAGAAGCAACTGCTGGAAACACATCGCCAGGGCGAACCTACCGATTCGTTGCAGCCCGTTCTACCATTGGATCAAATCAAGGAGTTGCAGACGCAAGTGCGTCACGTTCGCTTTGACGAGGCCCTGGTAGACTACTTGTTGGATATCGTGCACGCTACGCGAGACAGCTCTGCGGTGCAGATCGGCATCAGCACACGCGGGGCCATCGCCTATTATCGAGCTGCACAGGCATTTGCGACCGTCGAGAATCGAAACCACGTTGTGCCCGATGACATCAAGCGATTGGCGATTCCTGTCTTGTCGCATCGAATAGTTCCTCGTGGCGTTTTGCCGGGCGCTGATCGTTCCGCTTCCGAAGAACTCGTTCGACAAATCGTGTCCGATGTGCCAGTTCCGATCTAGCCGACCTGCAAAATCGGGTATCCGCCTGCAAAACACCTACATAGAAGTTTTTCCGTATTACTAGCCGCTTGGGCGTTAGCCAGGGTTGTTCAAGTATCAGAAACTTGCATGGTGCTTATTGGCACAGCGGTCGCCCCTAAAAAGACTGTATGCAATAGCAGCCCGCTGAAACGTCCATGAATTGTGTGTTCCACGTTTCCTGGTGCATTAAGAAGTTAGACGCCACCTCAATAAGTGCTGATGATGTCCAACGCACAACCCACTCTGCCCAGTTCCAAGAAATCGGTATTGGCAAGTTGGGGGAAATCGTTGTCGCTCAGTCGAAAACGCGAGCGGACGCGCGCGCTGTCCCAAGTTCATTTTCGCTTGACCAAAGAAGGTGTGCATTTTGTCGGCGTCCTGCTGTTCATTTTTTTCGGAGCAGTCCTGCGAGACATCAGTCTGCTAATCCTGATGGCAGGGTCCATGATCGGTCTGCTAGTACTGCAATGGAGATTCAATTCGCGTACGCTTGTTGGCCTGCGCGTGAGCCGACGAATTCCCAAAAGAACGTCGGTGGGTAAAGAAACGGACGTCTCCTTAAGTGTATTCAATCCCAAACGCTGGCTTGGTTCTTGGTTGGTACTGGCCGAAGATCCCATTACCCAGATTCTCCCGGTCAGACGTAAGACGCCGCAGAAGGGTTCGGCAATTATCAATGAAGTGCGCCCACGCGGCATGTCAGGTAGTAGATACCAAATACAATTCCGCCAGCGCGGTGAGTATGTCGTGGGGCCAACCACAATTTCGACTCGTTTTCCGATAGGCCTGGGGCGCGGCTGGCGAACGTTAGACAACGCTGCCAATATCATCGTGCATCCGGAGTTGGGAGCACTGACTCCAGCGGCACGAAAACTGTTTCAAGAGGATTTACAGGGGCACACACAAGCGTCATCCAAATCGGGTACCAACGAAGCCGAATTCTATGGTTTGCGCTCGTGGACAACCGGAGATTCACGCCGCTGGATTCATTGGCGGACCACCGCTAAGTTGGGGCAACTGATGGTGCGGCAATTCGAAAGACAGCAACATCATCAGGCTTGCATCTTGATCGATCTGTTTATGGACAAGGCTGCGGTATCCACAGCCGATGAGCAATCCGAAAGCGTCCTTAATTGCGAGCTGGCAATTCAGTTCTTGGCAACTCTGGCCCATTCGTTCGTTCTGCGTAGACGCGACAAGCTGACGGTGGCGATAGCGGCGGAGCAGAACCAAATCATGTCGGGCATTCAAAGCGCCGTTATGTTGGATAACTTGCTGGATCAGCTAGCTACCGTCACTCCCAGCGGCAAACCGGCGCTGCTGGAAGCCGTTCAAGGCATCAGTTTGCCTCTAATGGCAAACCCCAACTTGCTGGTTATTAGCACTCGGCAGAACCAACTGTCCGATTTGCAGTTGCAGGAGAAAAGCACCTCGCAAAGTCGCTTACTGTCACGATTAAAGGTACGTTGGTTAGATGTGGCGTCGGGTGATTTGAAGCGTTACTTCGAATCCGACGGACTCGACTCTCGTACGGGGAACCGCGATGGACATTACCAAGGTTAAGCAGCTCAGGCGCAACTTGACATTGCATTTTGCTGTGATTGCCTGGCTTACGGCCATGTTGGTGGCTGCTGGCAGTGAGAGCTTCTTCCTTCCGTCCTTCATCTTCTTAGTCAGCGTGGCTGCATTTATTTTTGTGGACGTGCTGGAATGGTTCGAAGTCGGCAGGATCGGTAGCTATATCCTCATGGGTTCCGCCACGCTGATTGCAATCGCCACCTATATTTACAGTGCGTTTTACTCTGCCAGCGAGTCTGGACAGCTCATGGCGGTTGCTAGCCTGTTGGTCTACCCAGAAGCGGTTTTGTTTCTACAAAAAAAGAACCTCCGCGTCTTCGAGCAGTTGGCCGTCTTTTTGCTACTGGAGATGGTGGTCGCCGCGCTGGTCAACGACAACATCTTGTTCGGTGTGCTGTTAACGCCCATCATGCTGATTTGGGTTTCGTCGCTTTTTCTTTTTGCGCGTTACGCTACTCTGGTGCATGTGGACGCATCCATTGAATCACCTATACCTCATCTTTCGGAGCTGCTGTTTCAGCGATTCAAGAAACGGGTTCTGGGAACGAGCCAGCGGCGACAATTGCTGACAACTAGATTGGTCACCAGCAAGCATGTTCAGGGTACGCGTTTGTCGCGAAGATTATTGCAATCCATTCCGATTGGTGTGGGTGCCATCACTTTTTCGGGCTTCTTTTTTTATCTAATGCCTCGCACTTCGACGGGTAGCTTGAGGCGGCCCTTGGGTTCGGAAATATCGATGGGCATTCCCAAGAATCTCGCCATGGGGGAGGTGGGTAGGTTGAAACAGGATCCCTCACCTGTAATGCGAGTCACGTTTCGCAATGCGGACAAGGGGGGCAATTATTCGCTGATCGAAGCCCCTTACTTGAGGGCACGCATTATGGATACCTATTTGTCGTCGAGATCGCCCTTGCCAGACCGCAAGAGTCAGTGGGTCTTTACTGGCACGCATTGGCATCGCCCACTACCGCCTATCGATCGCGTGCTGCCGCTGAGAGACACTGGGCGAGAACTAGTACGAGTTGATTTTGACATTCGCAGGCAGTATCTGCCAACCATGTATGCGGTCCATTCCACGTATGAAATCAAGAAGAAACAGGCTCTGGACCTCAAGTACGATAAGTCCAGTGCCCTGATGGAGGAGATATCTCAGTCGGCTGCACCTGCCGGCAAGGCGATCACGTACCGTATCGGCTGTGCCAGCTTTGCGGGCGGTCGGCAGTTGCCGATCGCCCCCGTCGATCCCGGCGATTCGCCCCGAGAGATTGGTTCATTTTTTCGTAATCGCGGCTTGCTGTCAGCAAACGTCGATCAATTCGTTGGCATTGAAGACTACTGGCGCCGGGTCATTCAATCGGCAGGCGTTGCTGCCGATGATTCTTACCGGGTGGCTAGGACGCTCGAGCGGCATTTTCTGGATTCGGGCGAATTCCAATACAGCTTGGACTTGACCCTACCAGAGGCCAACATGGATCCCATCGAAGACTTTGTCGTCAACAAGAAAGTTGGCCACTGTCAGTACTATGCCGCTGCCCTGCTCGTAATGATGCGGCAAGCTGGCATACCGGGGAGAATTATTGTCGGTTACCACCCCCACGAATTTAACGAGCGTGGAAAGTACTTTGCCGTTCGTCAAAGCGATGCTCACGCTTGGGTGGAGGGGTTGTTTGATCGTGACCAGTTGGTGGGCACCGAGCTGGAGAGATGGCTAACCGATGCGCGAGAATACTGGGTTCACTTTGATCCCACACCTGCCCCCGACGGCTTGGATGAAGGCATCGTCCAGCAGCCTGGGCAAACATTGGACTACGCTGAAAAGCTCTGGAAGGACTATGTGACCGATCCGCAAACGTTGGACAACGAGAACAGTCTATATGCCCCGGTGGCAGAAAACAGTAAGAATGCTTACGAGAATCTCATCAAGCAATTGGAGGCGATTAAGGATCGAGTTGGCGGTGCCAATGCCGGAAGCGTGGGATTCGCCTGGCCGATCACAATTGTAGTGATCTTGATCGGGGGAACCGTGGTCGGCGTGTGGCGTTTGATTGTTTGGCTGCCGCGACTGTCACCCAAGCTGGCCAAACGCCTGGGAGTTGGCCGCAATCAACTTTCAATCTCCCAAACCTTCTATGCCCGTTGTGTGGCGATTCTACAAAATTTGGGAATTCAGTATTCCCCATCGGACACGGCCGTCGAATACACGCAGCGGGCCGCCGACTGGCTACAAAACGCGGGAGCTGAATCTCCCCAGGGATTGAGAGATTCTCTGCGGCTACTCGCCAATCATTATTACAACCAACGCTTTGGTGCTGCAGAATTGACGCCGCAAAACGAAACTGAGATTCAGTCGGCATTGGGCCAACTCGAATTGGCGGCGGAAAAAGTCGGCAAATAAGACACTTCTCGCTAAGCTAATAAGCTAAAGAACTGAGGAGAAATAACTAGGGTGTTTACTGTGGGTGGAATTGATAGTTCAAACATGGAAGTGTTTTGTCGCGGACGGTCGTTTCACTTTGCCGAAATTCTTCCGACCGCACATCTGATTCCGCTCGACAAGTTGTCCTCCGGAACTGCGAAAGCAGTGGCAGATTGTAGCCCGGGGTAAGGGTTAACGAGTAACACGAGTTTTCGCGCGACCCTAGGTTAGTTAACAGCGCCGCAGGGCGAACGAACGGTGGTTTGATTATCACA
>JAGQPR010000680.1 GCA_020426625.1 Planctomycetales bacterium
CAAGTCCTGCGCCGCCACGGGGATCAGATTGAAGAACTGCCGGGCGGTTACTATCGGGCGCATGGCAGGATCGACGATGCAATGAACCTGGGCGGCATCAAAGTCAGTTGTGTTGAAATCGAGCAATTGCTGGTGCAGCATCGGGCTGTGCGCGAACTGGCCGCGATCTCGGTTCCGCCCCCTGGTGGCGGGCCGGAGCAACTGGTTGTCTATGCGGTGCTTCAGGCGGAGGTTAACCTAAGCGAACTTCAAATCGACATGCAACAACTGATCAAGTCTCGGCTCAATCCGTTGTTCAAGATCAAGGCAGTTAAGTTGATCGACAAGCTTCCCCGAACGGCATCGAACAAGGTGATGCGTCGGAGTCTGCGAAATCTTTATCTCAGCACCGAACAAGGATCAAGCACGCCATGAATCGAGTTGCCATTGTCGCCGCAACGCGCACGCCCATCGGCTCGTTTCAAGGCGTGTTCGCCAATCTGTCAGCGGATCGTTTGGGCAGCGTCGCCATCGCTGAAGCGTTGCGTTGCAGTCAGGTCGCTGCGGATCAGATCGATGAAGTCCTGATGGGCCAAGTCTATTCAACCGGCTCGGGCGCGAACCCGGCACGCCAAGCAGCGGTACATGCAGCTTTAGGCTATCAGGTTCCCGCGACCACGATCAATATGCTGTGCGGTTCGGGTTTGAAAGCCGTCGCCATGGGAGCCGAGTCGATTCTGGCAGGCAATGCCCAAATGATCCTTGCGGGCGGAATGGAAAGCATGAGCAACGCTCCCTATGTATTACCGAAAGCGCGAGCGGGCTTGCGATTAGGGCATCAGTCAATGGTGGATACGTTGCTTCAAGATGCACTCTGGGACAAATTCTATGATTGTCACATGGGCTCCACGGCCGAGCATCTTGCCAAGCAGTTCAATATCTCACGGAAGGATCAAGATCGCTTTGCCGTACTCAGCCAGCAGCGTTACCAAGCGGCACGACAAGCGGGCAGGTTTGAGCATGAGATTGTTCCTGTCGCTGTGCCGCAACGAAATGGCCAGCCGAGCATCGTCCGACGAGACGAACATCCGCGAGAAACAGTTGAAGATGACAAGCTTGCCGGACTGAAACCTTGCTTTCAGGAGGGGGGCACCGTTACGGCAGCCAATGCGTCGGGTATCAATGATGGAGCCGCAGCATTACTGCTGGTTAAGGATTCGCAAGTGCAACGGCTTGGCTTGCTGCCGCTTGCATGGATTCGTTCGTATTGCATTGTCGGGCTCGACCCGATGGAGATGGGGATGGGGCCAGCGTTGGCCATCAAGAAACTGCTGCAAAAGGAATCGCTGCAATTGGCCGACATCGATCTACTGGAAGTGAACGAAGCCTTCGCGGCCCAAGCTCTGGCGGTGGGAAAGGTATTGGACTGGGATCTCGAACGTGTCAATGTGAATGGCGGAGCGATCGCACTGGGACACCCCTTGGGTGCCAGCGGTGCTCGTGTGGCAGTAACGCTGCTGCATGAGATGCAACGCCGGCGGAGTCGCCTCGGCATCGCCGCTCTGTGCATTGGCGGAGGCATGGGAATTGCTATGCTCTTCGAAAATGCAGAGCAGGCATCCTGACGACGTCATTCGAAAGGAACTCATCGCATCGTGATACAACGCATTGCAATCGTCGGCTGTGGCTTGATCGGCTCCAGTTGGGCAACTTGGTTCTCATCCAAGGGACTGCCCACGCGCATGTATGATATCGATCCCGAAGTGTGTCGTCGCGGTGCTCAGTGGGCATGCGATAACCTCCGTACGATGGTCGAACTTGAATTCTTTCCTCCCTCGGAACTGGCTGCAGCCCTGTCGAACGTGCAACCTGTCGCTACGTTGGATGCGGTATTGATGGATTGCGATTACGTGCAGGAATCGGTGCTCGAAGACTACCAAACGAAAGCAGAAGTGTACCGTTCACTGGAACGACATCTATCGCCAAATGCGATCATCGCCAGCAGTTCCTCGGGCCTGCTAATGACCAAAATGCAACAAGCATTGAAGCACCCGGAAAGATCGCTGATCGCGCATCCGTTTAATCCTCCACATCTTGTCCCGCTGGTTGAATTGGTTCCAGGCGAATTCAGCAGTCCGGAAACCGTTGCGGTCGTCAAAGCGTTCTTTCAACAACACGGCAAGCGCCCCGTGGTCTTGAACAAAGAAGTCCCTGGACACATTGCCAACCGCCTGGCTGCTGCCGTTTGGCGTGAAGCGTTGGCGTTACTGGATGACGATGTTGCCAGCCTTGAAGATATCGATGCCGCACTCTGTACGGGGCCCGGCATGAGGTGGGCCTTGATGGGCCAGCATCTGATTTATGAACTCGGCGGTGGTCAGCAAGGTTATCAAGGATTCTTCGATGGCATCGGAAGGTCGTTCAGCTCCTACTGGCAAGACATGCAAACCTGGACCGAAATCCCTGAATCAGTGCGGGTCAAAGCAATCGCAGGTACCGAATCGTTGTTGAAGGAACGCACGCGAGACGAATGGGCACGATGGCGTGACGAGAAACTCGTGAGACTTCTGCAAATCCTGGAAGACTGAAACGCATGACTCAGCAAGTTAACAAAACAGCCTTGATTACCGGTGCCGCCAGTGGCATTGGTGCCGATTTGGCGAAAACCTTCTTCCATGCTGGGTACCGGCTGGTCTTGGTCGATCTTAACAGCCCAAGCTATCTGGACGAATTCGGCAATCGATCACAGGACGTCTGTTTTGTTCAAGCGGATCTTTCCTGTGCTGCCGCATGCGAGGAGATCGTTGAACAAGGGATCAGACAGTTTTCTGTGATCGATATATTGATCAATAACGCCGGGTTTCAACATGTCTGTCCACTGGAAAGCTTTCCCCTTGACATCTGGCAGCGGATGCTGGCTGTCATGCTAACGGCACCTTTTCTGCTGACGCAAGCCGTTTGGCAAGGCATGCGA
>JAGQPR010000681.1 GCA_020426625.1 Planctomycetales bacterium
GAAAGTGAAAGCACCGTCTGCGACAAAACACTTCCACGTTTGAACGATCAATTCCACTCACAGAAACACCCAAGTTATTTTTCTTCATTTCCTTAAACATTTAAACATCACAGATTCCAGAATCTACTCGATCCGCTTGCCGTCCAGCCAGGTAGATAGAACTTGAGTGTCACGGATTTCATCGACTGGACATTCAAGCAAATCTCGGTCGACAACGATAAAGTCTGCATACTTGCCGACTTCCAAGGAACCAATCTCTTTGTCCGCTCGCATTAACCAGGCATTGTTGATCGTGTAGTATTGAAGCATCTGCTCACGCGTAAGTGCTTGTTCGATGTGGACGGGCTGGTCGTGCCAACGGGCCTGGCGCGTGGCGGCGATCCACATTCCAAGAAATGGGTTGTAGGGATTAACACTTCGCAGCGAACCAACTTTTTGCATATGGTCGCTTCCTCCACCAGCGCGAACGCCCGCTTCGAATAAAGAGTGGAGGGGGATAAAGTGCTTTAGTCGCTCCTCGCCGAATTGAGCCAGCAAAGTTCTCGCGTCCAGATACAACCATGCTGGTTGCAAATCGACACCAATTCCTAGCTTCGCGGCGCCAGCGATCGCGCTCTCACTCATGAAACTGGAATGGGTGAGCGATGACCTGGTCGGGGAAACTGGCACGCGTTCGTTGACTCGTTCGTAAACTCGAACCAGAGCTTCCACAGCCGCGTCCCCCTGGCAATGAGCGGTGAAGGCCAGGCCTCTCACAATGCATGCATCGACCAATTCTTCCAAGCGTTCTTCGTCGATATAACGCATGCCACGATATCGGGGATCCTCGATACCGTAGATCGTGCTTAGACCCCAAGGTTGGCTGAAGTAGGCGCTGCCAGTCAGCATTCCTCCGTCCAAGAAGGCTTTGACTCCAATGACCCCCAACCTTGGCTTGGGAGATTGGAAGAGTGGGTCTGCTGCGATGCCATCCAAACGCGCCTCAATTTCCTTGAGCGAATCGTCGGGATTGATGCTGCGTGACATCCGCAAGCGGAGGGATAACTGATTGTTCCGCAGTAGTCGCTCGTACTGACTACGAGCTGCATCGCTACAATTGCGATCGATGATCCCAGTGATACCAACTCGATTGTAATCCTGAAACAATTTTATCAGCCGTGAGTCTCGCTCGGTGTTAGTGGTCGTCTTTTGGTTGGAGTTGGAACGCGTTTTGAGTATTGACGCCTGTTGCCGCAACAGCCCGTTGGGCTCGCCGTGCTCGTCCACCAAGACTTGTTCTGGGTGCGCGGCGGCAAACTCTTTGTCGATGCCATTCTCTTTTAGCGCTAGAGTGTTGACGCTGGCATCAGGCCCCGTCCTGAAGACAACTGGGTGGTGTGGAGCTGCCGCGTCCAATTCTTCGCGAGTCGGATAGCGTTGTTCCCTCAACCGCGTGATAAACACTTGTGAAAGCGTGATCCATTCGCCCTCTGGAACGACCAACGCTCGGGCACGGACATATGCCAATACGTCAGCAATGGTGTCCATCGACGGTATCTCGTGGTCCGCTTCGTATTCGCTAGCACCCGTAGGGTGGACGTGGGAGTCGATCAGGCCTGGTAGCAACATGTGCCCGTCTAGTTGAACCACCAGCGTCGACGGACCAATGTGTCCCTGCAGTTCATTGGTACTGCCCAACGCTACAACTCGACCGTCGGCAACGGCCATCGATTGCACGATGCGAAATTCCGAGTCCACAGTTACGATCTTGCCATCGGTCAGCACGAGATCTGCGAATTCGGCAGCCACAATGCGGCCAGTGAAACACAGAACCATTGCCGCCGCCTTGAGTATCGTGCCAACATACGCAGGGCGTGATCGAAATAACTGTGATCCATCGTATTCTGCTCCCGCGAGATCAATTCTTGAATTCATCGGATTGGATTCCATCGTGAGGGATCAATTTGTTTGAACGTTCGCAGACTCACCTTGGCAAACTGGCTAGAATCTAGAATAGAGCGAAAAGGTTTTTCAGTTGTCCCGCAGATTCAAGCAGCCAAGTGAGAAGCTGGCGACTCAAACCGGAGTTGGTGGTTGAACGTGACTTCGTGCTTTCTGTGTCTGCAATCTACTGCGACTGAATACTAATTTGAACATTGACGATCGTCGAAATCGTGACAGAGGAGTTAGCATGCGAATAGCCTTAGCGACTGTAGTTTCCGCCATTGTAATGTTCTTTCTCGGCTTTTTGTGGTGGGGGCTGACGATGCCCAGCGTCACTCCTGCTGGCGTATTCTCCGACGAATCTCTCGTCGCCTCTATGAAACAAACGCTCGGCGAGTCCGGCGTGTATTTCTACCCGAGCTACAGCGAGCCGATTCCTGACGGGGAGCCTGTTGCGATCGTATACTATCTAGCCAACGCTCCTGAGATGGGAGGCACGATGGGCATGGGGTTTGCGCACATGCTGGTCGCTTCCTTGCTGGCTTGTCTGGTGGTCAGTTGGTTACGGTTGCCGACATTTGCCGATCGTTTTAAGTTGCTGGCTGGCCTGGGACTGCTGATTGCTTTCTGGGCAGACATTGGGAACATGATTTGGTGGCACCATCCGCTCGGGTGGGCGTTGTTCCACTTCGGCTACGATGCGTCATCTTGGGCAGTAGCGGGTGCAGCTATAGCTGCTATCCTAAAATCACCACCGACGGTGGCACCTGCATCTAATTGAACTACCCGCGAGCATTTCGCGCTCCACATCGCGCGGCTGCCAAGCCTCTCTCTGGAAAGCCACACTAGAAAGACACAGCGATATTCCACACAACTTTCATGGGAAAGTGACATCCGTCAAACGCGTGGTGGTTTTCGTAGAGTCGCGGGAAATGCGAGCGGAGAGGGGAATCTCCCTCCTCGTCGCTGGGGCTCCGACCCTCCCTACCGAAAGTGACGTCGAAAGTCGAAAAGTAAATAT
>JAGQPR010000682.1 GCA_020426625.1 Planctomycetales bacterium
GAGAAGTGTCCTAACTAATTAGTCGGATTTCTCTTTTGCATACGAAAATGGTGTATCAAGAAAACGATCAGAAATTGAGTCGAAAGCAGATACCTAAAGGGCGAATGGTCGGGCACACGTTCCTGCTTGCCCTCTGGTTGATGTTCGCCGCATGGCAACACAAAGAGTACGTTCGTCAGTGTGAATTGATTGACCTTGCACTCATTTCTCAGGCAGAAGCGTTGTCGGGGGCCGTCAGCAGTAGCGTCCTATCGCATCGTTGGTTTTCGCCATTTGTCCGCCAACAATTGCCGGAGACGTTAAGCGTCTTGGCGAGGTCGAAAAACGTGATTGCAATTGTGCTCGTCGTCAATGAAGACACGGACAATGTCTTCGTCGCTGGAAAACGGGATAGGGCAAATCACTCGCTCCCGGTTGGTCAGCATGTTCAGTCAGACACACTTCAGTTTGTCAGCAGTTTTGTGCTACGCAACGATCCTCCGATGATGCATGGTCAGTTCCCCGATTCTGCCGAGCATGGGGAAGCGGATGCATTCAAGTCCATCGTCGTTTTGGATCGCAGCGGCACGATCACACAGATCAATCGAGAGTTCAGAAACCGAATTCTGCTTTTTGCCGTGGGCACGTTGCTCCTGCTGTCTTTGGCTGCGGTTTGGCAGTTTACGGTACGACTTGCGCAGTCGGAGGGAACAACGCGATTGCTAAAAGCTGAGACAAGACACCTTCGAGAACTGGGGCAAGCAGCGGCTGGCCTGGCGCACGAGACACGAAATCCACTGGGGCTCATCCGAGGCTGGACTCAAAGACTTGTCGAAGCAGGTCTCCCGACGGATGATCAACAGCAACAGGCTGAAGCGGTCCTGGAAGAATGTGACCGTGTCACAGCGAGGATTAATCAGTTCCTAGCATTCGCGCGGCAAGCTGATTTGCGGATCGAGTCTGTCATCGTTGCTGAGACTGTGCATGAGTTGCAATCTCTGTTGAAAGCAGAGCTGGACGATCGCAACTTAAGTCTTGACTCTGCGGGGTGTTCCGACGTATCCGCCATTGAAGCGGATCGCGACCAATTGCGGCAAGTGCTTTTCAATTTACTGCAAAATGCCATCGCATTCGCTCCTGACTCAAGCACAATTACGATTCGGATGCGTCCGTCAAAGCCTCAATCATTTCAATTGGAAATTATTGACCAAGGGCCGGGAGTCGCGGAAGAAATCTCTGAGTCTTTGTTCGAGCCTTACGTCACGCGGCGTCCCAGAGGTACTGGTCTAGGGCTTTCGATCGTGCGGCGGATTGCCGCCGCTCACGATTGGAATGTTGGCTACAAGCGCGGAACCAATGGTGGTTCGATCTTCTGGATCGATGGCCTCAAGATCGTAGAATGAGAACGCTAGGAGATGGTAATAACGACGACAGTACTTGGCAAGTAGTGGGAATCTAAATGGCAAACGCTCCCTCGGTTTCGTCCGTTCTGATGATTGTCGACGATGAAGCGTCCCAGCGGAAGTTGATTGGCGGATTCTTTAGTAATGCTGGATTCACAATCGTCGAAGCCGATTCCGCAGAAGCGATGCTTGAGGCACTTGCAGAGAATGCCCCAGACATGATTCTGCTGGACGTGCGTTTGCCTGGGATGAGCGGAATCGAAGCCTTGCCCAAAATTCGTGAGCGTTTGCCATCGATTCCCGTGGTGTTGATTACGGCGTTCGCGGATGTTCGTCAGGCTGTTGCAGCCGTTAAGAGTGGTGCCGACGACTATCTGTCAAAACCGATCGATCTCGAAGAGTTGAAAGTCGCTGTCTACGACGCCCTGGCAATTCACGAACCGGACGGTAAGGAAAGCAGACGGGAATTGCCCGATCTTCCAGATGACTTTATTTTTGAGAGTCGCTCGATGCGTCAATTGGTGGAAACGGTAGCCGTAGTTGCACCGTCCGATGCGCCGATATTGATTCAAGGACCAAGTGGTGCTGGAAAAGAGTTAATTGCCCAGTTGTTACATCAATGGAGTCCACGCGCACCAAATCCACTCGTGACGACGAATTGCGCTGGCCTATCCGAAACGCTTATTGAGAGCGAGTTGTTTGGTCACAAGAAAGGTGCCTTCACCGGTGCAACGGAAGACCGAGTGGGCTTGTTCCGGACCGCCAGCGGTGGCAGCTTGTTTCTGGATGAGATTGGTGAAATGCCGTTGCAAATGCAACCCAAGTTGCTTCGAGTGTTGGAAACGAATGAAGTCAGTCCTGTCGGATCGGATCGCACTGTCGATGTTGATACGCGTCTCATCGCCGCTACCAATCGCAATCTGATGGAAGAAGTGAAAGCCGGAAGTTTTCGCGAAGACCTCTATTACAGACTGAATGTCGTAGAGCTGGTCCTTCCTTCACTATCGGACCGTCGCGAAGACATTCTTCCTCTGGCGAAGCACTTTGCTCGACAGTTCGCCAAGCGACAGGTTCGTTTGTCGCCGCAAGCTTCCCAGGCCATCCTCGCCCATTCTTGGTCTGGCAATGTGCGTGAATTGCGTAACGCAATGCAGCGGGCTTGTCTACTGTGTCAGGGGGATGTGATTCTCCCCGAACACCTCCCCGCAAACGTACTCGCGACCAATGACCGACCGCAGCCCGACTCCGGCCGACTTTCTCAAGTTGAGCGTGCGACAATTCTGGCAACTCTTCAAGAATGCGAAGGGAATCGAACACACGCAGCCAAAAAACTGGGCATCAGCCGTCGAGCATTGATTTACAAGCTGCGAGAAATCGAACAGGTCGACCTCGGATCACCATAGTTGCAGCTGGGTACAGCATTGGGGGTTGTTGAACCAACCAAGCGGAATTGCACTTGCTGAGCTATTTCGTAGCTGTTTTGCTGCCAGAGTTGGTCCAGCTACGGAGTAGCGGCAGGCCACTGCTCCGCAGTTCTGGAGGACAACTC
>JAGQPR010000683.1 GCA_020426625.1 Planctomycetales bacterium
ACGTGGAACTGAATTTCCAACTCTTGACTCTAGCGCTTGGTATCAGCGTCATTCCGCAAAGGCGGGAATCTAGCCTGCATTCCAACTCAGCGTGCGGAGCTGCCTGCTTGGTTGTCAGGTAGCTTCGCCAATAGGTTCTGCAAGCTCTCCTCAAGTTCGGCGGTGCCCTGTACCAAGTCCATTTCCACCGCTAGAGCCCACAGCTCGACATCTCCCAATCTGGAAACTTCAAGTTTCACCCAATCCTTGACGGTGCAAACTATGACTTGCGCCTGGGAATTCTCTGCTACCCAGTTGTGCAAGGCCTGCACATCGGTAGCGTCAAATCCATGGTGATCTGGCCAAACCCGAGTTTCCAGAATCTCCGCCCCTAACTGCCTAAGAGTGGCAAAGAACGACCCAGGATTGCCGATCGCACAAAAAGCCAGAACCCGCAAGCCCCGCAGTTCGTCGACCGGTTTTTGCTGGTTGGGATAACACAGAAGCGAGCAAGGTCGATGTCGTGCATGCACCAAAATGGCATCTGCTGCCAGGCGACGGATCTGACCGAGTTGGTCTTCGAGATCAGCGGAATCAATTTGATCACATCGAGTGAGCATGACCACTCCAGCGCGGGCAAGCGAGCCCATCGGTTCGCGTAACACACCTCCAGGCAAACACCAGCGGATCGCCCTGGCGTCAGTGGCGTCAAGCAACACAATATCCAAGTCGCGTTGTATGCGCCGGTGTTGAAATCCATCATCCAAAATCAACACCTGCATATCAAGCTCAGCTTCGGCAACAATGGCCGATGCAACGCGATCGACGTGTTGCAAATGGGGCACATCCGGCAGCTGCAATTCTAGCTCCAATGCTTCGTCATTCTGGCCGCTATCTAACGCTCCATAGCCACGACTGAGTATGGCGACGCGAATTCCCTGGCGTCGAAACCATTTGGCCAACCAAGCCACGGCAGGGCTCTTGCCCGTCCCGCCAACCGACAGATTTCCCACCGAAACCACAATCAAAGGAGAACGATAGGATCGTTTGATTCCAAATTCGTACAACTTGTTCCTAACGACCATCGCCAGCGCGTATGGCAGAGACAGGCAGCGGAGCAGGATTCGCAGCGCGATCGCGGTCGCACTTGGGCGTGTTTCCGTCAAGATTCTACGAAGATCTATCAAATCGCGCATCGAGAATTCCAGGCCCAGGTTCCGTAGCGTGTTTGTCCAAAACACGGCCCTATAACATTGGTCCAACCAACCAAGGGACGAATTCCTCATCGCCGATTCCTAGGCGCTCGCTGCAGGTTTGACGACCGCTGGCGGTGTCCAACAATTGCAAGAATAACTCCTTACCAGCCTGCTGGACCGACAAGCCCTCTACCACGCGGCCAGCGTTGAAGTCCATGTCATCAGGCATGCGGTGAAACAGCTGAGAATTTGAGGCAATTTTGAAACTGGGAGTCGGCTTGAAGCCAAAGCAACTGCCACGGCCGGTCGTAAAAGCAACCAAGTTGGCGCCTCCGGCAACCATGCCGGTCACACTCGCCGGGTCGAAGCCCGGACTGTCCATCACGACAAAGCCCTTTTTTGTGACTGGAGCTGCATACTCATAGACTGCCTCCAAGGCCGAGGTACCACCCTTGCTCACAGCGCCCAGTGACTTTTCCGTAATCGTGGTCAATCCACCCGCTTTGTTGCCAACGGAAGGATTGTTATTCAACTCTTCGCCGTAGTTGCTGCAGTACCACTTCCACCATTCGATCCGTTCGAGCAGCTTTTCCGCCACCTCGCGCGATCGTGCGCGTCGCGTAAGCAAATGCTCCGCACCGTAAATCTCCGACGTTTCAGACAGTATGACAGTACCCCCGCAGGCAACCAGCAAATCGGCTGCGGCCCCTAGCGCAGGATTTGCCGTAATTCCAGAGTAGCCGTCCGACCCGCCACATTCGGTTCCAAGAACTAGATCCTCGGCAGGTACTTGCTCACGCCGAAACCGATTGACGCGTTCCAGCAGGCTCGAAACCAATTCAGCGCCCTGTTCGATAGTCTTCGCGGTACCGCCTGAGTTCTGGATGGACAACACAGGAACAGGTGCATTTTCATGTTCCGCCTGGCTGGATTGTCCCGGCAAGGAGATACTATGCAGTCCTTGCGACTGAACCAAATGATCCAGTGTGCCCTGCTCGCAGCCCAGTCCTACCAACAGGAAACCGCCAATGTTGGGATGGCGAGCCATGCCACCCAGAACACGAGTGAGCATCTGATGTCGCATGCCTTCCCAAGCCATGGCGCAACCGCCTTCATGACGAAAGGAGATTACACCATCGACGTTCGGATAGGCCGCCAACGCCTGCCGATCAAAACGCCGAGCCACCATACGGGCCACGGAAGCTGAGCAATTGACATTGCTGATCACCGCCACGTAATTGCGTGTGCCAACGGATCCACTGGAGCGACGGAAACCTTGGAAACTGTATTCAGTAATTCTTGGCAAATCGTCGGGAATCTCTGTCGCAATGGCCTCCAGATCGATCACGTGGTCGCATCTGAGATTTTGGGTATGGACGTGATCGCCAACCTCGATCCGCTTGGATGCTAGCCCGATCGACCACCCAAACTTGATTACTGGCTCGTCTACGCTGATGTTTCTGATTGCCAACTTATGCCCTGCCGGGACGAATTGGCGAACCTGTACGCTGCTCTGACCAAGTTGCAATTCATCTCCAGCCTTGAGGTCGGTCAGCGCCACGACCACAGAATCACGAGGAGATAGATGCACGAATCGCTGGCTGTTGTTCACTTTTGTAGATCGCTACCTATGATTGCAAGGGCGGTTGCACGTGTTATTGGATTTTCCCGACTAGTGGTTTGGGACAGCTAAAAATTAGGATTGGTCCGTAGTGGGATTCGCCAGAATTCCCCGATTGAGAGGAA
>JAGQPR010000684.1 GCA_020426625.1 Planctomycetales bacterium
CGATCCACTCTCGAAAGAGTAGATCTGTACAGCGATATGTAAGAGAAATAGCTAGAGACCTGAAACAGGTGATGACACCCTGGTGCCGCCAAGTCTCTACTGCGATGATTTCATACCGAAGACGAACTTCAATTCAACTGCCTTAGGCTAGGCTATGCTAGAAAATCTCGCTTCTATGGGAGGGATCCTTGTCGTTAGTCGATGCAACTCACTTCGTCATTCGTGCAGTTCGAGGTTTCGGCGTTGTCCAATTTCAGTTTGTTGACGTTAGTCCTCCTGGCAACTCCCTGTGGAATGTCTCTTATCGCATTCCGCTTCGGTTACTGGCCTTTTCTTGTCGCCACGACGATATCGGCATCGATTGTCACAGTCAGGCTCTTCGGCAGTGGAGACGCAAACTTGACGTTTTGGTCCTGCGCGATTGGTGCAACCGGTGGAGTCGTTGGTTCCCTGATTGCAATGCTTGCAGACAACTACTTACGCGACCGTCCGCGCGTTTTCGTTACCAACTTCGAATATCAAAGCATGTTTGTGCGAGCCGTTGCTACTGCGAGTACGACGTGGGGCGTTGCCGCGATCGTTGGCGCGATCGTTGCGATGCTGCTAGAACTATTGTGGCGTAGATAAGTCAGATTTCTTGGCATGTCCTACGCGTGATTGAGTGATGATTATTGACGGGACCACGATTACACTTTCACCGACAATCTCCCCACTCGACGTCACTTCAATCCACTTCAAGAATCCGACAAAGTAGCGGCATTGGGCTCGCACCGCTGCCATAAAAGTTCGCGTCGCCGTCGCTATTGGCCCAGGCGGTATGCTGACGATGGCAATGGAATTCTTACTTGTTCAGCCGAGTCGCATCATCAACGCGTCTCAAGAGCGATTCGGTCCACCTTAACCAATCGATACGGGCGAATGGTCTGCCGTCAGGCTCGGGTTCCAAATTGCTGTCGATCAATGGGCCTCGCAAATGTGAGGCGAAATCACGCGCAACGTCAAATCGCACACTGACGATTTTTAGCTGTTTGCCGATTAATGAATTCGTACCGAGCACGATGATTCGCACGCCACACGGACGAGGAATCGAGTCCTTGGCTGTCGTTGGAGTCTATGGATGAGGCAGGTGTAGCGCGTCGACTGTTCCCAAGATCGATCGGAAATCTCGCGATTCGCATGGTCTGCAATGCAATAATGGAGTAGAATTGCAGGGTCCAAGCCGCTCAACAGCAGCAATAATTTGCGGCCGCACGATCAGTCGGACGAGCATGCTGGATCGTTGCAGGACATGATCTATCTGTTCGGTGTAGTATCAGTTGAGAGGATTCATTTGACGCGATCTGTACAAAGTACTCTAAGGAACGCGGCAGCTTGGTGGCGTTTGGCGTGGGAAGCGGAGAACTGATTTGATTACGTTGCTGCGCGTACTTTGCTATAGCGACGCAATGCGTGAGTAGTGGCTGGTTGCTGTCTCCGAACACCCCAAGAAGCTCGTTTGTCGCGGATGAAAGGAAGTTTTTCATGCATGATCAAACCGTATCGAAGCTTCGCATCCACCTGTGTGTCCTTGCAGTTTGGCTACTCTGCAGTGTGAGTCGTTCGTCGTTAGCTCAGTCGGTTGCGCTTGGTGAGGAAAGTCTTCGCAAGGCTGCAACTTGGCAGTGGCCAGATGTTGGCCTTTACGAAGAGATGCTGCTGAGCTACATGGAGCAGCGGCAGTTGAGCGAAGTGCAGCGAGAGCAGATCGTAGGCTTTTGGGAATCGACTCGAGAGCAACTGCGTGGACCCGCTTTTTTGGATCGCCTGCTTCAGGCGGCAGCGATGATCGAGCCTAGGTTGGGAGAAATCAACGATCGCTTATATTCGCTCGAAGGACCGGCCGTCGCACCGGGCGAGTTCGACTGGTTGACCAGCGACGTGCCGGGGTGGATGCAGGATACGATTCGGCTGGCCTGTGGCCGCGCATTTGGTCAAAGGAAAATGTACGACGAGTGTCTGGAAACGTTGGCGAGTTTGTCGGAAAACCAAGTGTGCGACCCGAGCACTTTGATTTTTTACCGTTCTGCCAGCGAACATCACTTGATGCAGAAAGAGCCCTGTTTGGCTGACATTGATCGGTTGCTGGAGAGGGCGTCAGAGCTTCCGGTTCGATACGCAACACTCGCGAAGCTGATGAAGTCTGACATTCAACCGATGGAACCCGATTCGCTTGACGAAATCTCGCGGATGATGCGAGATGTCCAGCGGCGACTGGTGCTGGGGCGTGCCGGAGAAAAAGTCCGCACCGAAGAGCAAGAAATCGTCGACAAGCTGGACAAGATGATCGAGAAGATTGAACAGCAGTTGCAGCAGAGCAGCAGCCAGAATTCTCAAGGTGGTTCAGGAGGAAAGCAACCGCTAGGTGCTCCCATGGACTCATCCCAAGCGGCAGGAGGGATAGGCGAGGGGAAAGTCGATAACAAAGAAATCGGCGAGAGATCTGGATGGGGCAACTTGCCGCCTGCACAGAGGCAACAGGCGTTGCAGCAACTAACCGAAGAACTGCCCAGCCACTATCGCGATGTCATTGAGGGGTATTTTAGGCAGCTAGCCAAGGACAAGCCCTGAGAACATTGCCTCCCACTATCTAACTCGTGTTGCGACGGTACTCCGCTAGGTGCCTAAGTGATCGATGCTCGTTGTTGCGTGATCGTGGCTGGAGCACAGTTGGCTATAGAAAGATTTTCTGTCGCTAACCAGTTGAATGACGCTACTTTCGATGAGTCTCCTGTGAGAACATGGGGTAGCTGTCGTCAAGGGATGTTCGGAGAATCGATGCAAATACCGTTCGACTACCTGGGCAGTGGTTTGGGACAGCTAAAAATTAGGATTGGTCCGTAGTGGGATTCGCCAGAATTCCCCTATTG
>JAGQPR010000685.1 GCA_020426625.1 Planctomycetales bacterium
CGACCAGAATGTCAATTCGGTATCCACAATCGAGCCGAATGTCTTTGTACGGCACCGGCTGTGGGCACTGAAGCTGGAAGGTGATCCCGTTCCGATTCAATTCATGAGCGAGGCATTGTTCGTAAACAGATTCAAGCAGCCCCGGCCCCAGGTGTCGGTGCACTTCGATGGCACAGCCGATCACTCGGTTCGAGAGATTGTCGAATTCCATCCTTCGTGCTCTTCGTGTTCTTCGTGGTGACTCTTACTCGGCTTCCAGTCTCTGAGTGGCGAAAGAATCCATGTAAGTCCTGGGTTTGGGGTGGGAGCCATTCGAATAAAATCTGGCGACTCAAACCCGTGATCTTGGGTTGCCAAAACAACCACCGTCACAATGTGCCAACCCCAAACCCAAAGGACACCTACAGATGAAGATTCTCGCTCTCGATCTAGGCAAGTTCAATACAATGTGCTGCTTTTTCGACTCAAAAACTCGTAAGCACACTTTCCTCAATGCGACAACAGATCGGCATTATCCTACCACCGTCTTCAAGAAACACAAAATCGACTTAGTTGTCATGGAAGCCTGCGGTCCTTCGGGATGGATCAACGACTTGGCCCAATCCTGCGGACTCAAGACCTCAGTTTGCTCGACCAACGAAGATGCGTGGAAATGGTCAAATGTAAAACGCAAAACTGACAAAGACGATGCACTCAAGCTGGCTCGCATGACGGCCATGAATGAACTCAAGCCGGTGCATATGCCGTCAAGTGAACAGCGAGAATTTCGCTCGTTGGTCAAGTATCGTAAGACCCTCGACCAACGTATCAACAAAATCAAGTGCACGATTCGAGCTTGGTTCGTCAACCAAGGCATCACGATCGACCGTGGAGACAAAGCCTGGCACACCGGACGCCAGCTGATCAACTCGTACCGTAAGCCATTGGCTGATTGCGCTGCAAACGAACTATGGAAAGGCGAACTCGACATCGAACTGACTCAACTCGACTCCTTGACGTCACAACTCGATACCGTCGTTAAGAAACTCGAGTCGAACGGAAAACACGATCCTCGCATCGTCCGATTGCGTACGATCCCTGGCGTCGGCCCACGCACGGCTGAAATCCTAGTCGCCTGCATTGATGATCCACATCGCTTCGATAATGGACGTCAAGTGTCGGCCTACTTCGGACTCGTTCCGCGTCAATTCCAATCCGGTGAAACCGATCGCAACGGACGCATCACCAAGCGAGGTAATCCATTGGCGCGTACGATTTTAGTCGAGTGTGCCTGGGCCTCGTTGCGGTACGACCCGTGGGCTAAAGGAGTTTACGATAGGATCTGCGGCAAACAGAAGACTCGCAAGAAGAAGGCTGGCGTAGCGTTGGCTCGCAAGCTGGCTGTCATCGCTTGGGCCATGCTGCGTGACGAATCCGACTGGGATCCGCAGAAGATGATTCTTACTACTAAGTCGTTCGGTGGTGTACTTCCGCTGGACGAAGCGACTTTCGCGGCCATGCCGCCCAAGGAGAATTCCGACCAGCGCAAGAGTCGCTTGCGCCGAGAGGCAAGGGAAGCGAAGACGACTGCTACGACGAACACCAACAAGTCAAAGAACTCAACCGCAAAGGCCAAGCCGAAGTCGCAAAGAAAGCCAAGACTGAAGCCAACGCGAGCGGCTTCGACCAGGTCGTCCGCTCAGACGCAAGTCTAAGCAAATCCTTCCCCCTGCAAAGCAACCCACAAGTCCAATCATGCCAACAAACCACAGCGAGCAAGAAAGCCAGTATGCGCCGCCTGACGTGTGTCCCACGACGTCGGAGAACGAATTGGCCTTGCTCGCCGTTTTGAACCAGCTGCGAGGATAAACCTGAATGCGTGTCTGATGCATTGACATCGGAGAACGAATCGGATAGTCGCAGCTCTTTACTTCCACTCGTAATTGCAACTGACAACAACCAACACCACCATGAGAGCCTCAAAAGGAGAGTACTCGCCGCGCTAAACACAACCAGACAAGGACTAAAGACCTGCCCAGGACGCTAAGCACCACCACCAAATGGCCACTGGCATAAGTTCGCTATGGACCGATCCCTTGAGATCGCGCGAACCGTCAGACACGCCGCCCTAAAGAATGTGCCGCGTCACGAGCAAGTAGCTTGCTGCTCATTGAAGCCTCCAGGCAAGCTGTCGCCAACTGCGGATTCATCATCGAAAAGATACTTTGAACCGTGCATGGATAACTGAGCAAACGCGACCAGCTCCAATGCGAGCCGGATCACCAGAATGAAATGCGTTTACAGCTCGAATAGTCGTTTAATCAAACATCCTTGACCGGCTCGACGTTTACAGTGGTAAGACTCGCTTCCTCGAAGCTCACCAACAAAGGCAACCTCCGTTGCCGTTCGTCTTCACCGCTTGTGGTCGCCATTCGCTCCGCTGCGCTGCGCCGGGGTGAGCGACCGACAAGCGGCTCCGACGAAGGCAACTCCAAGGAAGAATCACGTCATGACATAACCAAATAAAAGAATTCCACAAAAAGTGGTTAACGCCACTTCACAAACCCAGGACTTCATAGTCGGCGGCGATCACCCAGTCGCCGCCAAAAAACTATGATTCAAATTCGCGGCCAACCGGCGACTTGGGTGGATCGCTTTGTTCTGCCGCGGGTAAAGTCTCGACAGAGCGGATTTGCGGATCTGTCGCAGGACGCCTCCAGAAAACCATTCCAGCGGCAGACAATGAGGAAACGGTTGAGTCAGATTCATTCGCTGCGCATAAGATCATCAATACTATACCGATGCCGGACAAAACGCCAAATTCTTGACCGCGCACGAGTGCGATCAAGTCGATTGCGACTAGGCCGAATCCAATTGCCCCAACGAGGGGACTCATCACGAGAATCAGGCCTCTACGGCCTCGCTC
>JAGQPR010000686.1 GCA_020426625.1 Planctomycetales bacterium
TCTTGTCATCAGCGGTACGAGTGCGTCAAACCTGCTGCGACTCGGTTCGTAAGGCAGATACCATTCTGTCCACCAACTCTTTTGCCTGCGCTGCTCCCTCCTCCAAACTTACATTACCCGCGGCGAGCTGAGTTTGCAGTAGGTCGATTTTACTTTTCCAGTCGCGACACTTCGCAACCAGCCATGCCCGCTCAGGTTCGCTTAACGGCTGATGTTTCGCCTCGATCAAAGCCGCACACCCATGACTGAACTCTCCCAGTCGTTTCTGCAAAGCGATTGAGTCTGGTGTCGGTTTGTCAAACCATTGGTTCGCAGCATTCGCCAGAGATGCAAAATACTCCGATGAGGTCGCTTGAGTGGAAAATAGATCTGGGTTGTTGAATCCCCATCCGCTAGATCGATCATTGCCGGATCGATTCAAAGCAATCCCCGTGACCACAAGGACGCATGCAGCCGCGGCCATGGACGCCCAAAGCCACGTGCGTCTTTGCTGTATTCGCCGTCCATCCTGCTTTCCCTCGCTCGCAACCAAGCGTTCGTTCCGCTTAGAAGCGAAGTCAATGGAGGCTGAGGTTACTCTATTCTCTGCAGTCCCAGTCTTCAAAACCTCTGTAGATTGCTGAATCAGTTCAGTCCAATAGGCCCCGCCATGCATCAGAACGAATTCTTGCAAAGCCAAAAGTAAGTCAGGGTTTTGCAAGAGCGCATGCAACCGACGCTCTCCCAAGGGAGCCAAGCCGGACTGCAAGACAGCATCTCGCTCGTCACTTAGAAAGGTATCAAGGTCGGTTTCCGCGACGAGCGCAGGCGACGAATGAGGGAATTGCTCGCGTACAAACCGCAGTTGTTGGACCAAGTCACCTAGCTTGGTACCAACCAATTGTTGCTCCAACCAAGCTGGGCGTTGAGCATCGGACTCCGGAATCTCAAGGAGAGTGAGCGAATTCATGCTTGTCTCCCTCCATTCAATTTACGTTCGATACAGGCCCCTACATCCTTTCGTGCTCGGCTATAGCGAGAGGCGGCAGTACCAGACTGGATCTCCAAGGCTGCGACCACCTCGCTCTCAGACATTTTCATCCGCATCAGCATGACGGTTCTCTGGGCCTCGGGCAGTGCCTCAATGCACTCTCGCATGATTTCCAGTTGCTCTTGAAGGAGAAGGTTCTCATCGTTCGGCCTATCCCGCGATTCCAAATCGAAATCGTCGCCGAGCGACTTTGCCCGTTTGCGACGCTGGATTGAAATTAACTGGTTGATTCCGATACGAAACACAAACCCGCGTAGGTTCGCGGCTGGCGAGTCCCCCGGATCGAAGGTGCTGGCTTTTTGCCACGCGTTTGACCACGCATTCTGGGCAGCGTCTTCGGCATCATCCAAATTTCCACGAGCAGCCAAGTAAGCAATTAACCTCGGGCCGGTCTTCTCGATAAAACTACCCCAGGCACCTTCATCACCCGCCAAAGCAGTCAGCACCAGTTCATCCAACGGGTCGTCGCATTTGAAGGTCTTGGTCTTCACAGGCAGAACATCAACAGTCCAAAGAGAACAGAACAGGACTCGGCGCTATTTCGATTCTAGCAACATTCGGCTCGTCGGTCACCTGTCCACTCCCTTCAAAACATCCGCGACCGAAGTTCAGCCGGGATGAATGCTGCAATTGACCAATTCCGCAAGCGACGCCAACAAAGAAGTGTCTATGTGTCTGACCGAACCTGTAGTGGATGAATTAACGCGTGACGGGCGTGACGCATTCAAGATCGCAAATACGTGCGAGCGTTGATCGATTTTGCATCGCTGCGTCTGTAAAGAATCAAGTGGCCATTGAGCATTTGCTTTACATCTTGCGTCGTACGCGAACCGGTGGCTTACTGGTGAATAAGCATTCCCCTGCCTAAAAACCACGAAGTGCATAAGAAAAGAACTCTCCAACTAGCCCTTAATTCGCTTGAGCTCGATGGGCTTGCATAGAAGCTTCTTGTCGTTGGCGACGCGAACGCATTTGCGGCAAATATATTGTCCGTTGGCAACGAGAGCCACGAGCTTAGGCAATCGCTCCTTGATTTCGTCTTTTTTGAGTTTACAAAGTTCCACGGCGGCTCCTCATTGGATCCATTGTACGCGACATGGCTTAAGCGGCGGAAGTTGGTAGTTTATTCTTTGCCCGGTACGGAATGAGGCTTGCGCAACGATGGCCCGCTTGACCAGAAAATCGCAACTGGATGCGAGCTGACTAACCACGACAAAAGCGTTGCAGCCAGCTGCGTAGGCGAGAAGAGTCATCAAGACTAGTTGGAAACCAGCCTAATTCCAACTGGCCGTCCGTCTCACGCTTGGTAACGGCTGGCGTACGCGAAACACTGCAGGGCCAATACATGAATAGACGAGCAGATTCAAGCAGCTCTGCATGTAAAAGACGGCTCGATGGTCTCCGTGCGTTTGAACAAAAGCTTCGGTTGCTCGCTCTTCCTACGGCCGTTCTGGAAGCGCGCCGTCAGTCGAAGCCCTAGAAGACGTGCAGCTGAACTCTCGCTCGATAGTGGGGGTGTAGTCCAAGTCCTATCGAGGGCGAAGTTTGCGGTTGGACGCCGTCCTGCGTTGCAAGGCTTTGTACTGACGCCTGCGATCGCTGGGGGTTTCCCTCGGTGCGGCGGAATCGTGCTTGTGCTCAATGAAATGGTACTCGCACTCGAATCCGCGTACCGATCGAGTACGAGTACCGATGCTGGCTGAGTGCGAGTGCGATTAAGATCGGCGAGTAACCGTTCAAGGCCGAAGGCCGTGAACGGCTAACTGAGGACCATATCCATTTGTTGGTCGGCATGCACCAAACTCAAGGCATAGCCGACCTTGTACGCGATGTAAAATCGAACTCGAGTAGATGGGTGCGTGACG
>JAGQPR010000687.1 GCA_020426625.1 Planctomycetales bacterium
ATTAGTGGCCAACACCGAAGGCTAGCGCCTTTTCGCTCAAGCAACCAGCGAACGCCGCTTGCACACTTTCACGGATAGGTTGTGAAGAAATGCAGCTTGCCTCTCCAGTCGAGTGCATGAGCGCGTAAGCGCTCTGAATATCATCCTAAGGGTGCAGGCGCTCGCCGCCTTGATTATCGAAATTGCTGAGCCTACGTTGGGGGCACACGGCGAAGACACACTTTCGCGGAGCGAAAGGCGACTATGAATTAACCTCTTAGCTAGGTTGAGTCACCGAGGTGTCTGTATAGGAATGCGCGAGCGAAAGCCCAGCGGCGTTTGGCGGTGGCAGGGGAGATGTTGAGTAGGTCAGCCGCGTCCTTGAGCGGAACGCCTGCAAAGTACCGTAGCTTGAGCAGCTCTGCGACTTGCGGGTGTTCTTCCTCTAGCTTGCCGAGAGCTTCATCGATAGCCACGAGCCGATCCGGTGACTCCGCCGTGGCTGGACATTGAATCTCGATGTCCTCACGTTGCCGGACTCCACCATGCTTCTCTGTTTTCTTGGCCCTCGCGCGTTCAATGAGAATTCGCCGCATGGCTTCCGCTGCCGCCCCAAAGAAATGGCTCTTTGACTCCCAGTGGATCGAGTCCTCGCCGTCCTTGGCTTGTAGCCGCAAGTACGCTTCATGCACTAGAGCCGTTGCCTCCAGCGTCTGGCCGGGGTTCTCTTTGGCCATTCGAGCCGCAGCCAGTTGGCGAAGCTCGGTATAGAGCAACTGCAGTAACCTTGAGTTGCTGAGAGCGCTGTCGGGTTCTGAGGGCCTTTGGGTGTTCATGGGGTTTGACTAAGCGTCCTAACGAGTATTCTCATTACGAACTTTTCGATTCTCGCAAGGCCAACCACCACTCTTACATCGATCTCGGAAGGCGATACTCCAGTTGTATTCCATGCTAATCCATGGCTTCTTGCTGGCGGCATCAAATAGCTCTAAGGCATCACGAGTTCGTCCCTCGCTGATCGCCAATAGTCCTCGTATGTGTTTCTCCAGAACTTCCACCAGCTTTGTTTTGTTTTTCGGCGAATACTCTCCGTCTGACGCAACGATTCTCAGGAGCTCAGCATCGGCCCACTCGGAGTTACTTGCATCACTCCAGTTGTTCAACCATTTCTCTGCAGTTTTCATGGCAAGTTCTCTTTCTCCCAGCAAAAGGGGAACATGTATTAGGAAGAAAGTGTCGCCAGGATTCAAACTTGCTGCATCCGCATGCGTATTGAAGATCTCTAGCGCTTCTTTGCCACGGCCTGGCAAATCAGCGAGTAAATAGCCGCGTGCAGCTTGGGTCCAAGTCTGTTGCTTCGCGTCTTCAAGATTGTCCAAAATGGCAAGAGTTTCCTCAGAAGAACGAGACCAGTACAATCGCCCCAGCGCCGTCCAACGCCACATTTCAGACTTCGCGTTGAGAAGATCTTCCCAAAGCGCTTCTGATTTTGAAGGTCTGACTACGTCATAGTATTGCGCTGGCATTGCTGTGGCGAGAATGAAGTCCTGTCTGTATTTTTCGAGCCGATCAATTAGATGAATCGCCCGCGCATGGAGTTCGTCAAATGGACGTCCTGCAAGTTGCCGCCGTTCCACTAGCATTCGAGTCGCAAACAGGTTTGCGTCGAGAGCAAATGGATTCTCTTGAATCAGAGAAACCACGGCTGAGGATTTGTCGAAAGCCTCTTCGATCAAAGCATCGTTTCCATTGAAGTTTCCTTGGTGGACCAGTCCGTCAGCGAGTATCGATTGTGCTGCCAGCCATGTTGGGTTCCGCTTGAGAACATCCCGGAGAATCTCCACAGCCCTATCATTCTCGACGAACATTAACCCATATCCATAGAACAACAGATCGACATCGTAGAACGAGCCCTTTCGGGGTTCAAACCTCCGCAGCTTGTTAGCGTAGGTAATACCAAGATCCCAGTGTCCGTCGTACATGTACGAAACAGCTAGGATCGCGTATATTGGAATCCAGTTTTCGCGGTCATTGCCATCCAATACAGGTTGAATTTTTTCCTGGGCTTGGCTGTAGCGTCCAGCATGCATGAGGGCAGAACTTTCCAGAATCGCTGCCCAATTATTGCCTTCCAGTATTTCAGGATACTGTGAAATCTCCAATTGAACCGCAGCCAGATCTCCTTCGATTGCTTTCATCAATGCACGTTGCACTACGAACGCTTCCCTCTCGCTGTTGAGCCGCTCTGTCGCTTTGAGTGCAGCGTTTAGTTCTCGATTTTTCATGGCGCTGAATGTGATCGCCAACAGCACAACGGTCAGCACGATTGCAGACGTTCGCACCAAGACTCGATTTCTCCGATAGAACTTCTTGAACCTATAGAGAGTTGAGTCTGGCGTCGCTTCTACCGGTTCGTTCTTCATGTGACGCAGCACGTCTTGTAACAAACCGTTCGCTGAATCGTACCTCCTTCCTCTCTCCTTGCTGAGCGCCTTCATCACTATCCAGTCGAGATCACCTTTGACGGTGCGGCCGAGTTGATCGGGCTGAGTGCGACGAAGGGAGGAAACTTGAGTGGCGGTGTCGCCCAGGCTGCTGATACGGATGCTGGGGCGCGGTGGTTCCTGCTCGCGAATCAACCGGAAGACTTCGTCTTGGGCGGCTTGCTTGAAATCGTCGTTGGTGAACGGTGTCGTGCCTGTTAGCAACTCGTACAACAACACTCCCAACGAGTACACATCGCTGCGTGTGTCGACATCGACCGCACTAAAGCTGGCTTGTTCAGGACTCATGTACAGTGGCGTTCCAATGACTGCCTGGTGAGCAGTGTAAATCGAGTGCTCGGTTAGCGACTGATTGAGTGCCTTGGCCACCCCGAAGTCGATGACTTTCGCCACTGGTTTCCCGTCG
>JAGQPR010000688.1 GCA_020426625.1 Planctomycetales bacterium
TTTTCCGGATTCGTCCATAAGAATAAGTCCGTTCTCGAATTTATCCTGAAAGAGCGGGAAAAAGCCTCAACCTGGGACTGTTGATTCACCTGAGACTGTTGATGCAGCGCAGCTCCGCCGTAGCATTGTTACGCTTCGTTTCCAAATGCGAGCTCGTCTCTCCGTTGATGGAATAACCTAGCGAGTGCGGCCGCAGTTTCAGCCCAGAAATCGATCCTTTGGTCGCTTCTTGAACGAAAGAAAAATGCGGTCCGCCATTCTATGCGGCAGCCCTCCTACTGGCTTAGTTTCGGCGTAACACCAAAGCTGCTCCGCTCTAACTTTCGAAGCGAAGCAACTTGGTTGTCATGGGGAGTCAGATTTCGCCCATGAGCGGCATCCTGAAGTAAGTTCCTCTGCCACTACTCAGTAGCTGGACCAACCGATGCCAAACTGCAAACTGGGCAAACAAAGCGCGTCGCGAAGAAGTAACCATGCATTGCCCTCCTGGCAGCACACTCGCTAATAGCCGCTGGGAGGTTGGACGATCTTACCTTTGGACTCAAGGTCAAAGTCGATTGTATTGCGTCCGCTTTCGACTTTGCGAACCAGCTCGCTCTTATTGTTATACTGGACTGGAATCCGTTCTTTAGAGGTTGGGCCATAATCGCCGCCAGCATCACCAACTCCAGCAGTACGGATCTGGACAAGGTGCTCACCCACTTCAGCGCCTTTGCCTTCTCGACCGTAGTAGAGTTCGTAGTGGCCATTGGCGTCTGTTCTACCCGACGACAGCCCCCCTTTGTCCTGGGGATAAAATTCCAACATAGCATTGGGCAACGGTTGTCCATCGAGCTTTACGGTACCCTCGACGTATCCAATATCGCCTGATCCACAGCCAATTGTTGTTACGGCAATAGCAAGTAGTGAGCATTGGCGTAAAAGATTTCGCATGTGTGTATTTTGATCCAATAAAGGTTTCTTAAGTGTCATACCGAAAGTCGGCCCGTCACAGCGGCTGCTGTCTAACAACTCTCAGAATAAGCGCCAGCAGATTCAAGCAGCAATAGCTGCACACAACGGGGCTCACATCAACCTGCCAAGAGCCCCGTCGTTCAACATACGCCCAACAATCTGGTTCAGTCGTTGGTTAGGATTAGCAACTCAAGCGAACCTAGTTAGCTGTGCTATCCACTACAAAGCCATCATCGCGGCGTCCTAAGCGCTCGTAAGCTCCATAGACAGGCTCACAAGGTGTAACGTCGAAGACATTGCAGCCGTTCAGCGAGTCCGGACGCGAATCGATGCTGGAACTAATGAAATGCACCGAACCATCGACGTAAACGAACTGCGAGCCTCCGGTGTGCAAACTTGAAAATCCGGCGCCTGCACCCAACGAGTTGCTGCTCCAAGCATTCGGTGGATCAATGGAGTTAAGCGGCGGACGTACGATGGCGGTGTTCATGTAAATTCCGCGCATACCGTTACCATCTGGATTTCGCACACCAGGCCACGTGGCTGAGCGTCCGTACAACGAATCGCGTTCACCGAACATGAAGGTATTGCTCGTACCATCGGTCACACCTGAGATTTTGATACTGATTGGTTCCATCATCATGCCGAACGTGTCGCGAACTGTTTGAGGATTATTGCGAGTACCGCGACTGCTGACATAATTCGTTAGTCCAGACTGCCAATTGCCATGGCCACCAGCCACGGCGCCCAGTCCACCACCCCAGTGCCGAGCCGACTTGGCAGTTTGGTCTCCCGAGTCACTCGGACAGCGAAAAACGCTAATATCCTGTTGCAAGACAGCAAGTTGAGCTGGTGTAGCAGCCGACAGATAGCTGAAGAGCGAAACGCTATTTACGTTTAGCTGGGTATACAGATTGTTCTGCTCGATAAACGGCATCATCAACACATGCCAACCCCAGCATTCAACATTCACCAAGTCGGGGACGCCGTTGCCCGTGGGCCGCAGTGTCGTTACCGGTCCTGCCCAGATATGATTCGGCGGAAACTTTTTGTGGGCACTCTCGTAGTTAAGTGCGCCCAATCCCAGCTGCTTTAGGTTGTTACTGCATTGCATGCGTCGCGCTGCCTCCCTGGCCGCTTGCACGGCTGGCAACAGCAAGCCCACTAGAATACCGATGATAGCAATTACCACCAACAGCTCCACCAACGTAAATCCATGTTTTCGATTCATTAAACGACTCCAACAGTGCGATGCGAGAAGAAATAAGGGAATCCTCCAAATTGTACAAATCTCGCAAAAACCTACAGTTACAAATAGTTAACACAACACCGTCGCAAATAAACACCCGCTAACGCTTCGACCCCTGCGGCTGAGCGAATACCCGTTGCCGCTTGCGGAGGCTTGCAGTTTCTTAACCCTTGCCACACAACTCCGACAGGATCCTTACAGGTCGTCAAACTCTTCTCCGCTTACCTGTCAGAGACTTTCTGTTCCGTCACCTTATGAAAAAGGCAATGCAGACACAGCCAATAGTGTTCGGCATGCCGTTTGAGTGTCCTTGGAGCGGGAGACCGGAGCAGCAAAATGCGAGCGCGGGTGAGTATCCTTGCGAGGCACCAAGATAGACCCAATTGCTACAATGCTGGCATTACTGAAGAGAGAAAGCGGACACAGCGGACACAGGGACACAGAAAAGCGGACACAGCACTGGGACACAGAAAAGCGGACACAGCACTTGGTGGAAAGCGGACACAGCGGACACAGCACTTGGTGGTGGGGATGGTTAATTGCCAATCGTGGAGGTTTTCGAGAGCTGCTACTGGCGGGTGGCAAGTGAGATCCGTGTGCAACCGCAGATCGAGCACTCAAGGTGCCGATGCAGAGAGGCTCTCATATGACTCAGGCGACCTCCGACCATTGTGAATCGAT
>JAGQPR010000689.1 GCA_020426625.1 Planctomycetales bacterium
CACGCGGTTTTTGACGGAACCGCACGCTATCGCGCTAGAGGCTGATGTGGCATCGGAATTACGATTTGTGACACTAGGACGTGACGAAACCCTGAGGCCACTCACATAGTCATTGCCGGATTTCAGAAATGATTTGAGAAGCTGAATCAGGGCAAGAAGCGGCAGTTCGCCCAAGCGAATGACGTTGTCAAACGGAAGAGTCAAGACGTTGGCGGCCCGACAATCAAAGGCTGGCGCCGCGCTGCGTGGCCGTGGCAATTCTTTCCGGCAGCGTCACCATTCGGTTTTTACGTGTAATGGCATAGTCTGCGTCCGTCTAATCGGAACTAGCACCTCCGTCGGTGGCTCTGGTTTCTCTGGCCTCGACGAATTGCCGATCGAGCTCAGCTGGCCGCGCGGATTCGTACCGGTCAAGAACTTGCTGGAGCTTTGACTTGGCTTGACGATGCAAGTCGCTGCTCAGGGTGGTGGCCAGATCTTGTTGTTCCATAGGGTCCGCCAGCAGGTCAAAGAATTGCCCGGTGCGGTACAACTTGAAATGCTTATCAAAGGCATACTCTTTCACAGTAAGGTTCTGGTTCTGCCTCGGCGAATACCAGGTGTAGAGCCATTGCCTCGGATGGGCACTTTCTCCCTTTAGCTGTGGCAGAAAGCTGACACCGTCTACGTTGCTCGGAAATTCTATTTCGGCAGCCTGACAAATGGTTGGCAGGAAGTCAGTGCTGCTGATCAGGTCGGTACAGACGCGACCAGCATCCTTGATCTTGGCTGGCCAACTGGCGATCAGTGGTACATGCGTACCGTTAGACGTGGTCTTGCCTTTTCCTCCGCGATAGTCGGATCCGCGAAACCGGCTGGTCACCGAGCCCAACGTACCGTTGTCGCCAAGGAAGAGAATGAGAGTATTGTCTCGGATCCCCAGTTCTTCTAGCTTGGCAACAACTTGACCAACCATTTTGTCTGTGTAGGCAGTCATATCCGCAAAGTGCTTGACGGCATTCAACTTCTTCTCGCTGCTGATAGTCGGATCCCAACTAGCGCTATCCGGTGTCGGCTGAAATGGGGCGTGTGTCAAGATCATTGGGTAATAAAGAAAGAATGGTCTGGCACGATTCTCGCTGATGAATTCTAGCGCAAAGTCGTTAACCAGCTTTGGACCGTATTCTCCCATCGTAAAGTCTTGTTCGACAGCGTTACGTTCCAAGCCCGGATTGGCGTAGCGGGGCGGCCGCCGCGTATGCTGCCAGAGTAGCGATTGTTCGAAGCCAAAATGTTGGGGCGAGTCGGGTTCGCGTCCCAGTTGCCATTTGCCGCAGATGGCGGTTGCATAGCCAGCCTGGCGGAAAAGGTGCCCAAAAGTCGTTTCCGTACGCGGCAAATAGCCAAAATGCACGTAGTTGTGAATGTTGTAGCGTCCGGTCATCAGCTGTACCCGTGTTGGA
This sequence comes from Planctomycetales bacterium, assembly GCA_020426625.1. Taxonomy (GTDB): domain Bacteria; phylum Planctomycetota; class Planctomycetia; order Pirellulales; family Pirellulaceae; genus Aureliella. The sequence goes on from JAGQPR010000689.1 coordinate 1,443, forward strand.
GTACACAGCGGTTGGACATGGCAATTTTCAAATCGCAGGCCACTCGCCGCCAAGCGATCGATATTTGGCGTTTGGTAGGACTGCCCGCCATTGGCGGTGATGCATTCGAAGCCAAAGTCGTCGACCATAATCAGGATTACATTCGGACGCTCGGCAACTGCGCAGACTGTGTTGCAAAGAATTGAAAGCGTCAGCAACCAAAACAACTGTAGAAATCTGCAATCGCTTCTCATGGCAAGATACACTCCACGCCTAAAACGGAAAATGTCGTATTCGACTGATTCGGTTTAGTGTAGCCGAATGCTCCGTGGGTGCACGGAAACATTGCGTAGACGGTGAGGAAAATGTACAGAAGCCATGATGTATGATGCTTTAAGACATCATCCGGACGAATTTTAGAAAGACCGAATAAAATTCCTGGCCGACTGCCCAGAGATGACATAGTGTTCTGATATGCGTACTCAGAACATCACAAACTGCCGAAAGTCCCGGCCAAAGAACGGTCGCATCAGACACCGCAAAGGCGTTGCGGTCGTCGAGTTCGCGGTTTGTTTACCGATCCTGGTACTAATTACGCTTGGGTTCATCGACCTGACTAACCTTATTTATTTTCGGCAGACAATCAAGATTGCTGCCTACGACGCTGCCCGTGCGGCGGCCGAGCCCGCCTCGAGTTCTGCCGAAGTGCAGGCGGCAGCGTCGCGACTAATGACGATGCGAGGCATCGACAACTGGACCCTGACGATACCGGATAATTTCAGCAGCATAAGTAGGGGAGGTCGTGTGGACCTGACCCTAGCAGTGCCCTTTGCAGAGATGACCTGTTTTTCCGGTCTCGACCTGTGGACGGCACAATTGGGCAAATCCGTCACGGTCAACATTTCCTGCGTCAAAGAGTGAGGGGTATCGGCCATGAAACGCTCTGGATCAGTAACAGTCTTGTTCTTGCTGATGTTGACTGCCGTGATCGCTGTAGGTGCAGTGGCCGTTGACTACGCCATGATGGAGAGCGCGAGAACGGATTTGCGGATTGCATCGGACCTGTGTTCACGCGCCGCAGTGGTCAAGTATATCGATACCGGGTCGCTTTCTGCGGCGAGAACGCAAGCCAAGGAGCTAGCGCAGGTTAATCAGTTGTTCGGACGCAACGTTCTGCTGGCGGATGCCGACATCGTTCCAGGCAATTCTGCCTCGCAGACAAATGGCAAATACGTATTTACCGCTAATGCTCAGCCCTACAACAGCTTCCGAGTCGACGCCCGTTTTGCCAGTGACTCGCTGAACAACAGCTTGCCCCTCTTATTCTCCAGCGTGCACCACCGACAAACCATCGATCTGGCGCAGACATCAACGTCGACCGAAACGAATTTAGACGTTGTCCTGGTACTGGACAGATCTGGCTCCATGGCCTTCGACTTGACTGGTACGGATTGGAGCTT
>JAGQPR010000068.1 GCA_020426625.1 Planctomycetales bacterium
ACTAACCTGGGGTTGGGAGTGGCAGATGAAAAGTGCCCAAGTTATTTTTCCCCAGGCACTTAATTTAGTGAAAGCCCCAGTCAGACCAACTGGGTAATCTCAGTGATGGTTGCCCAGCGCCTAGACGCAAGATATTCCAACTTGTGCCAAGGGCAATTAGCAAAGCAAGTGTGGTGAGAGCGCCACGAGCCAGAAATAAGAGCTGATCCTCTTTAACAACGTATGCCCCGGGATGCTCCGGAAGATAAACGACGTTTACTGTACCACCTCTGTTCCTGCATCCGCGTGGATCGGTTATCAACGTACAGACTCCAGTTCCGCTTGAAAGGTCCTGAAACCAAGGCTCTCCGATCCTCAAGTCGTCGCGTTGGTCGCTGAAGCGATAGGCAAACTCGACGGTGTAGCCATTTTTGGCTGAGCGAGATGCGTTGGTCACAGCAGCTTGTTCGGTAACGCCTTTGTGGACAATGTAGTAATCAACCGCGAAATTCCAGATTCCTGCTACTGCTATACAGCTGGAAGCAAACAGAATCATCGTCGATGCGACCATGGATCGTAGCAAGCGATTGATGAGTCCAAGAAAGGCTAGACTTATCGGGTCGTCTCGGTAATCGTAATAACCTGCACGGAAGAACATAAGCGAACCCTACCGCGCAAGCGGAAGCAAAACCTGCAATTGAACCGGGGGTGCCATCTCTAAATCAAGATCCAAATCAGATTGAACCGCGAGGGTTGATGCGTGGTGTGCAGTTGACAACAGCCGCTTGGCTAAGGACCATTGCCGAGATAACTGCCCTGTTGTTATCGAGAATCGTCATGAAGCGGCGAGATGCCAACTACGTATCCCGCTCGTTTGTCAAGCGGCAACCGTTACCTGAATGTATAGCTCGATGTGGCGACATTCGCATTGAACCGCAGTTGTCGACTCAGCGAATCCTAGTCATTACATTCCGGTTTTAGCAGTTCCGACGGACAAAAGATTTGTGCAACTGCCCCATGCCGACTGCTATGCACACACACACAAAGACTGTTGCGTCTTGGGAAGACGAGGACACAAATATGGAAATTAGTTTATAGCTCTGGATTGATCCGCAGATTTCCTGACAAGTATTCGTCACGAATGGCCCCTGGACCACGACCGATTCGTCGAGCTGTTCGCTCGTCAGGACCAGAACGCGGGACGCCTCAGTGGCTTGTATCTCCACGGGTGTTCCATCCCGCGCCATCAGCAGCGACTCACTGGAGTCAGCATGTTCGCCGTTCGCGCTCACCAAACACCGTTGTTGGCTTAGCAAACGCACTCGGCGTTCTGATGAATTATCGTCCGCGGCTTCTGTGAAAGGATTGCGCATGGACGACCTCATAGGTCCCCCCCCCGTTAAGTCGGAAAAAGCAGTGAAATTCATGTTTCGCCTGTGATCGCCCTTGCACCTCCTCGGTTTAGAGGTACAATATTTGTACGTTATAAATTTGTACCTGATAAGCAAATTCGTCCATGAGCAATTCTAGGAGGAGAGAAATGGCAATGACCCGAGTGACTCGAGCCAGCTTCCTGGAAGATCGCCAAGGAATCAAATTTGCCGACGTCCTCAACGATCCAAATCAACCCTTCGACGCCGTGCTTGAGTTTTTTAACGACGATGACCGTCAGCGGCGTATGGAGGAAGCTGAATTGCACCATGACCGCGCACCGCTGGCTGGTGTTGTTCGAGAGCTTGAATCGCAACCCGATATTGATCGCTTTCTGACGGGCATTCACGCGCGGCGTAGCACACGATTGCGACAGGCCATCGGCGTGTTGGTTCGCATGATTATGGAGCGTCGCGGCTGGCAAAAGACTGGGAAAAAAGGCTCTCTCGGTGTGCGCGCGTCGAAGGCTAAAGGCTCGCCCGCGCACAATTCCGGAGGTCTGGCGTTCTGGTTTGTACGCGCCGAGCGATATGAAAGGGCCGAGGGAATGCCGTTCCGCTCCGTGCGGGAACGCAGCCAGAAGTACGAATTAGAGCCGCCACGACATTCAGGCAATGGGAGAGGTGCTAAAGCCAAAAGCACTGCTCAATGAACCTATTCAATTGGATAACCGGTTACTTCTCAAGCCACGGCAAAGCCATGTCTTTGTATAAGCGGGGAATGGCGAAGGCGAAGAAACATGACCACAGGGGCGCTCTGGATGATTACACGACCATGATCGGTATGCAGGGCCCGCCAACCGACTTGTTGGCTATGGTTCTCTACAATCGCGCTCTCGTGTATGTCGCCGCAGGTGACGACCATAGGGGCGTTGCCGATCTTGATGCGGTGTTGGCAATGCACGAATCACTGGTGAATGTGAAGGCAATGGCCAGACAGAAACTTGCCAGAATGAAATCACGTGGAGCAAGAGTAAAGCGAGGAAGTGTAGAAGTTGTGGGCGAATCCCAAACACAAGGAGGAAGAGATGCTCGTCTTAAGTCGGAAGTTGATGGAGCGAATCCAGATAGGCGACAACGTTGTCGTGACGCTGCTAGAGATTAGCGGAAACAAGGTACGAATTGGGATTGATGCCCCCAAGGAAGTTCACGTCTTTCGATCTGAACTGAAAGAAGCACTCCCTAGCGTACAATCTGAAGTTGGTCCGGACATTCCTGATCTCGCGATCGCGAATATCGAAGAAATGCTAGCAGACGTAATGCTAGATTGACGTTTGATTTATTTGGTGTGGCAGCAGTAAGCGAGTAACGCTGTTCCCGTTTTCGACAGCGTTTGCTAGCCCCGCTGGACTAGCTAGATGCTCTCGCACCTATGCTGGCATGTTCGCCGTGCATTCCGCTGCCAACCATCGGTTGTGTTGACCGCTCTGGGAAGCTGCCAGTGTCTCTTTTGACGCGCCAAGTGCTGGGCTTCTTGTTTATTCAGAACTTACTTCGAAGCGGGGTTTACACGAGCTGGCTGGAAGCGGCCACTTGAGCGAAAACCCAAAGAGTTGGCGAATTGAATCGCTGGCTCTCACGCACCACCTTGTGTGAAGTGCGTCGTTCTTGTCGGGCGAAATTCACAATCACGTCGTGGTTGATTCCTCCGAACTTAATACTGAAGAAATCATTGGGGTTCGACTCCGAGCGCTGGAAAGCGCGCTACTCCGCGACCACTCCGACAGTAGTCGTTGCTTAAGTCGAGGGCCGAGAAAAGGCTGCGAGTCGGACCATGAAGGAAAATCATTGAAGACATTTGAGGAACTAGATTTGATTTTGCCAGTGCGACGCGCGCTGGCGGACGAATGTTATGAGATCCCAACCCCCATCCAGGCGATGACGATTCCGCCAGCGTTAAACGGGCGAGATGTGTTGGGCTGTGCCCAAACTGGGACAGGGAAAACGGCCGCTTTTGCCCTACCGATTCTAAACCGTTTAGGTCAACGAAATTGCCGAGCCGAGTCCAATCGCCCGCATGGGCTCGTTCTGGCGCCGACGCGCGAACTGGCGATTCAGATAGCAGAAAGTTTCGCCACCTATGGCAAACATCTCCAGCTGCGCCAGGCCCTGGTATATGGCGGAGTCAGCCAAGCAAAACAGGTGCTGATGCTGAATCGGGGAGCACACATACTTGTCGCCACGCCGGGTCGGCTGCTCGACCTGATGAACCAGGGCCACATCGAGCTGCATCAATTAGAAATGTTCGCCTTGGACGAAGTGGACCGCATGCTCGACATGGGGTTTCTCCCGGATCTGAAGCGAATTATTAGCCAGCTACCGAGCCAGCGACAGTCGCTTTTCTTTTCGGCGACCTTGCCACCTCGAATCATGGAGTTGGCGAAACGACTTCTAAGAAATCCGTTCAGCGTGAACGTGTCGCCGAAGTCGCCAAGTGTCGAGAATATTGAGCAGCGAGTTCTGTTCGTCGAGCGTAGCGGAAAACAGGCACTGCTGAGTAAAGTTCTCAGGTCTGACGAGGTTGATAGCGCGATTGTGTTTACCAGGACCAAGCGAGGTGCAAACGTACTCGCTGAAAAACTCGTTAGAGGCGGGATCAAAGCAACCGCGATACACGGCAACAAGTCGCAAAACGCTCGCCAGCAGGCACTCGCTGATTTCCAGTGCAAACGGGTTCAGGTGTTGGTAGCGACGGATGTTGCAGCACGCGGAATCGACATTGATGGTATCACGCACGTCGTCAACTTCGACCTTCCTCACGAGCCGGAAAGCTATGTCCATCGGATCGGTCGCACGGGCAGAGCCGGTGGAGTGGGAATGGCACTTTCTTTTTGCTCCCCATCTGAACGCAGTGAATTGGGCGCAATCGAGAAGTTCATCGGTAAGAGACTGGATGTCCTTATCGAGCAGCAGCGATCGCTTCCGCAGCCCGCAAATAGTCAAGGGTCGGCTGTAGTAGAGACAGAAAAATCGCGGCTTGGCGGGAGTGAGAACGCACTGGCCACCTGCTCGCACAAACGCAAGCAGAAGACCAAAAGCCACGGGTGTAAGAATGCTAGACGACGAGCAGTGCAGATCCATTAACGCCCACGCCAGGAATTTGAAGAGTTCCCGAGCAGAGGCGAATCCTACAGGAGAATTACCATCGCCAGGGACCAAAACACTTACGCCAAGAGAAGCCGCGAAATCGAGAAGAAGGCAAAAGCCGAAGCGAAACGCGCACGACGTAATCAGCGGAAATTCGAGCTGGAATCCAGTGCGAAACATCACAAAGACTCTAAGGATCCTGACGAGCAGGCTGCCGAGGCGGATTCATCCATCTCGACCGACTCGAACTAACAAACAACGATAACAGGCTAACCGCTAGCAACAAGACCGTTTACACGGTCAGGCGTATGCGATTGTTTCGCATGCGTCTACTGGATCGCTGGCACCCGTTCTTGAAGAAAAGTAACAATTATGGCAGAAGGCAAGATCAAGCGAATTACAGACCGAGGATTCGGCTTCATTGAAGAGGGAACAGATAAAGACATCTTTTTCCACAGTTCATCGGTTCAACAGGTTCGTTTCGACGAACTGCGCGAAGGCCAACGAGTTACGTACGACATTGGCCAAGGACCCAAGGGGCCGCGCGCCGAGAACGTCAGAGTCTTGTGACCATTAGCATCTGAGTGTCATAAGCGAGGAGAGTACAACTGTCTGCGCCTAATCAGCTGCGACGTATCAACACCGAAAGAAGTCTGTCGATGTCCGAAAAGAAACCGACGCCGCTCATCGCAACTCACACTCATAGTCGCTGTCCCGTCTGTAGACAAATCAGCTATTCACGCTTTGGAATTCATCCACAATGCTCTGTGCGTCAAGCAGACGAGCAACGCAGAGACCGAATTAAGCGTGAAAAAATGTTGGCACAGGAAGAGCAACCTGCGACACCCAACACTCGAATCGCGCCCTGGCAGAAAAGCTGTCCAAAGTGCAACGCATTGCAACACGTACGGAAGACAGATTGCAGCTGCGGCCATGCCTTTACGGTAAAGGCACGTCCACCGACATTCGATGGCGAGCGACAATGAGCGCAATCTGGATTTATGTCATCGCGGCGATTCTGTGTGGTTTCGCCTTTGTTTCCTCTGGCTACTTTTCACTTTGGCTACAGGCATACTTCAGCGGGGCACGCATCAGTCTTTTTGAGCTTGTGTTGATGTCCATGAGGAAATCTAACCCAAGTGCCATCGTTCAATGCAAAGTGATGGCTGTTCAAGCTGGCTTGGCAGCACTCTCAACTAGCGCTATCGAAGCCCAGTATCTGGCGGGTGGCAACATCCATCGCGTCACGCGCGCCTTGATCGCTGCCAATCGGGCTGGCATTTCTTTGGATTGGAATTCGGCTGCGGCAATTGATCTTGCCGGTAGAGATGTCATGGAGGCGGTGCGGGTAAGTGTCGATCCGAAGGTCATCGACTGTCCGGATCCCAAGGATGGTGGAGGCGACACGTTATACGGCGTCGCCAAGGACGGAATCCAATTAAGAGTTCGAGTGCGGGTGACGGTTCGTACGAATCTGTCACAACTGGTCGGGGGCGCGACGGAAGCCACTGTGATCGCCCGCGTAGGTCAGAGCATCGTTTCTGCGATTGGCTCTTGCAATAGCCATCGTGAAGCGCTCGGAGATCCAACGCTCATCACTCGGAAAGTAATCTCAAAAGGCCTCGATTCCCAAACGGCGTACGCCATTCTTTCCATCGACATTGCCGACATCGACGTTGGGGCCAATATCGGTGCCAAATTGCGGATCGATCAGGCAGAAGCGGATTTTAGAGTTGCACGCGCCGCGGCGGAAGAGCGACGAGCCATGGCGATTGCCAGGCAGTGGGAGATGAGATCCGAGTTGGCGAAGAGCCGCGCTTTGCTGGTGCTCGCCGAAGCCGAGATCCCGTCCGCCCTCGCCATGGCGTTCCGGATGGGAAGAATTCACCCGAGTCCCCAGAAACAAGGATCGGATCCTATGAACAAGAGTGACGCCACAAAGCCCAAAGAGTTGATGCGAAATCCGTTTTCTACGCATAAGGCTATCGACATTTGAAATAAGTCACGATTGGGCGAGGCCAAAGTCACTTCGTGCTCGGAATCGTGGTACGAGAATTCAACACAAGCGGGAGATGCACATGGACAACACCAGCCTTTTGGTTGTTGCAATGGCAGAAAAGTGCAGACACGTGATCCAGGAATGGGATGAGTATGCCGAGGGTCTGCCTAAGGCACTGCAGCAAAAGCATTTGTTGTGGATGTGCGACAGGATCGAAGAGCACGCGGAAAACGGCCCTACCAATAAGCTGCATCGTTGGATTGGCTTCGTTCAAGGCGCGATGCTGGCAAACCGGATGCTTGACCTTGACGAACTGAAGGCAATGTTTGGCGAGGCTAAACGTGCTCATGGAAAAGCCAGTGACGACTTGGAAGACTTATTAGATCACCTTGATCCGACCAATTCGTTTGAACTCGATATCGGTGGTCAAGGGTAGGTACTTACTCTCACTCTTTCAGGAGTCGTGAACATGAATAACGCAACTTCACTCACCGAAGCCAGCCAAGCCTATGCGGCTGCGTACAACGCGCACTATACCGCACATGATTTGCCTTTGGCCCTCCAACTCTACAGGAAGTTGCTGGCTTCGCATCCAGACGCGCCGGAAGCCGATTACTCTCGGATGCAGGTACAGAATATCGTCAATGCGGTCGTTCCCAAGCAGGAACTGTTCGATGCCCAAATTGACTTGGTTCTTACCCACTTTGAGCACGATCTTCGACTCGATGTCGGCCGAATTGCCACGCCGTCCCGCGTCGCGGAGATTCCCGGCTAGTGTCGGCAAAGAGCAATGCCGCCACAAACGCCAACGCCTAGAAGGAAAACGGATTGATCATGACCAGCATCGAAGTAGTCGTCTGTACTCCCCGCTATGTCCTGCTAGATGAAAATCGCCGCGTCGGCCCAAAGGTCATTCCGTCGGATGTAGGAGTTGGTTGCTCAGTCATTTATGGATTTTCGGACAAGGGCCCCTATGACCGGTTTTGCGTAAACAGCGATCTAGCGCTAAGGCCATATCCACTCGTTGCAGGATACCTACGGAACCAGGTTGGCGTTTCAAGCGGCGACCTCAAGCTGGTCGTGATTGATGCGGTCGGACCTCGAGAGCGTTGCCTGCACGCCGCGACGATGGAGGCGGTGCTGGAAGCACAAGAAAATCGAGCGGCTGGCGTCAATACGGGCTATCGCTTGATTCTCGACCCGAAGGCTGACGCCTACCTTGTGGAGGAAGCTCCAGTGTGTCGATAACGTCGAACATGGCGCTACAACCGGGTGACAAACGGCACAGGAGACATTTCCGGTGTACTATCCGAATCAAGAATGACCAAGAGGCACGATACGATGCTGATACCAAACAAGAATTCGACCGAACAGACTCAGCTTCAGGTCGTGATGAATTATGCTGCCGAGCTTGAACTTGAAGTGGACCGGCTGCGCCGCCGTGATCAATTCTTGCAGCAGGAGGCGCGAGATCACATCCGTCAGACCAGGAGCCTGTGTAGGCAGGCCGGACAAACGCAGAACGAGGGGGAGGCACTTCGCGCAGTCATGGAAACGAGTGACGGGTTTGACAAGCTTCTGCGAGATCTGCACGAGCCTCCCGGATACCATCCCTCCTTCGACCAAGTGATTGCAATTGCCCTGCGGCCGCTTGCCGAACATGCCTTTCGCTGGCAACAACGCTTGAGTGGCGCAGCCAATGCGGTTCTGCGGCTCGATCTCCAACCTGATTCTATCAATTGGTTTCCCGCCCGATTGCGTCATATCCTGGACAATCTTATCTCCAATGCCCTACGGTATCGCGACCCTGAGAAAGGAGAAATCCGCGTCGGCCTCCAACTGCGCATCGTTAATTGCCACTACGAATTACGATTCACCGACAATGGGCTTGGGATTCCAGACGACAAAGTAGCAGGTATGTTGGAACTGTTTTATCGGGCCGCGCCGACTCGCAGTGCCGGACTTGGTGTCGGACTGGCCATAGTCAAGTTGTTGGTAGAGCACAGTTGCGGAACGCTTTCGGTCTCCAGCAGCGAAGGTCAAGGGACGAGCGTAATCGTGGTACTCCCTCGCTATGACCTCGATGACCATATCGATTGACCGCTCTGAACTCGGTTCTAGCGATTCCGACGGACAAAAGATCTGTGCAACTGACCATCGCCCCAGCGGATGTGCTTACAAACACGCCCCACCATGAATCTTGGGACGCAATGCAATATCCATCCATCCGGATGAATGGATGTAGGTCGGGGCTGTTTCCTGTGGACGCTGGACATCCGGGCTAGCGGCGGTAATGCAATCGGCGATAATTGCAAAAGCCTTTCCGGTGCAAAGCAATTTCGTTGCACTTAATAACGCAATGCTGGATTGGGAATACGTAGCGCAGGACATCCGGGCGATGGGCCAGTGAGCCGTGCAAGTTTGCTTGACGTTTCCGGTCCATGGCGGGACTGGGTACTGACTGTAAACAAGGTGACCGCGAAAAACTGTATGAGTGTGGCAGGCAAAAGCTCGTGTGCCAGCCGATTTTCTTCAATAGGATAGACGTAGAATGAGTCATGTAGCCAGGCAGGCCGATGGCGATGAAAAGCGAGAACGAGTCAACTTCATAGAGCAGGAAGTTCTTCAAGATCTGCAACTGCCTAAGCTGGCTGGTCGAAAAGTCGCGACGCGTTTTCCACCAGAACCCAATGGATACTTGCATATCGGCCATGCCAAGAGTATTTGCCTGAATTTCGGTTTGGCTGAGAAATACGGCGGTACCTGCAACCTACGTTTCGACGACACCAATCCGAGCAAGGAAGAACAGGAATACGTCGACTCCATCCAAGAAGACGTTCGCTGGCTGGGTTTCCAGTGGAACGAATTGCGTTATGCCTCGGACTATTTTGACCAGCTCTGTGACTGGGCAATTCAGTTGATCAAAGCTGGCAAAGCCTATGTCTGCGATTTGACTGCGGAGCAAACGCGTGAGTACCGAGGCACGTTGACTGCTCCGGGGAAGAACAGCCCCTTCCGTGAGCGGACTGTAGACGAGAATCTCAAATTGTTCGCAGCTATGAAGGCAGGCGAGTGTGCAGACGGCGCCAGGACGTTGCGAGCTAAAATCGACATGGCCGCCTCAAATATCAATCTGCGGGATCCGGTAATGTACCGCGTACTTAGGTCGCATCACCATCGCACTGGCGACAAGTGGTGTATCTATCCAATGTACGATTGGGCGCACGGCCAAAGCGATTCCATTGAGAGCATCACGCATTCCATTTGCACGTTAGAGTTCGAGGATCATCGCCCACTGTACAACTGGTACTGTGAAAACCTTGGAATCTATCATCCCAGGCAGATCGAATTTGCGAGACTCAATCTCTCCTACACCGTGATGAGCAAACGCAAGTTGTTGCAGTTGGTCAAAGAGGGCCACGTCTCTGGTTGGGATGATCCACGAATGCCGACCATCTGCGGAATGCGCCGCCGCGGTTATACGCCGGAAAGTCTGCGAGCTTTTTGTGACCGTATCGGAGTTGCCAAATTCTACAGCACGATTGACGTAACGGTGCTGGAAAACTCGGTGCGTGAACATCTTAATCTGGTAGCCAACCGTGTCATGGCTGTTTTGAATCCGCTGAAGGTAGTGTTGACGAACTACCCGCAGGATCAGGTCGAGTTGATGGACGCAATCAACAATCCAGAGGATGCCTCGGCTGGATCGAGGCAAGTTCCATTTTCTAGGGAGTTGTTGATAGAGCGAGATGATTTTATGGAGGATGCACCTCGTAAATTCTTCCGGCTTAAGCCTGGCGGAGAGGTGAGGTTGCGATATGGGTACATCATCAAATGTGACGAAGTCGTCAAGGATCCGGTTAGCGGCGAGGTACTGGAATTGCGTTGCAGCTACGATCCAGAGACTCGCAGCGGTGACGAAAACGCCGTGCCTCGGAAGGTGAAGGGGACGATCCACTGGGTTAGTGCGGCCCATGCCATCAAGGCCGAAGTGCGGCAATACGATCGCTTGTTTCTGACGGAGAACCCCGAAGTTGCCCCGGAAGGAGAGAATTTTTTGGCCAATCTCAATCCGGATAGTATACGTGTTGCCACGGCATACCTAGAGCCATCGTTAAAGGAAGTGAAGCAAGGGCACTTTCAATTCGAACGAACGGGTTACTTCTGCGTGGATTCAGTCGATTCGACCGCGGAACATTTGGTCTTCAATCGCATCGTTCCGCTACGTGATTCCTGGGCCAAGATGCAGGAAAAATAGCGGCTAGGGCAGTTTCCTGCGGCAAATAAGTGCCTCGCATCAAAACGATTGCTCACATTTTGTCGCGTCCAGCTAGAATATTCGGAAAGAGCCTTTGTTCATTTATGTGAATCCGAGTACGACTGACCCAGCCGAATCGAGCCATGAAAAGACCTTGCACCAGCACCATACTTGCATTGGCAGTCTTCTTTGCGTTCATTAGCAGTGCTCGCGGTGCTTTGACCTTGCAGAGCTACAATGCGACCCAGCACGATCGTTTTGCGAATAATCCGGCTTTCATAGGCAATGGCCAGGATTGGTCTGGTGTCGGCAGAAGCAACATTGCCGGAGCAACGACACAGTCGTACTCCTGGGTCACCTTGATCAGCCCATCCTTCGGGCTCAGCGCCTGGCATTTGCGCCCGTCAGTGGGTGGTACCGCCTCTTTTTTCGGGTCGAACGATCCAGCTGTTGCTCCGGTGACACGCAACGTGGTTGCGACGACCCGGATAGCTGGCTCAGACTTGGCTTTGGTTCAGCTGAGCAGTGCGGCGACTGGAGTCAACTTTTACCCGGTGCTCGATCTTCCCAGTTCTGCAGATTACGCAGGATTGGAACTGCGGACGTTTGGTTTGTCCAATACTGCAATTGCCCAAACGCCCGCAAATTTCACGGATCCTGCAGTCGTGAATTCTCATTTAACAAACGTGCGTATGGGGCGGAATAACATTGATGCCGTTGTACCGAATTTTTCGGACCCTCAACTCAACGGGAGCGGAGATGTAATCGTATTCGACTTCGATGCGACCGGTGGGCTGGGCGCTGACGAGGCTCTTGTCGAGAGCGGTGACTCAGGATCGTCCACCTTCGTTCTCACTAGCGGTGGTCCGGCGATCGTCGGCATTCATTGGTTTAGGTATTCGGCAGGCGCGTTTTTGGGGGACGCCACCAGTGGTTCTGGAGATACGTTTGTCCCTTCGTTCGTTGCCGATCTGGATTTGGCGATGGCGGCAACTGGAAGTAGCGAACGCGTTACTTCGATCACCGCAGTACCGGAGCCAGGTTCCTTAGTGCTCGTGGCATGCTCAGCAACTTGCCTGCTCACCTGGCGTCGCCGGCGTCGCTAGGATGGTTGCGCAGAGTGTATTCTCCACTTCCGGCAGATGAGATGTCATTCTACGTCTCCAACTCTGCTGGTGCGAATCGAAACGGTTCTACCGTCTTCACGGCATAACCTGAGAAACGCCTTTCTCGGCCGCATTACGCCCGCCCCTCCCGCAAGCGAGAGGGTAAGATTATGGCACCTTTTTCAGGGGGTTCCTTAAGCCGCCGGCTCTGACGGCAGCGGTAACATCAGTTATGATGTTTCGCAATCGGTGTGATTGGCAAATAAGTTAGGGGATTCGCATGTCAAAGTTCGTTGCATTGACGTTGTTCGCTTGGGTGATTTACACCAATGGCGGCTTACAGGACAGGCAGGTTTTGCATGCCGCTGCACCCAATATTCTTATCGTGACGATCGACGATATGAGTTGCGATTCGGTAGGTGCATTCGGTAGCAAGCTCGTTGGAATTACGCCAAACATGGATCAGCTGGCCAAGACGGCCATGCGATTCAAATTCGCACACGTCCAAGTCGGAAATTGTATGCCCAGTCGCAATGTGATGTGGTCGGGGCGGTATCCCCATAACAACGGAGTCGAAGGCTTTTATCAGGTGAAGTCGCCCAGCTATCCAGTGTTGTGCGACTTGGCGCAGCAATCCGGCTACTACACAGCCATCCGCCATAAAGTGAATCACTCGACGCCAAATTCGCCCTATGGCTGGGATCTCGTGCTGGATACCGACGCTGCGGGGCAACCGTTGCATGTCAAGGATGCGGCCAGTTATGGTGTTTGTGCCAAGCGAGCTATCCAAGCTGCGGAACATGCTGGCAAACCCTTTTGCGTGTTGATCAATGTGGCCGACCCGCACAAACCGTTTTACTCCGAAGTCAAGAATGGTAGCGACCCCTACGTACCCAGCCGCATCTACTCGGGCGACGAGGTTCCTGTACCCGGATTCCTACCAGATGATCCCATCATTCGTGACGAATTGGCTCGCTATTATTCCTCGGTGCGGCGAGCTGACGACGCTGTCGGATCCGTACTTGGTGCGCTGGAAGAAACCGGTCATCACGACGATACATTGATCTTGTTCTGCGCTGACCACGGCATGCCACTCCCTTTTGCTAAGACCCAGGTGTACCATCACAGCACGCATACGCCGTTGATGGTGCGTTGGCCAGGAATTACCACGGCAGGTACGGAGGATACTCAGCATATGGTTTCTGCAGTCGACTTCCTACCAACTTTGTTGGATGCAATCGGTTGTCCAAAACCTGAGGGGTTGGATGGCCGAAGTTTTGTATCACTCTTGCGAGGCGAGACACAGAGTGATCGAGACTTTGTGCTCAAGGAGTATAACGAGAATTCGGGCGGTAAACGGAATCCCATGCGGGCAATTGAAACTCACCAGTATCTATACATTTTCAATCCGTGGTCGGACGGGCAGCTGAAAATGGCAACGGCTACCAACGGAACGGACACCTATCGCCGCATGAAAGAGTTGGCGGCGACCGACACGGCGATCGCCAAACGCGTCGACATCGCGGATTTTCGGACGATCGAAGAACTTTACGATGTCCAAGCTGACCCAGATTGTTTGAACAATTTGCTCGGTGATCAGCGATTTGACGAGGTTGCTAACCGCTTACGCAATCAGTTGATGGAGCAGATGCTCAAGACCGCCGATCCGCTAGCAGATGCACTGCAGCATCGCCATGACCGCGTCTGGTTGAGCGATTTTATGTCGCGTGTGCAAGCAGAGGCGGACTCGCGTCGTGCGTCGAAAGGGAAGGGGCAACGTGACGCCAATCCCAGGCGCAAGAATCAGTCAATCATCTCTCTGGATGTGAGTGCCATCGACAGGTCCAGTGACGCCGTAGTCATTCCCATTCAGTATGCGATTCCATCCGGTGTCGACACTCTTAAACTGACCGTTACACTCAAAGACGCCAAGAACAAACGCATTGAACGCCAGGAATACACGATTAGGGGAAATGGTACTCAAATCGCTACTTTTTCCACTCCTGCTAGCGTCAGCGGCAAACTGGGCGTAGCAGCCTTTGTTGGTCCGGATTTTCAATCGAATCTCCAATATGTTCAAGCAGTGGTTCCATAGCCACATGGCCATCGAGTGCCTCCAAAGGCAATAATGCCAGGAACTAGCTGGACAGCGATGTCGACACTTTACTATTTCGACGATCGAGATCATTTCCGCTAAAACGGAGGATAAGCAAATGTATGACCAGCGAGAAAAGGCCCAACGGGACTACGAGTGGGCACTCTCCGGCGCTCGCGAGGAAGGGCGAGAAGTGGGTCATCAGGAAGGGCGAGAAGTGGGCCGCGAGGAAGGGCGAGAAGTGGGCAAACTAATTGGCCAAATCCAGCTTCTTCAGCAGTTGTTGGGAGATGAAAACACAGCGGATGCTGAGCTACAGAGTTTGAGCCATGATGCACTTATGACCAAGCTCGTCGAGTTGCAGCAGCGCATCCGCGACCGTCCTTTGTAGAGGCTTCGTACTAAGCTAAGAAGCCAAGTGCTTCAAGGGCAATGGAGCCAAGAGTCCGCTGGTTCCGGCCGATTGCTCCAAGTCTGCTGTGCGACAATAGCAACCAAGCGTTTAGAAAGGTGGAACTCATCAAAGTTGACGCAACGGAAGATTCCGGATAAGCTCCAATCATGAGTTTCTTGCATTTCGTCACCGTCCATATCGTATCGCTTTCGCTGGCGTTGCCCCTGACAGCGCTGCGAACGTGTTGTTGCACGGTAACAAAGAATGCGTCAACCTATTGCCTAGTTCCGGAGCAAACTGGGGGTTGCTGCCATTGTGTGGCAGACACTAGTCCCAGTCGCGTGCATACGATTCCGGATCATTGCAAATCACAATGCGATTGTTCTGTCGAAATCCTCAGCGCAGTCTTTTCGGAGCGCGCACAAAAGGACGAAGACTCTACCAGTTTTACCGATTTTCTGTTTTCGGATACGCAAGTATTCCCATCGTCCTCATTCACGCTCAAGGCTTGCCCCAATCGGCATCAAATTGGCCACAATCGACGGCAAGCTTTGTTGTGCGTTTGGTTGAAATGATCAACAAACTGAATCATGAATTTCTTCTTTTATTTCAGTTTGGAGACATAGTATGGTTAAGAAAGTTTTTTGGAGTACTGCACTGGCTGGTGTGCTCACCTTGACGCCTTTTGCGTTGGGTGCATTTAGGTCATCCCCGCAATCGGAACCTTGCTCATGCTGCGAGAACAACTGCTCGTGTGAGGTTTGCGTATGCGATGCAAAGGGATGCGGTTGCGACACTGGTGGTGATTGCGCTTGTGCGCCATCGTGTTGCACTACTTGCTGTATAGAGTAGTAGTCGCGATTGACGATCGTTCGTTACGACTGGGTCGCCCGAGTGTGTACTTGGGTGACCCTATTCGATTCTTCCATACCAACGTTGGTCAAGAGCGTCCGCTCGGTCCAATCATCAGGGTCGCCGAGAGCAGTTAGATGCACCTGCGTCAAAGGTGGAGCCGATTGCAATTTGACGCCGCTGATCAATTCCACTCACGCTAGCCCGCTGGCGGCAGGCGGCGCGGTGTGGATAAGGCGCCTGCGCGATAGTTCATGCGCTTGAGTGAGCGGGCGATTAGGGTAAGTCAAATCGCATGAGTCGTCCGTTGTTGCCGTCGTGGCTACGTACGAGCAGGGTTTTGCCGATCAATGCGGGCAGGGCGCGATATAGTCCCTTGGGCAAATTCGCTTCTTGTTGCGCCCGGTAGCCAGCAGCCGTAGCATCGATCAACGTTAGCTGACCATCGATCCCAAGAGACAACGCCCGTTTGCCAACGCCAATCAAATGCGCTGTCCCAAAGCCAGGTTCTTCCCAAAGGATCTGCTGTTCAATGGGGTCGATCGCTCTCAATGCGGCAACGCCTACGTCTTCTCGACCATGGATCCCCAGCACTACACTGCCCAATTGCACTGGAGTGTTGTATTGGCTCGCCAGCAGGTCTTTGCCGCGGTAGATGGGCGTTAGCGTGTCATTTTGTATTTCCAGCAATGTAGCTCCCACTCCGTAGCTGGCGGTCAGTAGGTAGCGATTGTCACCTACGGAAATTGGAGTGGACGCGTTGACGGTCGGCCCGCGACTGCCAAATGGGATTTCCGCACGGACCTGACCGCTAGAAACGTCTACTAAGACTGTATGAAGTCGCGTCACAACCAGCGCGAGCGAGTCTCTGATGGCAATTGGCGAGGCGTAACTGGCTTCGTAATTGGTAGCTGACCAGCGAGTGGCACCGGATTCGGCTGCGACGGCCACGATACCTGCATTGCGTCCCCCGAGGCAGACGATGATCTGATCGCCCATGACCAACGGAGCGGCACCAGCCCCAAAGTACCCGTCGTCAGCTTCGAATTCTTTGCGCAACTCGCGGTGCCAGAGCAGCTTCCCGTCGGACAAACGCACGCAGGTTAGATCCCCTGCGGCACCGTAACAAATAGCCACGGCTTTCGCAGTCCCTGAGTCGCGAATCGTAGGCACGCAGCGGGGACCTCCATCGGGATTGTAGGATGGTTGGAACGTCGTGCTCCAGGCGCAATCCCATAGAGTTTTACCAGTTGCCAGATCAATCGCAGTCAATATCTCTTGGCGATTGGTTCGATGCAGGGCAAGTGCCTGGTTACCGGAAACGGCTGGTCCCGCGTAGCCGCTACCGAGATTGGCTGTCCATGTTGGCTTCAGTTCCGAGGGCCACGCTGCAAATTCTACTTTGACTGGCGCTTGACCATCTCGATCTGGGCCAAGCGTTTGGGGCCAATCCTGCGCATCAACGCGATTGGCCACAATTGCCCACAAGCTAGCGATAAAGATACAAACAGCCAAGTGAATCACGCCGCGAGCGTCATGCCTTGGAAACGGACGGCAAATAGCCATACGATGATCCAGCCAAAATCTGCGCATTGCCCTGCGACATTGCCCCCTGGCACGGACATACACGGGGGGGAATGATATAGCATTCCGAGTGGATGACGCTCGTTCAGTGATTTGGTCTGGCCAAGGCACCAAGATTGGACGCGAGCGGAGGGAGCACTTGGATTGGCTTGAAACGTTCATCGATTGAGGAGTCTCCATTGCCGAAGTGGGTTAGATTGTGGGGCAAAAAGCGTGGAACCCGCATGAGTGGCTGGTGGGTCGTGGGCAGCGTCAGCGAAGCTGCCTTCTTTGGTGCTCTATTCTTGCTGGGAATAGCTTCGCTGACGATCGTCGTTACCTGGCAGTTGTTCTGGCCATCGTCGACTATTTTAAGCATTGGTTTCGGGTTTTGGCTGATGGTGATTGCATCTTGCTCATTCATCTTGATCGGAATATCCGCCTTTATCCTACAGATTTCACAAACGTTGGCTTCGCCCGAAATGCGTTCTGCGTTGGTGGACCGGGCCAAACGCGAGCACCAGCGGCGGGCGGTTGGATTGGCCGACAAGCAAGAAGCCAAGAACCTGCCCAGCCTAGAGAATTTGATGGATAGCCCAGGTGTGAGACTCGCGTATCGACTGGAATTGCAGCGAGGAGAGACGACGCCATTGATTCTGAGCGCACTATTTGTGGTTGCTTGGAATTCAATGCTAGCAATTCTGTTTGTACTGGCGATTCAGAACCATTTAAGCGGTCGTTCCGATTGGTTCCTGACTGTCCTGCTCGTTCCTTTCACTGCCGTCAGCTTTTTTGCAACTCGCTGGTTTTTCAGACTTTTCAGGAAGCAAAGCGGAATTGGTCCGACCGCAGTGGAAATCAGCGATTTGCCGCTCTTGCCAGGACGGGAGTACCAGGTTTATCTTTGTCAGTACGGCAAGGCCGTCTTCGACCAGCTGCAACTCAGTTTGGTGACTTTTGAGGAATCTACGTTTCAGCAGGGCACGGATGTTCGCACCGAGCGAGTCGAGGTAGCTCGCATCGTATCGCAAATCGAGGGGCCTGATGGGCCACCTTTTATTGCCGACCGCGAAAAGCCACTCGAATTGGATTGCAGATTCTGCCTGCCAGATGATATCATGCATTCTTTCCAGGGGCAGCATAACGCCGTTACTTGGAAAATCTTTGTGGAAGGAAGTGCAAGAAAGTGGCCATCGTTTTGCCGAACTTTTCCGGTCGTCGTTTATCCGCGGGGAGCGCTCTAAAACGCCAAGCGGAACCGGCTATCGGTCTGCGTTTTCTGACACTCCAAAATGCGCTCGAACCGAGCGAGTGGTTGGAATTTGAATACCGCTTGCAGCGCGTGAAGATTGAACAAATCGACCATCTAGAACTTTCCGTGCTTTGGTTCACTGAAGGTAAAGGCAGCGAAGATATCGGCATTCATTTGTTCGAGAATGTAACTCGCGAACAACTGGCCAGTTCTCCGTTAGACGCCGCTAGACGGATTGCGACAATACTGCCATGCGGACCGCTCAGCTACGAAGGGCGGCTATTCAAGATTCGTTGGTGCGTACGCCTGCGTCTGTTCATGGTAGACGGAAAAGTGATCTCCACCGAGCAGCCGTTCTATCTGGGCCATTTGACACTTGAAGTCTAACCCATTCGCAACACGCTTCGTGCAGCCGGGGGCCATGCCCTGGTTGGCCTCTCAGGTCCCGACGCTCGAAGAACTGGTCCGACGATTTCAGTTACTATCGAACATGGCAGCCATCGTTGGTCCCCATGGAGTCGGAAAATCGACTCTACTGGAACACTTGGTGCCCATGCTAGGGAATGTGTTTTATCGTCGTGATGCTTCCGGGAAAGAATGGTCCAGCGGAGATGTTCCTGCGAGAGTCGTTTGGATTAGTCTGCGGCGGAGGACTTCGGTAGTGCTGCGCCAAGACCTGTGGCATCACAATAGATTGCTGGTAGTCGATGGGCTCGAACAACTCAATTGGTTGCGGCGCATTCTGTTCGTTGGCCAGGTACGTCGGCGTAAGATGCAGTTGCTAGTGACTGCCCACAGGCCTGTTTTCGGGTTACCTACCTTGCTCTCGATGTGTGGTAGATTGGAACGCGTTCAGCAGTTAGTCGAGTTTCGCTTGGTGAGTGCTGCAGTCCCGCCGGAACAACTAGTCAAATTGCTGGACCAAACTCTAATTCACAGAATTCACGCGGAAGAGAGAGGCAATATTCGTGAAATCTTCATGCGACTCTACGATGTTTACCAAAGTCGTATCCCGTTGATTGAAGAACCTGAGAGTCGGGATTGTGCGCCCTAATCCTAACTCAAGGGTTGTGAAAGCAAAGACTGTGCAGCAAAGTCGAACAATTCCTCCTTCGATGGTCTAGCCACTCTTGCCAAAACCAATCAATGTGTTCAAAGTGGCACTCAGGCCAGCGTGGCTGAAGAGTTACAGGTTTCAATAGAGGCAGCGCCGTGGCGGCCCGACTTACCGTTATCATCTCGCAATCGGCCCGAGGCAACAACGTTGCCTCGGACTTGGAGGAGTCGTTGATTGCGCAGTTGCTGATGAGTCCGGGATTCGATGCCACTTTGGTCGGTCCATTAGAGAATTTAAAAGCTGATAGTACTGACTGCCTTTGTATTTCTGGATTCAATCACAATTTGGCTCTGGTAACTTGGCTATCGCTAGAACAAGTGGCTTCGCATTTCAGCCGTTTAGGGCTAGAGCGCATGGTATGTTCGGTCGACAATCCCACACAAAGCATCAACGTCGTCGCGAACCGGCTGGCTACTGTTCGTGATCCCTCGGACCAGCCGCATCGAATGGCCACGAACAATGGCAAGCAATCTCCACTTCCCAAAGTGTTCCTTGTTCAGCTGACGGCTCAGTCGCGAATTGACGAGGTCAGCGAGAGATTGCAGGTACTGCTTGAGGATCGGAAAGTTACGACCGTCGGCATCCAACTGCCCACCCCAAAACCCAACAACCTAAGTCGGCAAGTGCCACAGAAAAACGCAACGCCGGATCCTGCGGCTTCCAAAACAAAGCCACCGACAACATCGTCCGACTTGCCAACGGCTCGCGAGGTGGACGAAGACGACGAGGAATTGTCCCCCGAGCAAAGTCAGAAACTGGATCAATTGATCGATGAACTCGACGCCCTGGATCTCTAAGATCGCGTGATGAGACGGGTGGAGCTCGGCTGGCGGAATTCGCTAGGATTCAGTTACTCAAGTGTAATACCTTAAGTTTTGAACCCTCTTGAAATTTAGTCATAGAACGAATTGAGATTATCTTCGAATCGAGTAGCTGCTAGTGTCACGATTTGAAATTCAGATCCACGTAATCCTTCGGCAATATTAGCCGCTGTGCGCTAGTAGCACGCGATTTTTGACGGAACCGCACGCTAGTGTCAAGAATTGGAAATTCAGTTCCACATAATCCTTCCACAAAATTAGCCGCTGTGCGCTAGCACGCGGTTTTTTTTGACGGAACCGCACGCTAGCGCGTTGCGGCTGATGTGGCATTGGAATTACGATTTGTCACGCTAGCGCATCGCGGCTCACTCATATCACAGACCGTGCCGAAAGTCTTGACAACTTTCACCAAACTAAGAATAGCTTTGACGGAGCACTAGCTCGTTTTGAATTATGTCTTCCCTAGCATTTCTCGAAGTTACTTTCCATTTGGCCTGAAGCCCGGCAGGATAGGAAATTGAATTAGTTATCGGGTGTGCCATGACTGAAACCGGCCCTAACGGATCTCAATGCAACCAGAATTCTGAGCAGTGGCTCGCCTATGAATTGCACGATGGAATGTTGCAGTGGGTAATTGCGGCGCGCATGCAAGTGGAAGCAATACTTCGCCATCTCGCGGATTCGTCTGGCGAATCATTAAAAGATAGCCTTGGAGATACGCAGCGCTATCTGGCAACGGCGATTGCGGAAGGTCGAGATTTGATCGCCTTTCTTGAAAGATATTCTGATGGCGAGGACGTAAATGTGCAGTCAGCCATCCAAGAGATCATCGCCACTCTGGCCGACGAACGCGTCAGGCTACAGATAACGCGTCCATGGCCGCGATTGCCACGATCCGTTGGATGGAACATTCTGCGCATTGTTCAGCAAGCAGTACAAAATGCAATTGTCCACTCCCAGGCGACGCATGTGACCGTGGTCATTGACTCCGTCGAGCCAGATGCCTTGCTGGTTACGGTCACCGACGATGGGGTTGGCTTTGATGAATCTGCTGCAAAATCAGGCGCCAAGCGTGGACATTTCGGGCTCTCCAGCATGCGGTTCCGCGCGAGGTTGATTGCCGCACACCTGTCGATTCGTTCGTCATCAAGCAACGGGTGCATACTTGAATTGCAGTATCGTCCTGGTTTGCAACCTAGAAGTGAATGATGCCCAATTCGAACACTTGGTGATTCCTCACGCTGCCTCAGTGACTTAGTAATCGGTGCGGAAACTGAGCGTTGTGGTCTACTGCAAGTCGCGCGGGGTAGATTGATCCCAGTGTATTCTTCCGAACAACTCCAGTAGCTTTTTGTTGCGACTAGCATGTTGCGCGCCTACGTACGCAATTCGGCCGCGTAGATGGGAGCGGAAGTTATCAACGTTATCACGATTCTGCGATTCGGGACCATGTCGGACACAATTGGTCAGCAATGCTTTTAGACTCTCGTACGATTGACGTGCGGCTGCGGGAGAGACATTCACGGTAAGACCCAATACGGTCTGTCGGTGTCCGGCATAAAAACGCCTCGTCTTGCGATGGTTGACTGCAAAACCTTCCTCGATGGCAATCGCACCCACTAGCGGAATCAAGCGTGAGGCCGAATTGACGAACTGTTCGTTTCCGCTAAAAGTCAGGTCATCTGCATACCGCGTGTAATCAGCGCCGACGGAATGTGCCAGCCCTGCCAGACGCTGATCGAAGCGGAATGCAACAGCGTTTGCGATGCTTGGCGAAGACGGTGCCCCTTGCGGCAACCTACTGACCTTCACTAGTTCACCCCCAGGCATATCTGGCGAGTTGCTTTCAGGTGCGGTGCAGATACAGCCCAGCAAAAACGCAACGGGAGCAGGATATCCACACAGTCGAAACAATGCTGATGTGCGTCTGCGATCGATTGAGCCGAAAAAATTGGCCAAATCCATGCAGAGAACCAAGCGTTTTCCGCAGTGGGGTGATGCAGCCGAGAAAATAGACCTACCGCATATAAATCCGTGAGCTGCAGAGTGAACTGGTATGGCCGCCAGCAAGTGCCGATGGATTGTCTTTTGGACACGTTTCATCAAGGGCCTCGGCTCCTCGATCAGACGAATCTGCCCGTCGTGCTTACAAATCATCTTTCGTCGATAGTGATCGACATTTGTGCTGCGAACGACGTGGGGCTTGATCAACCAATCTAGCGCCACCGTTGAACGCAGACAAAGCAGATCTTGAAGCTCCGCTTCGTTCCTCGCTTGCGGTACTGGCCAACGATAGGCAGTGGCGCGACCAAGAGCAGTCGTTCGGATACGTAAATTGCGGCCTTTGCGAAATACGCTCCGCAATGCCGCCACGCGGCCAAGAAAGCGGCGCAGCTGCAATTGGTTCGCGTAGGCCGCAGCTGAAAATTCCTCATGTACCATTGAGGACAGTTCTTCACACCACGCGGGCATTCGCCCCAGCATGCGCCGTAGAACTTGCCGAATGCGCTGACGACTCCCCAGCCAAGTGCGGGAGAGTTCGAATGCAAGGACCTTGATGAAAGCAGCCCGATTGACCGCAGCTTTCTCGTCCATACGTAGCGGGACCAGTGAGAGTGCGGCCACCAGACCTAGAGGATCGTTGGAAAACTAAATGAAGCCAAGCCGCGAAGCACCATCCAGATTCAACCCGTCGAAGTGTCTGCGTGAGCCAGTATCCGACGGTAGTCGGATGAAAGCTCACGTAATCGATCGCTAGAGTATCTTTCGCCCGCGAGGTAACCTCGCGTGGTACTTCGCATGCACTGACCGACCAAGTCGATCCCATACGAAGCAAGTCTTGAACGGATAGCACTTCGCAGCAAAGCAACATCATGAATTTGAACGATCGCCGAGCGTCGGTCAAGCCATGGACCATCAAGATCTGAAAGCAGCCAGTTCTCGCCCCAGCGGAACGTTGACATCTGCACGGCACAGTCCAGTGGCTTTCGCAACTGGCAGAGGTTGTGCCGCCGTCCGGGCTGCTGAAATTGTTCAGACATTGGCCCTCTTAGGGCTGAAAGCCCGGCACAACCTCTGCCGGGGCGCTAGGCCCAGGTGCATTTGTATGTAACCACCAAGGCCTGGAGGTGCCGACACAAAACTTGATGGGCGCGGTCTTGATTGAACGGTTGTTTCAGCACATCAGGAAGTAGGGTAAGCATCTTGCTTGCCATGAGCATCGTCACGTGGAATTGACAAGCTGGAATCCGCCCCACGCAATCACTGCACCCAAAACCTAATGTTGGCAGAGCACTAGAGGCACTAGCCTGAGGGGCCTGCGAGACTTACTGTCATTCTCTGAGTTGAGGTGATAAACGTCGTATACCGAGTATCCAAGCAGCCAGCACCATAGACTTCACCATCTAGATGAAAGGGCAGTGGTGCGGTGCAATCGAGTGTTAATCGGCTGCATTGCTGGTACTGAATTCGCGGATCGCTCTGTGGAAGCT
>JAGQPR010000690.1 GCA_020426625.1 Planctomycetales bacterium
TAAAACGCTCTCGGTGGTTGACGCCGTACTACCTGAAATAAGTAGTGAAATTGCCGTGCGTGTCGAAGCTGCGAGCGGCGGCGGCAAGGGTCGAAAAGGTGGAAAAGGGTAAGCCCCTGCTCGCGAGCTTCCGAGTTCTTCAGTCGCCCCGTGCGCTTACGCGGAACACCAAAGTACCGTGAGCGCACGCTGAATCTATTTGATTCGCAAACCCTGATTTTGCGCGAGCGGGAAGCTTGTATTCTTTTGGGCGGGAAAGAGAAACTATCGCCAGGGAGAGTGACAGTATTGGACCGACCGAAGGCGGATGATCCGAAATACTATTCGTTGTCTAACTGCACATTCTCAGCTCTGGGACCTTTAGGGCCCTGACCGATTGTGAAGACAACCTTCTGACCTTCGCGCAGCTGGTTGAATTCCACCCCGCTTACTGATGAACTGTGAAAGAACATGTCCTTGTTGTTTCCTTGTTGCGCAATGAAGCCAAACCCCTTGTCTGTGATGCGTTTGATCGTGCCATTTTCCATTCTCGTCTCTCCAAGTTAAGTAATGATGTGCCAGTTTGACGGTGAAACACCTTGTGCGTTTCAACTGCCACCGGGTTTGAGTAATCTACTTCTGACAACTGTGACGGCTAGCCGATAAGCGTTCTCGATGGTTGAGGCTTCAACTCGACTTGCCCTCCTCCTGATTCGAATCCGTTTTTCGCTGTTGTCGCCGGCTTCGCTTTTCTTCTGCTTTGCGTTTCTTTTCCATTTCCCGAGCCCGTTTCTCATAAGTGTTTTGATTCTTGTTCTTGGCGATGGTCAGATTTCCTTTGTTTGTATCGAATACGGCAGCTTCCGATGACGCTTCAGAGGGCAGTTGCGCGTTGATGTCTGTGGCGAGCTTTCGGCTTGGACGCGGCACCCACCCTGTCCGCAATTTTGAGTTTGCGCTGGCCATTGGAATTAAGTTTGGGGCGAAATCTCTTATCTATTGACCTACTTGGCTGTGATTCATTGCCCTGCACGCCAGTCTTCAACGCGGGCTCAGTTTGCTCGCATTGATCATTGGGACATGCAACCTGCAGTTTGATCCCAATGTGTTTCTCGATGGCACGCAAATTGTCCAATTCATCTGGTGTGCAGAAAGAAACTGCGATTCCATTGGCACCAGCTCGCCCGGTTCTACCAATGCGATGGATATAGCTGTCCGGTTCGCCAGGCATGTCATAGTTCACGACATGCGTTACTCCCGGAACGTCGATGCCGCGTGCGGCGACGTCAGTCGCAACTAGAACTGCCCCCTGTTCACGGCGGAATGCTTCCAACGCCCTCTGGCGAGCATTCTGCGTCTTGTTGCCATGAATGGCTGTTACACGAAAGCCTGCTCGACTGAGCTTCTTGGCTAGACCATTCGCAGCATGTTTTGTGCGTGTAAACACGATGGTGCGGTCGACACGCTCACCACTCAGCAGCGAGCTAAGTGTTGCAAGTTTGTTTCCACGTTGCACAAAACGAACGGACTGCGAAATCCTCTCAACAACGTTGCACCTACTATTTACCGTAACGGTGACCGGATTGAATAGAAGCTGTGCCGCAAGATCGCGTATTTTCGGGGGTAAAGTAGCCGAAAAGAAAAGGGATTGTCGTTCTTCGGGAAGTGCTGCGACCACCTTTTTCAAAGCCGGCAGAAAACCCATATCGAGCATCTGATCAGCCTCATCCAGCACAAACATTTGGATATTTCGGAGATCGATATGACGTTGGGTCAAAAGATCCAGTAGACGTCCCGGAGTCGCGATCACAATGTCGACGCCTTGACGAAGTGAGCGAGTCTGCGAATCTTGCCGCACGCCGCCGTAAACGAGCGTGTGGCGAAACTTCATGTGCTTGCCATATCGCCCGATACTCTCTGCGATCTGAATTGCCAATTCGCGCGTCGGTACTAAAACAAGTACGGAGGGCCGATTAGCTTCGCGCGTCGGTCGCTCAAGACCTAGGAAGTCTAAGATGGGCAGAACGAAAGCTGCCGTCTTACCTGTACCCGTCTTGGCACATCCGAGAACATCAAGACCTTCCAGCGCAGGAGGAATAGATTTGCTTTGTATGGGGGTTGGTTGTTTGTAGTTCAGTTCAGTCAAGGCCTGCTGGAGCGCAGGAAACAGATTCATCATTTCGAAGCTATTCAAGTTCTTCCTTCAGTATGTATGTGGTTTGTTAGAGTTCATTGCTTCACGTGCGACCAATGTTAAGAATGGTTCACCCCAAGTCTTGTGGCAAAACCATTCCGGGGGTTCTATGACACGAAAATGGCCGATTGTGTTGCAGATGGCTTAGTTTGAATTCGCTCAAACTAACATTGCTTCCGTGCAATCCGGACCAACAAGAACGTCGCGGAATGGATGCGTCTTGCAACGCGAGCAGCTTTTCCAGAGGGTCAACTAGACCAATAGTTAGCGGCGGTTTGAGTACGCGAAAACATCATTCGCGTCGCGAGAAGCTGAGCACCTAGCTCAGGAAAAATCTCGTGGTCGGACCACTTGGCAAAGCCAAGCATCTTATTTGTTCCGATCCAAGGGACTCGTAACATGTATCGATTTAAGATAGGAGCGCATCGGTGAATAAGCAATGCCAATCCCCAAAAAAGCCTGATTTGAACGGCAAGAAGCAGTCTGCGCGGTGTATGAGGGCAAAGTCTCTACATCAAGATTCCGATTTAGCAGATCACAGAGGTGGTCCGCATTAAAAGACTCGTCAGCAACGTACTGTCTGCTTATCCAGGTAGAATTTCCACTCACTGGCTTGTCTCTCTGGTATCTGGACGGGTTGCTTCACCCTTCGTTTCCTTCTTCAACTGTCTTTCGGCCACAAGCGCGAGTCTGCGTGGCTC
>JAGQPR010000691.1 GCA_020426625.1 Planctomycetales bacterium
GCCAGAATTCCTCTCAATCGGGGAATTCTGGCGAATCCCACTACGGACCAATCCTAATTTTTAGCTTCCCAAACCAGTAGAGGCTGATGTGGTATGGGAATTCCGATTTGTGACATTAGCCAACGGCTGGCAGCTATCGCTCTGTCCATTGCGGTCAATGATCCGTTGCAAGTAAATACTTGCCACGCACCTTCACTGGCGGAAAATGCAGCTTCGGGAAGGAGCAGGTTTGGGCTCGCTAACGGCAGCGATACCAATAGAACAGATCAATGATTATTCTCCGCAGTATCTTGAATTCGGTTGCCGCATAGTCGCAATTCAAAAAAATCTCTAATATCGCTGCATTGTACCCATACTACCCACTGGCCCTGAAGTCCCCATACTCGAGATCATTTGCTAGCTCCGGGTAATGCGCCATCCAGCCTCCGTTATGGCCAGGGAAAGTCTGCTGAGGGGATCGGTGCTGTTACTTCCGAATTGCTCTTGGTATGCCAAGGCGAAGGAGCGTAGCTGCGATTGCCATGTGGGGCCGGCGTCCAACAATCGCTCAATCTCTTGCGCATCCACGCCAGAGACGGAAATGGAAGATTCGCCGTCACTTTCCAAACTTAGCTGGATTTCATAGGGGCCACCGCCAGCGGAGTTTTGACTCAGCCAGTTACGCA
Source organism: Planctomycetales bacterium (assembly GCA_020426625.1). Lineage (GTDB taxonomy): Bacteria > Planctomycetota > Planctomycetia > Pirellulales > Pirellulaceae > Aureliella. The sequence continues at coordinate 666 of JAGQPR010000691.1, forward strand.
CCTGAGTCACCAAACTCTCTAGGCTGGGCAATTTAGGTTCGGCTGAATCGGATTCTGTGCCGCGCTCGCAACAAGTTTCGCTCGCTGTTCCTTGCAGCAGGCCAGTGAAACCACTGGACAGGCGTTGGCTAAGGTTAGCTGTTGATGAAACCAAAGCGGAAGCGGCTGGAATCGCGACGCTGGCGATTTTGGATTCAAGCATCGTTTTGGTTATTCTTAAAAATCGCTATCTTGTAGGACAGCAGTAGCCGATTGAATGTTCGCAGCGGTTGAAGACAAACTCAACGTGAAAATCAACGGCGATCAAGCCGCTCGAAAGGCATCTCGACAGTGGCCTAATGGTGAAGTAGGCGAGCTTTGGGAGGTTCGACATTGGTAACGCGTCCCAGAATTGATGCCATCAGACGCGTTTCCAACTCGCGGTCGCGTCCAATTTCGAACCAGCCCAATGTAACCGGCAATTGCCGCAGCTGGTTTTCGTTGCGAACAATGGTCCCGTCGTGCCGTTGTGCCGAAGCACCTGCGGTCGCGAATTGCGATTGGTCCACATCTTCTTGTTCCTTCAACACGGTAATGTCAATTTGGTAACCACTGGGTTCGCAAGTAACTCGAACGGTGGCGGTGCGACGAATTGTCTGAAATGTACTTTGCAAGCGTTCAAATCCCCTCGCTGCATCGCCCCGCCAGGGCTCGAGAATTGTCCCGCTGATCCGCGGGTATGTGACCACGCGACCATCTTGCCAGGACTCGGTTGTCCTTCTTACTGGCTCTTCGGTGTCGATCAAGAAATAATCGTCCAGCGCATCGACGATTTGCCGCCACAGAAAGTCCGGGTCGAGCAGCCCGATATGCGACGGATTAGAAACTGGAACCTCCACTGGAGGAATTGGGTTCGCAAACGGTTGAAAGAACTCAACGGGCAGAGGACGACATCCTGCCAAGACGCACCAAATTGTTAGGCCACAGACCGTAGCCAGACCAAGTCGGTTTCTCGAGCTGAAGCAGGGATCCAATGGCGACATCGTATCGCATTCCAATTCAAAGCAGATCCGTTGGTTACCAATCCTTTACTAGGCTGCAACACTCGGAAGCACATTTACGGTTGAAAATCGCTGGCAATCGGAATGCATTCCCCGCATCTCTGGGCCTGGATTCGACTACGCGACGCGCGATAAATCTTTGATTTCCGCATTTGTGCTGGCTGTGGCCGTCTGGTTGAGGACCTCACTAGCCAGGCTTCGATAGTCTTCGGCACCGTTGGATGAACCAGCGTAGTCGAATATCGACTGACCAAAGCTGGGCGCCTCTGCCAAGCGAATGTTGCGACGAATGCGAGTTTCAAAGAACTGAGCACCTGCCCAGATTCCCTTTCCTTGGGACTGGACATCCAAGAATTCCTGAACGTCGCGCGTGACCTCGGCAGCCAGTCGCGTACCTGAGTCATACATGCAGAGCACCACGCCTGACAGGTGCAAAGTTGGATTCAAACGCTTGGCAACAATTTCGATTGTACGGAGTAGTTTGCTCAGTCCGTGCAGAGCGAGAAAGTGAGGTTGCAGGGGCAGAAAGACTTCATCAACCGCGGTCAGTGCGTTCAGGGTCAATACGCCCAGCGATGGTGGGCAATCGAGTATTAGAAAATCGAATTGGTCGGTATCCACCTCAAGCTTGTCCCGCAGGATGACTTCGCGGCCAACTTCGCCAGCCAGTTCCATCTCAGCTGCAGCCAGGTCTAGATTCGAGGGCACAACGGCTAAATTCTCGTTGACCCAGACGCGTGCCTCGTCGATTGAGGCGTCTCCGCATAGGATGTCATAGACACTGCATTGACCATCGATCAACGAAAGTCCCAGATGCAACGAAGCGTGCGCTTGCGGGTCGAGGTCAATTACGCAGACGCGCTTGCCCTGTTCGGCCAGGGCGGAAGCCAGGTTGACTGCAGTTGTCGTCTTGCCAACTCCACCCTTTTGATTTATCACCGCTAATGACCGCATATCATCACTCCCTCGGACCAAATCAATCCTTGCGCAGCTCTCTTGACTGCGGAAGTTGGACTATACGGGAATGCGGCTGCCAGTCGCCATAGCGAATCGAAATGCTAGCGTGGCAGCAGGAGTTGCCTGAAATTGGCTGAAACAGGTCAGAATTGCCGGTGACGATTCTGTTTCCAATCCGTGGCCAGATTTCTCCTAGTG
>JAGQPR010000692.1 GCA_020426625.1 Planctomycetales bacterium
GTTGTCAACGAATGGGGACAGGCCCATGACGTTTCAAATCTGTATATTTTTGACGGCAGCATTTGGCCTACGTCCAGCGGCATGAATCCGACGGCAACTATTGCGGCTATGGCACTGCGTTGCGCCGACCATTTGGTTAAGCACAAATCGACACAGAAGGTACCCGCATGAAATTTACAGCGACGCATCGCGAAACGCTTGGCGGTTTGGCAGACCAGTTGATCCCGCCCGATGAGAAGATGCCTTCCGCCAGCCAAGCTGATGTAATGGGGCAGGGGCTGGATCAAGTACTGAAGGCTAGACCTGACTTGGCCGAGCCGTTACGCAAACTATTGAACGAAGTCGAGGGGGTAGATTCCAAGGCTGTCCTAGGGGAGCTCATGTCGGAAAATAGCGGTGCGATGGGAGTACTGGCTGAGGTGGTTTGCGGTGCCTACTTTATGAATCCAGCTGTTCAAGCCGCTCTCGGATATACGGGCCAAGGGCCCACTGAAATGGAGCCCCGTCCCGATTACATGGAGGATGGATTGCTGGAATCTGTAATTCGGCGCGGGCCCATTTTCCGGCCCACGCCACATGTCAATTGAAGCGTGCCCAAATACTCAGTCTCTCCCGCTTATTGCAAAGTGCTGGAGAGGCACGTCATCGCAAATCAACATCACGAACTTGTCGTTCAGGGGTGTCATGCTCATTGGCCGCTTTTTCGTTGAGCGGCTGCGGTCAGGAGCTGTATCATTTCTTGGTCGTTGGACTTCTCTGCATAATCGAGTGCGGAGTGTCCGTTTTCGTTACGCAACGTCGGGTCAGCATCGAATTCAAGGAGCAACTTCGCCATTTTTAGGTTGTTTTTGAACGCAGCATAACGTAGTGCTGCTCCCTTACCCTTTGGTGCGTTTGCCAACGAGGGATTCGCTTCAAGCAACCGCCGGACCATCCCGAATCTGTTCAGCTCGACCGCGTCAAGAATGTCGACTTTCGAAAGTTCAAACAACCATTCGATCAAGTTTGACTGCTTGCCACCATCTGCCCATCCAATGGCTGTCGAATCCCACATTCTGTCTCGAATCGTTGGATCTGCTCCATGCTGCAGCAGCAAATGGGCGGCTTCCGCTTGGCCCTGATAGCAAGCCTCATGAAGGGCGGTGATTCCACGCCGAGGACCTCCGTTTACTTCGACACCATGATCCAGTAGCAGCTTGGCGATTGCAGTGCGGCCGGACATGCAGGCAAACACCAAGGCCTGTTGCAGCGTAGCTGACGGATGCGGTGCGACGCTTCGAGGAAATCGATCGTGCTTTGGATTTGGAAAATGACACGCGTTCGAAACAAGCTGGGAAGATTCGTCGAGATACGCCTCGACCAAGTCCAAACGCCCAAGTCCAGCTGCCGTCGGTAGGTTGTCAATTCTCGCCCCGCATTCGGCCAAGGCACTAGCGGCTTGCGGATACCGGAATCCCAGGGCTACGTGAATCGGTAGGCCGTCGTCCTCAACACCATTCACAGATGCACCAGCCTCACAGAAGATATGAACAAGCTCTGCCTGGACACCCACTTCGTGAGGATGCGTACTGGACACCAGGGCAACCAGAGGCGTCGAACCTGGGCCGCTGCCGTAGATTTCTGCCGTCGCATCAACGACTGTAGCAGCCCCCGCGTCGAACAGGATGCGCGCAATCTCCGGTGCGTTGGTAGGTGCAACCTGATGCTCGTTCTCCACGCCGTTCGCAGCGATATAGTGTGGGAGTACGCAGCGGTGCCGACGAGTCGAGCGCATCGTAGCGATTTCAGGGTGTGCATGAAGCAATGCCTTAAGCCGCTTTGCATCTCCACGAATCGTCGCGTGAACCGCATCTTCAAATGCCGCTACCGGCCCATCTGGCTCAACCTCTAGCAGTCGGATGTATTCCTTCAGCTTCGGCCAGCTATCGAATCCGCTTTCACGGGCGATTACGTGTTGGGCTTCAACCAGAGTTACACCTTCGCGAATGACGTCCTGGCCGGTCTTGCCGCGGAAACGTGGGTGGTTCCAAATAAACCTCGCGGCACCGCCGCCGTCCAGGCGCTTCACAGCCTTGAGTAGGTCCTTGGCAAGCTTGCGCTTCTGTTCGAGATTCGGACGATCTGTGTGCGCAGGATCAGAATAGTTTGACATGACGACCTCCTTCGTTATCAAGCCCGGTTCGCTAGAGGCTGAAGTTGGTCGAAATCAATTGGTGGAATCGATTGTGGGGTGGGCACTGCCCTTTCCGCGAACCAGGTAGCGGCCCCAGCCGCACCCTTAATCATAGCCCGGAAGAACAGGCCCGTAACACATTACTTGCCAAAGTCACCGAATTTATTCGCTCGTTCCTGGATCTGCTCCACTATCGAGCATTGAAGCAGAGTAACAATTCTTGAGGGACAAGGGGATCTCAGGGGCGATAGGTTTATGGAAATGGTGATACTCATACACATGGAGACCAACAAATTCCTGTTTCCCGTTGTAATACACGGTTACTGCAAGCAGTCCTTGTGCAGAGGCGGTTTTCGCTTGCCAAATGTAATCGCACGTGGTAACCGTTATTGACGTTGGGTTTCCAGCCCCAAATCCCTTCCGGCTCAAAACTGTTGTCGCGCTCGGCTGTGCCCACGTTGGCTGAGGTGCCACACCCTTCCGTCTCGACACTCCGGTACGTCCTCGGCTGAGTCCGCGTTCGCTGAGGTGCTGATGGCTTGTTGTGCAAAACATTATCGGCCTCGTTTGCAGTTTGCCATCGGTTGGTCCAGCTACGGAGTAGCGGCAGATTGTAGCCCTGGGTGAGTGATGCGAGCTTCGAGCGAGCGGAACGCAACCCGCGGTGGA
>JAGQPR010000693.1 GCA_020426625.1 Planctomycetales bacterium
GTCGTTGGATACTGCCAATGACGAAGATTCCTTGGATATTTTCGATGATGAAACCGGCGAGATTTCGATTGTGGCCACCAAGGATGGAGCGGAAAGTCAGACGCCATTCTTGAAGAACGGTGAGTTCCAGATCACGCTTGATGGTGCCAGCCCATCTCCGGTCATCGTAACCTATTCCGTGTTGACGGGCGCTGGCACGGACGCGACACCAGGCTCTGACTACACGGCGCTCAGTGGTAGTGTTTCGTTGGCTCCTTTCATTACTTCGGCAGTTGTTCCTGTCAACGTATTGAATGATACGATTGCAGAGGGCGTTGAAAACGTTCGAGTGCAAATCACCGGTGCCAGTGTGCCAGGCTACTCGCCGAGTGTCACGAATGGTAGCGATACGGTGAAGATCTACTCAGATCAAGTTGTCTCCGTGGTCGCCACCATGCCAAACGCGGCGGAAGACTCCACAGACGGTGAGTTTACTTTCTACCTGTCAACGCCAGGGGTTGGGCCGACTGCTAGCCCAACAAACACGGTTATCAATTTCACCGTTGCGACTGGTTCTGGGCAAGCAACCAGCGGGACCGACTATACATCGATTGGTACTTCAGTAACCATTCTCGCCGGGCAGACCTCGGTCTCCTTGCCTGTAGATGTTTTGCCTGACAGCATTTTGGAAGCTACTGAAACGGTCAAGGTTACCATTACAGGAGTTTCAGGTACGACTCATGCCGATATCACGCCGACCAGCGTGGCAGCAGATAAGACTGCAACCGTTTCTATTGCAGACAATGATCAAGCTTATGTTACCGTCGAAGCTGGGCCTAAAGCTTTTGACGTCGTGACAGGTCCCGATACTGATTCGAATTTCGTTATCGAAATCAGTGATACTTCGAGTGCGAATACATTGGTTGGCTACCAGGTTGTGGTTCCAGGTACCCTGACTGCGTCTGACGCTCAACAGGGTGTCGATTATCAACTGCGTGTCGGTGGACCGTCGGGTGCGATTCTCGGTGGCACTTCAGGAACGATGACTATTCCAGCTGGAATGACATCGACGACCATCTACCTTGAAGTCCTTTCGGATAACATCGTTGAATTGGACGAGAACGTAACGATTAAGCTGACCAGTGTTTCCAATTCAGCCAATCCCAATGTTTTCCTCGGAGCGATTGGCGGACCCAATCTTGTCTTCCAAGATGGTTCTGCAATCTATGTTGGCGGACCTGTTTACTTGGGGACGTCCGATACCTATATCTCTTCCGCTAACGACACACTCAATTTCGGTGGCGATCCTACTCTAATTGCCCAGGAAGTTACTGAAGATAATCAAACGCTCGTCCGATTCGAGAATTTGTTCGGAGCCGGACCTGGTATGATTCCTGTTGGTTCGGTTATCAGTGCAGCTACTCTCGATCTGGCGTTGCTGTCGGGTAGCACTACGGCCAATCTCCATGAAATCGCGGCGCTGGCAGCGTTCAATGAGAATGCCGTGGTTTGGAATTCCCTTTTCTATGTCCTTGGTGGTCCAGGCTTGCAGCCAGGGGTTGAGCTGTCCGGGACACCAGTCGATTCTGCTGTCAGCAGCTTTGATGTGACATCCAGTTTTGCGGGCGGTGCAACGGCGTTCCGCGGCTGGGCCATTGCGAATCTTGGTGGCGCTTCGGCGGTGAATACTTATGGCTCTTCGGAAAATGCGACGGTGGCTAATCGTCCAAGCCTGTCGATTGAGATTGATATGTCAGCGACGGTCGTAATCTGCGACGACGACACCGCTACCGTTTCAGTGACAAGCAACACGCCTGGTGCCGAGCCAGCCACGCCTGCGGTAATCACCTTGGTAATGTCCAACCCGAGTTCGACCGCCACGACTTTCTCGCTCAGCGATTTGGGAACAGGCTCGGCGTTGGTGGGTAGCGACTACAATCCGGTAGCAACTTCAGTCACGTTTGCTCCTGGCCAAACAACAGCTACGATTTCCGTAACTCCTAAGAACGACAGCTTGGTTGAGGGACCAGAAACGGTAGATCTTTCGATCAACGCCAAGACGGCTGGTAACCCGGACGTAACGTTCAGCCCAATGTTGCCAACCCCGGTGACGGCGGTCATCAATGACACCGACTTTACTTTCTACACAATCAGCAGCAAGACGAATGGAGCTGAATTGGCTCCTGGCGGGAGCGGTGATCCATCTGGAGCGACAGACGGTCAATTCAACCTTAGTTTGACTGTACCGGTTGATGTCGATGTGGCGATGCCGTTCGTGCTCAGCGGCTCAGCCACTCCTGGTGCTGACTACGTTGTTCGGGATGCCGCCAACAATGTTGTAACGCCGTCTGGTGGAACCTATACGGTCACCATTCCGGCCAACTCGTTCGGAACATCGATCAAGATTGACGTGACTGACGACACCGTCAACGAAGATTTGTTCGAAAGCGTTAGCATTGTACTCGGTACTCCAGTGCCTGCTGCGGCCCGAACGATTCTTCCCGGAGCAAACCTGTCGGATTCGATCACTATCGAGGATGATGAGCAAACCTTGACGGCTGCTGTCGTGGCTTCTATTCCAAGTACGACGGAAGGCGGAGCCAGTGGCCAGTTTACGATCGGCTTGAATTACATGAGCGATCAGCCGACGGTTATCAAGTACGCAATCAGCGGCACGGCGACTGCTGCAACCAACGGCACCAGCCCTGACTTCAATGCTTCTGCTCTGCCCGGTGCAACTGGACCGAGCTATGTAACCGGAACTGTTACGATTGCAGCTGGAGCGACGCAGCTGACACTTCCAGTTTCCGCTTTTGAAGACTTTGTGGATGAAGGACCAGAGACAGTCATCTTGACC
>JAGQPR010000694.1 GCA_020426625.1 Planctomycetales bacterium
GATCCCAATCCATAGTCGCGCCGCCTGCCGTTGTGCTGCATCCGCAAGACCCAGCTACGCGAACCGCTTTCCTTTACGAAAAGGCACAGGCCACGGCCATCAACGTAGCGACCGGGCTTGGCGTTCTTCACCTTCAATGCTGTCAGTGCCATAGGTTATACACACCATAAAATTGTTCCAACATTCGACCCCACATGGGACACGAAATGCAGGCAAACGGGGGCGATCAACCGTGAACAGGGTAGAAGACAAATCCCTGATTTTACAGAGTAGTTAGGGACGTCACGACACTGCCTGCGACAGAAGTTTTAGCATTGTCGGGTGCGCCAGTTTTTCAGGAACTTAGAGAAGGAATCTGGGCGGTGCGCCGCATGGGGGAAACCGCAGGGGAACTCTATAGGCCCTCTCTGAGCTTTCTTAGCTTTTCATGTGTGACATCATCGGAGAGTCGCTTGGGCACCATGTCGAGTGCGCCAGCGTATTGAGCTTTCTCCGAAACTTCGGTCGAGGCGTCGCCCTTTTCGTCGACAACATCGTGGAAGAATAGTTGTGCCAAAGTTTGCCCGGGAAAGAGTGTGAGCGGGTTTTCGCCGAGGTTGCGAAGCTCCAAAGTTAGACTGCCGGCAAACTCCGGATGGATGCCAATAGCGGTGGCCACGATGAGGCCCAGTCGCCCCCAAGTGGACCTACCCACAACGTAAGCCATCAAGTCCGGAGGCAATTTCAGATACTCGAGAGTTTGCGCCAAGAAGAACTGATGAGGGTGAATCGTGATGCTGCTGCCGAGCGGCACGAATTCCTTGCGGTATAGCTGCCCAAATTCCGGGGCATCTCGATTCCCGTCGAATTCGGTTATCGCTCCAAATTTGGATGCTGTTACGACACAGAAATCAAAACCAAGTCGGACGTCAATAGCTGCTTGCCCACGCTTTGCCTGCAGCTCCTCTTCGAGGAGCGGGCTAATGACGAGCCGCTTATTGGGATCAGTCTCATTGAGCCTCGTGCGAATGGCGTCGGTTGAAAGCGCGCTCATTGTACTTCCTCCCATTGGCGACGCGCTTCAGAAAGTTCGACCGCTTTGAGAAGAAGCTCTTGCAGCTTTTCCATTTTTGCAGCGGTTTCATCGTAGCCAGCCGGACGGCTGGTGTCCGGGAATTCTTGTAGTTTGCAGAGAAGTGCTGCCCAGCCGACGTTCAATACCCCAGCAAGCGTCGAGGGCTCTGCCCCATCTGGGCCACGGTGTTCTATGGGCGGTATCAGCGCACAAATCGCTTCGAGATGGTGATTGAGGTCATCCTTCAGATGAGCAGGCTGGTAAATCATCTCTGGATTGGAGGCTTCGAGAATCGCCCTTGCTTCGGCGCGTATGTCTCCGGCGATGGTCTGAATCAGCGGGACTAGCTCGACTGCTATCGCTGCTTCCAATATCGCGTTCTCACCGGCTCCAAGCTGATTACGGAGATCGCTGTATAATGTATCCTGATCTGGAAGTTCGGCGACGTGTGGGCAATTCATACGGGCAGTGATCGGCGTTCCCGTTATCGCCTCAAACACTGCGGAGTGAGTGTCGCCGTCAATTTCTGCCTCGAGACTATCGACTAGCAATTGGAGGCGAAGAATATGCGGAGGGTGCGTTGCGCTGAGCCCAACCCCGCCACCAGTGATCTCGAACAGCGCACCCAAGGCGAATAGCATTGACGGGCCTGCCAGATATCCGCCGACTGCATCTGACCAGATTTCGTGGATCCAAGAATGCAAAGCGTCACGCCAATGTAGTTGCCTATTCGTGTCAAAATCGAGACCTTCAGCTTGCAATCGCGCCTCGGTCCTTTGCGCACAATCGACAATGGCGGCAGAATGCGAGTTGAAATCGAGATTGTTTCGATCCTGAATGGCGTGGCCGAGCTCATGTGCGACTATGGCAAAGTGAGGGAGCATCCCCATGGCTTGGCTCGGGACCGTCACGCGGCGGAAAGGCCAATTGATTGCGGCGATAGCGTCAACCAAGCTCTGACTTGGCGAATTCAAGCTATTGAGAGAATTTAACAATCCATTGAAGGTTGCCAGCTCGTAGTTGGCCACATGGTCTGAGCGGAAAAAGATGGAGTCGTTGACCCCAAGCCCCGTCACCCACCGCTGGAATGGCCTTACAACCGGATGAGGGATTTCGTCAGCGCCAGCCCCCTCGAGCTCCTCTAAAAGTCGATACGCATTATCACCCAAGCCGCTCGCGTCTCGGGTGAGCTCGAATGCATCACTGTCGCTCGTTGTAGGTTGCCGTGCTGTGGCGAGATACCCCTGAGCAGTGTCAATCAGGCCTTGGACGATGTCCAACCAAAGGAGCGGGCCGGGGTGATTTGCTGGATATGTGCGAGCCCGCTGACGCGCGACTTGCGCCGTCAGTCTAGCAAGGAAAAAGGAAACACCTTGCTGAGATGCCTCTATCGAAGGGTCAATGGAAATGGAATTCCCTCGGAGCAGTGATCGAAGAATAGTTGCGTTCGCGCTCTAATGCATCAAGCAATCTATTAAGCAAATCAACTACCAATTCTTTCTGAGCTTGCTCCACATTGGCTCCAGCCCCAACCCCTTGAAGAACGCCTTTTGCTTGAGAAATTCTCTCTCCGAGATTTTCAACAGTATCGCTCAAATAGCGAAGGAAAAGGGACAACCGCTCGAATGCAACACCTTCATCCATCGCAAACGTGAAATTGTTACCCTGGAGGGCCTCAGTGCCTCGGTCGGCTTGGCTCACCAGCTCGAGCAAACCACCCAAGACCTGTTCGCGACGGCCTGCGTCAAAATCTTCCCCGCTT
>JAGQPR010000695.1 GCA_020426625.1 Planctomycetales bacterium
AGTTGAAGCTGAAGGGCGAACAAAATCGATTGAAATCGAAAGCTCCGACAAGTCGGAGCACCAGCCCTTGTAACATGCATTTGGTCGGAGCGCTCCATAAGGTGGCTCGGCGATAGGCAGCTACTTCGGAATGTCCTACTCGGACATCCTCTCTACGAGAGTTGCAAGACTGCAGGGATTCAGGACATATTCGATTGGAATATCGCCGCCCGGCCATCGCACGATTACATGCACTGGATCGAGTTCATTTGTCAGTCCGAAATGGACACGGGCGGAACTGTCGCTTTGATAACTATGGCCAGAAACAACATGCTGCGTCTGGGAAATGTCGTGTTGCTGAACCGTTATTTCGGCCCCCAAGGCGCTGCGGCTGCAACTGATACCGACCAAGTCAATTTCAATCCAAGCTCTGCCGGGAGACTCGTTCTTTAGAATGGTTGGACGGGCACGGGAATTGAGTAGCACCGCGTCCACTCTTCCGTCGCCGTTCAAGTCGTTTGCCACCGCTCCACGCGTGGACTCGGTCACAGCGGCTGCCGTCCCCCAGCTCATTCCTTGATCGACAAATTTCCCCTTGCCATTTCCCTGCAGTAATAGGTTGGAAACACGAAATTGCGTTGAGGTGCTGCTCCCTCCTCGTTCGCCTCGCCGATCATCGAGGTCCCCGGCGGCGATTAACAAGTCCATGTTGGTGTCGTTGTCAGCGTCAAATGCCACGACGCCCCAAGTGACGTGAGGGAAAGTCGCTTCAGCCGATCCGGATCGCAGCGTAACATCATTGAACAGGCCGCCACCCAGGTTTTCGTAAAGTGTCACAAATTCCTCAGAAAACGACGTTAGACACAAGTCTTGCAAGCCGTCACCGTTGAAATCAAGTAGCTCGATGCCCATCGACGCTTGGGGTTTTCCACGAAAATCGTAAGCAAGTCCTGCAAGCAGACCGACTTCCGAAAATATACCGTTTCCATCGTTTTCAAATACAAAGTTTTCCTGGGTATCGTTGGCAACCAGTATGTCAATGTCGTGATCTCCGTCGTAGTCAAAGGTGACCAGCCCCATACCACGTCCCGCCACAGCACGTACACCTGAAACCACGGAGCAATCTGTAAACGTTCCATCACCATTGTTTTCATAAAGGGTATCGGGTTCAGGTTTCGAGCTTAACGGACTTGGATACGCGGGAAGTCCCTTGTGAACATGAGGACGGTGTGTCGCTGGGTCAAACTGGATGTAGTTCGCTACGTACAGATCGAGATCGCCGTCCATTTCCTTGTCGAAAAAGCTGACGCCACCGCCGACCAACACGCCATTGCCCACTCCAGCGGCAAGCGTCTGGTCCGAGAACGTTCCGTCGCCATTGTTGTGATAGAGCAGGTTTGGGCCGTAGTTATTGACGTAGATATCAACGAAGCCGTCGTTGTCGTAGTCGGCGCAAGCAATGCCCAGTCCCATGGCGGTATTTGTCAGAACAGCGGAATTGGTGGCGTCCGAAAACTGGAAATCTCCGCCGTTGCGATAAAGGGCATCGTTGTCAGGGGTCGGTTTGGCGGCCGCATCGGGGTCAATGAGTGCGCCATTCAAGAAATAAATATCCAAGTCGCCATCACGATCAAAGTCTAACAAAGCCAAGCCAGCACTCATTGATTCGATCAAATAGTGCTTGCCAGTGCTACCGTCGGTGTGCTGGAATTGGATGTTGGAATTGTCACTAACATCGCGAAACGACAAATCCTGTGCCACACCGAAAGTGGCGGTCATCTGGAAAGCAAAGGCAAACAGTGCATGGACGTCCCACCTTGAGAATAAGAAGCGACCTGTGCGGATCATGGCTAGCGACTTTCCAAATTGTCCGCGGACGCTTCGGGTTGGGATTTCTCGCGCAGCAGGGCCAGCAGCTGGGCGTAGATGGTATTACCAGGATCCAACTGCAGCGCCTTTCCCATCGCCTCGATCGCCTTATCCAACTGAGAAGAACGCTCGTAATTGGCCGCCAAACTGGCGTAAGCGTCCGCGGTCGGCGCTAGCTCCAACGCTTTTAGGTTGAACGCGATGGCTTGTTCCACATTACCCAGCGCCTCGAGATAGAAACGAGCCAACGATCGCAATGCCAGCACGTTCTGTGGATTCTCCTGCACAAACGCGGTCAATGCGCCTTCAGCCTCCGCTGGCTGGCCTGCATCCATGTAGAGTCGGGCGACCTCTTCAGCAAAACTAAACTCAGTGGGCTGCAACTGAGCAACTTCTTTCATCCAACGGATGGCATCAAAGGATCTGGATTGTTGGGCAGCCAGGAACGCCAGCGCCTGGCGACAATCGATATTTTCGGGCAGCATGCGACTGGCACGCAGCAGGAGTAATTCGGCAGCTTTGTTCATCCCGGCGGCAACGTATACCCGAGCGATATCGACGTAGAGCTCACCGATATCGATTTTCAAAGCATCATCATCGTCGTACTCCTGTCGACCGACCGTTACGGTTTGAGTTTCCTGCTGTCGCAATCGCGCGTGTTCTTTTTGATGTTCGGCAGCTTTGTCTCGATTACCGGCGCGAACATAAGCAGTCGCCAGGCCTTGGTGGACATCCATGTTTTCTGGGGTACCTACCAAAGCTCTTTCCAACTCTTCGATGGCGGGTTGATATTCTTCCAGTTGCAACAGAACTCGCCCCAGCTCTGCATGAGCTGCGCTATTGTCCGGGCTCTTCTGAACGATCGATTCGAGCACCTGTTTGGCCTCAGCCAACTGGCCAGCTTGCAGCATCGCGGTTCCCAAGGTCAATTGCCTGGGAACGCTGTTGGGATCGGACAG
>JAGQPR010000696.1 GCA_020426625.1 Planctomycetales bacterium
ATAGGTTACGGGTTACGCGCGTCCAATCGTGTTATAGTAACCAATCCAGGTTGGTAAATCGTCATTTAAGGAGTTCATGGTGTTTCGATGGTCGCTTGCAGTGTTGGGAATTTTTCTGTGTTGTGGTGGGACGGCTAAGGCGGACGAACCTCTGCCGCCAGTTGCCGTTGATGGTGAGGGAGCATTGATAAAATCTGAGTTTATTTATCCGCTGGCCGGTCGGCAGACGCCTGAGTGCCATGCTTCGACAATTGTTGAGACTAAGCAGGGCCTGGTAGCTGCTTGGTTTGGAGGAACGCACGAAAGACACGTCGACGTCGGTATTTGGCTCTCTCGAAAACTCGATGGTCGGTGGGCTGAGCCGGTTGAACTATTTGATGGTACGGAGGGCGAAACTCAGGACTATCCATGCTGGAACCCAGTCTTATTTCAACCACAGGACGGACCATTAATGCTTTTCTACAAAGTTGGACCAGATCCGCGCAGCTGGTGGGGGATGTTGGCCACCTCTGATGATGGCGGGAGTACCTGGAGCAAGCCTTACCGTTTGGGGACGAGTGACGAACTGTTCAAGGAAAATCAATCGCTACTCGGCCCCGTAAAGAACAAACCTGTGCTTCTGAGCAATGGGGCCATTCTCTGCCCCAGCAGCACCGAAAATGAAGGCTGGCGCGTACACTTCGAGATTACCAGGGACCTAGGTAAGACTTGGGAAGTCGTTGGTCCGCTGCAAGCGGGCGAAAAGCTAGATGCGATTCAGCCAAGCATCCTGCGACATTCCGCTCAACGGCTTCAGATCCTTTGTCGCACCCAGCAAGGAGTCGTGGGGACTTGCTGGTCCGAGGATGAGGGAGCAACCTGGGGACCGATGCAAAAGACGACGCTGCCCAATCCCAATTCCGGAACGGACGCAGTTACGTTAGCTGATGGGCGCCATCTCTTGGTTTACAATCATTCCCAACGCGGCAAAGCGAATGGTCGTCAGATTCTCAATGTTGCAGTCAGTCGCGATGGTATCGACTGGAAAACTTGTCTAACGCTGGAGAATGAAGGTCATCCCGATGGTTATTCGTATCCGGCGGTAATCCAAGCATCGGACGGAACGGTACACATCACGTACACTTGGCGACGCGAAACCGTCAAGCACGTGCTTCTCGACCCAAGCCGCCTCTAGGTTTTTGACCGCACATACAACTTGGCGCTAATCCAACGTTGAAACACGGTTTGCCCGGTCATCGGCCAGTGCAATGCCAAGCGGGCAACGGCACATGCGTTCCCGCCGTCGAGGAGCACGAACCAGAAAAGGAATTCTTAGAACAACTGTGAGAGTTTAGGTGCAACCCGTAGTCTTACAAGTGATTTACGAAATGTCCGTACCAACACGCGGCCAACATTCTATGTAAGGTAGCTTTTGAATTGAGAAGCACTTTTCGTGAAGTTATCCTCGTGGTCACGATTTGTTGCGTACTCCTTGGCGCAATGATGAAGGGAGGTTTCCTAACATCCATTGAACTACTCGCCAACGCAATTCTCGCGATAATTTTCTGCTGTCTCATCATTTGCTCTTTGGTCATGACTGGGCAGCGCCGCGCCTTTTCAATCGGATTCGTCGTCCCTGCGTTGCTTTACGGACTGACCTTGATGATTGCTGGCAAAGGTGAGTTCGACGTGAATGCGGAGCCGAAGCACAGAGCTTCTATAATTCTGCGAATTGCCTACAAGAAAATATCGCGAGATCTTGTGATTGATATGGAAACAGGGAAAGAGATAGAGAATTACGCCTCACTCACGATACACGAAAGGCTGAAAAAAGAAACGATCTTCATGAAGGTGCCCAGTCCGCAAAATTTCATGTATTTTGGCCACATGTTAATCCTGATGTTTCTCGGGTATTGCGGAGCACAATTCGGTCGCTGGGCATTCTGGTACGACTCTTGTCGGCGCCGAGTCGCAGTATGAGAATTTGCGGGACTGGAGTGATATTGTGTGACATTGGCGCCTATTCTGGCGTGTCGCACTGGCTTGAACGGTGCTTTTCGCCGCCCGTTGGTGGAAACAAAGCGGCATCGCGGCCAACAGGCCGCCAACTATAAACAGGACTTGATCGGGCCGCTCACCGCGCCGAAACCAATGACCAGAAGACTTAGCACAATTGGACTACTTTTCGTGATCACACTGCTGATGGTCACGATATTGCGCCGACCATACTTGAACGACGCTGATGAGATTGCCGCGACAACTGCATTAACAGAATGGGCACTTGGTCTTCGAAATCTGCCTGGGAATGATCAAGCACTATACGATCTACGCTTCTTCGCCGACAAGAAGATCGTCCTGACATACGTCGGATGCAAGCCACCAGTGAACCAACTTCACTACACTGAGCGGCGCGCTTCCATAGTTTCTTCCTCTGAAGCTAGAGCTATGCGCCAATCAGCTGGCTACGATAGTAATGCCTATATCATGATCGAACGATTGAAACGCACGCGAACGAAAATAACTTACACCGTCACTATCGCGTTCGCGAGACTGGGTGGCGAGGGGTATGACTTTGAAATCACGAAGACGAACGGCTTGCGATTTTGTGGTTCGCTAGCATGGGTCTCGTAACCGTTGGATCGATATAAAAAACACTTCAAGAACCGGGGCTAACGCGCAAACAACTCATCGGAAGTGACGCTATCAAATTAGGCTAATGTCAAGAATTGGAAATTCAATTCCATGTAATCCTTCCGCAAAATTAGCCGCTGTGCGCTCGCACGCGGTTTTTGACGGAACCGCACGCTAGCGCGCTAGAGGCT
>JAGQPR010000697.1:0-1583 GCA_020426625.1 Planctomycetales bacterium
GCTAAGACTCGAATAAGTAAATGTTCGCCCTGCTAACACGCTCCCCCGAAGAAGATCGCGGTTCGTCCTGGCTGGTGTTTGGCGCGGAGTAACTCCGCACCGCGTGGATTTTTTGGGTAGCTAATCCTTCCACGTTGAAAACTGGCCATCCTTTATAAGCCAGTCTCCACCCCATCGACATCTCTGCCAATGAAGTTTGTGACCCACATGCTTTCGCAGGGGATCACGACGCTATCGTCTAGGCATGGATGCCGTCCGATAGCGACGGGGATCAGCGAGCCCGAGCGGTTGACTCGACACAAGCCAAAACGGCCGATCGAGGGCTTCGTCTGCATCCCATTGTTCTGTCCGATTATAGCGGAAAGGTTGTGAATCTGTATTACTTTCTGCGACTGCTGTTTGCGACTAGACTCTGCAACCGTTCGCAATGAAGCCAATGAGAGGCAGCACCGACGAACACAATCCTGCAGCAAGGTAGCCGAATCGAAAACGCCATATTGAAAGCACGAACACCCAAATTGCACTCAACGCTGGGACCACTATCATTGGACCGGCCGTAAACCAAGTTCCTAACGCCATGTCGGACGCAATCAATGCGGAACCGATCCACATAAAAACGACGCCGATAATTTGGCTTTCATTCGAATCTTGGGGCAAGAAAAGGGGTCAGGTCTCATTAGCATACCGTTACATTCCAGGCAATATGCGACGTAGCCATTGGGAATGGAGTTCTCCAGTATTGAATGACATATCATATAGACCTCGAACTGGAACGCTTTTGAGTCTTCGTTGAACCATGCAGGGATTTCACCGCGAAGCGGTGGTACAACAAAGGCTAGGGTCGCGAAGCGCACCCTAGGACCGCTTGACGAGAGCATCCGTCCGCCGAAAGCGTTATACAATTTCCGAGTACAACGCTTTCTGCGTTGGCCAAACACACGAAAACTAAGGAAGAACCGAAGGGGGCATTCTACTTTTTCGGTGCGGTTACGAGAGCATCACTCTGCACCGCAGAGACGACTGTTTTCCTTCTGTTTGTATCTTCCGTGGTTTGGATTTCGGAGACAGGCAACGAGAATTTGCGACCTAGGAATCACACGAAGTTAGCAAAGAAGAGCCCTCACCCGCTCGCATTACTCGCGACCTCTCCCGCAAGCGGGCGAGGTGACTTTGTGTGTTTCGCGGCTCTTGAATGCAGGAACGAGTCACCGGTTTCGTGAGGGAACAAAGGGGTCATGAGGGAACAAAGGGGTCAGGTCTGAATGGCACTTAATCGGCGTAAGGTACTGTAGCTTTTAGAGTTAAGTCCGGTTGACAGCAAGGGGCTTCACTTGCGATGAGTTTGGGTAATCTTACCTCCCAACCACATCAGGCAAGGAAGCCCCCGTGTGCCATCATCCGTTTGATTCGTTCCGCAGTCGAGTCCAGCATGCCCGCCAACACGGCGATCTATACTTCGCTGCCTTGATCTCCAAAGAGACTATCGCGTCAGCCTTTGGCAAAGCAAGTGCTATTCTCGATTCGGCCAGAGTTTACAACACCTCGGTCACACTGTGGGTCTTCCTCTCGCAAGTCATGAGCAT
>JAGQPR010000697.1:1593-2799 GCA_020426625.1 Planctomycetales bacterium
CGACCTCTCCCGCAAGCGGGCGAGGTGACTTTGTGTGTTTCGCGGCTCTTGAATGCAGGAACGAGTCACCGGTTTCGATCGTTCTTGAACAACAATGGCGCGATGTCCCTTAGGTAACGCCGCCATACGCGCCAGTGGTGAGCACCTTCGCTTTCCACGAAGGTGTGGGCAATGCCAATTTCGGTGAGGGTATTGGAAGCCGAAGATGCACCGGGAAAGGCGAAGTCGTCTTTTCCGCAACCAATCCATAGCAGGTCAATCAGCTCGTTCGACCTGCCGACATCGGCGGCTAGCGAAACAAAAGGTTCGGCATCACGTGAGCCGCGAAGCCCGGCGCTCATGATGCCGATGTTGCTAAATATGTCTAAGTTCCCAAGCCCAATTCGTCCTGCCTGGCCGCCGCCCATGGAAAAACCAACGATGGCCCGATCTCGACGGTTTGCTGTCGTGCGATACAACGAGTCTATCATCGGAACGACGTCGTCGATGATGTCTCGCTGGAACATGTCGGTTCCGCCAAAAATCTGACCAGTTGCAGATTCGGGCAGAGATCGATTGTCCGGACCGGAGCTATCCGCTATGCCTGTACCGTCTCCGTCAATCGAAGCCCGTCCGTAGCCAAGGGGCATCACGATGATGAAAGGGTCGATTTTTCCTTCGGCAATCAAGTTATCTATGATCTCGTTTGCGCGACCGTAGCGTTGCCAAGAATGATGATCGTTGGCGTTGCCGTGCAAAAGGTAGAGTACGGGGTACTTTTTCGAAGTATCGTCATCGTAACTCGGCGGTACATAGACGTTCAATTCACGGACAACTTCGTTAGATTTCGATTTGTAAACGAGCGTGCGGATCTGACCGTGCGGCACATCCTGTACGTCGAAAAACGCGGGGCCATCGCCTGGAACATTCAGGATGCTGTTTGTGGTGCTGGTATAGTAGCCGATCTTCACGTGGGAGTTACCTGGGTCGATGGTTTTAACTCCGTCTACGACAAAGTTGTAGTAGTAGATATCAGGCTCGACCGGACCAACAGTAACACTCCATAACCCATCTTCGGATTTCGTTAGTGGAGTCTCGTCGAGGAAGTCACAAGTCAAATTGACGGTGTGGGCATCGGGAGCATTGACGCGAAACGTAACCATTCGGTCGGTTGCAACGATCGGCGATGCCAGACCTTGAGTACGCCTTTCTCCACCATCATTCACG
>JAGQPR010000698.1 GCA_020426625.1 Planctomycetales bacterium
CCTGCGTGACAGCTCTCTAGGCGCGAATGGTTCATTGGCTGACCTTAATGGTGGCTACTTCCCGTTTCCCACAACGCGCATTGAACGCGACTCTCGAGTGCCGCTCGATGAACGCTATACCAATCGTTCCGACTATTTTTCGAAATACGCTGTTGCCATCACGAAGCTAACGGAACAGCGTTTTCTGTTGGCAGAAGATGCGTTAAGAATGCTCGACGCCGCGGCACGCCGAGACCCCTTTCAATCTGTTGGGGCTGCCAGCGATCGGGCAGAATAGTCAACGACCACCGGCAAAGCCGGTGGCTTGAGGAAGGTCCCTAAAAGGGGCCACGAGACTGAGCCATACAAACACGAATCGCGAGCGAGTGAGTCCCACCTTGACCGCAGCGCAGACACACTCGCTTGCGCTTCGTGCTTGTAAGAACGGCAGAGCCTGATTGGTTCGCATCAGCAGAGCTGGTGGTTTACGGTTTGCAATCAGCCAGGTCCCGCAGTGAGCAACCAGCTAAATACCGACTGATCAGTGATCTCGCTCTGGCGCATACCCAAGACATCGACCAAATTTCACCTCGTTTCGCGAGTTGCTTTTTACTCAGGTCTCGAGCATTGAATAATCTCCGACGCCGCGCGGCCTAGCCGCTCAATGGCCGTGGCAAGCTCCGATTGATTGATCACGAATGGCGGCAGCAGCACGACGCGAGTCCTCCAGGGGCCTGACAAGTGAACCAACACGCCATGGCGACAACATGCCGATGCAAAGGTCTGAGCTAGGTTCTGGGACTCTTCCATCCGCCCATCCAACCCGCTGAACTCGATAGTGCAACTGGCTCCGATGCCTCCGATTGTGCAGAATGAGCCCAGGCAATTCGCGGCGCTTTGACGCAATTTCTCACCGATCTGGCTGCCCATTTCGATCCAATCAGATTCTCGCAGTTGTTTCAAGACCTCCAAGGCTACTGCGCAGGCAAGCGGCGTTGCTGCGAATGTTTCTGACACCGCCATCGGCGGCAGGCAGTCAAGGACATCGGCACGTCCCACACATGCGGAAATCGGCAACAGTCCACCACCCAAGCTCTTACCAATCACTACCAGATCAGGTGTCCAGCCCTGGGCAGCGGACAACTGCATCGCGCCGCATCTGCCCAAGCCAGTTTGAATCTCATCGGCGATCATGAGCACGTTGTGTTCGTTGGTGACGCGGCGGATACGAATAAAGAACTCATTCGGCGGAACGATGTATCCTCGCGCGCCCAATGCAGGCTCTACCAATACGGCACTGATCGATGGAGCTTCCCGCTGCAGGAATTCGAGCAGTGGCTGCCCGCATTGGGTGTCGCAAGCAGGATAGGTGAGTTGGACAGGGCAACGCTCGCAATAGGGATATTCGCTACTGGACCAGTTGATGAATGCGGCGCGATTCACTACTGGCACGGCTTCCTCCGGCGATTCCAAGTTGCTCAAAGGCGATGTCGCCATCGATCGCCCGTGAAAACCGGGCCCAAGACATAAAATCCTACCCGGTCGATGGGCGAGCGCAGCCTGCCACGCTGTTTCAATGGCCCGTGAACCAGAGACGTTAAATATTACACGACCAGTCTGCCCGCCGACGCGATTGCCAATTTGAGCCGCAAGGGAATGTTGCTCGGGCAAGTCTGGCATATTCGAGTTTGCATAGACGGTAGATGCAAGCAATTGTTCCGCTAGCTCAATTTTTGCTGGATGCAGTTCACCTGTAAGATGACCGATTACTCCCGAGTGATGAGACAATGCTTGGACCAGTGGTGGGAAACAGTGGCCAAAGTTAGCGGTAGAATAGCCGCAGGTGAGATCGATGTAGTCGCGCCCTAATACATCCCATAGAGTGGCCCCTTGTCCACGTTGAAACACGATTCCATATTTGGGGTCGTGCCAGCGCCCATCGGTAGCGGCCAACGCACCACTGCGAATTCGCCAGCTGTCGAGGATCGACCGCATTGCATCAGCGGGTTGAGATTTTTTCGTCACAAAGATTCTACCTACTGGCGAGTAAGCGAGCTTTTCATGTGCCAGCCCCATGCAGCGCAGAGAATTGATGGGAGAGAATCGAGCGGCTTTCGGCCCGGATGGCGACATAGGCCTGGGGTCCGGTTGCAGAGCCATGCGTAAGTCACCGGAAACAAAGCGCAAGACCAGAAGCCCGGAGCGCGATCCGGATGGTCAAGAATGTCGACCTTGCGTTCAGTCAAACGAAATCTCCAGCCTTTGTCCCTGCTCGATTCTAACGGTCTTAGACGCTAGAGTGTCACTGGTGAACCCTCCATTTCCAACGGAACGATTGGCAGACATCAAGCTAACGCGGTATTCTCCTGCTGGCAAGAAATCAAAGCGGTTGCTCTCCGCGAGTTGGCGGTATTCGTAAGAATAGGGTAGCTGGATTGCGTTAACTCCGTGGCTATAGTTGTCGGCGGCCAGGTAGATCTGGGCTGCTTTTGGATAAGCGGCTTGATTTACCTTGACGATCATCTCACTAGGGCGCTGTGCTACTAGCTCCAGCTCTTGCAGCTTGGCTTCGTCCACATCCCGCAGATTGGAATAGCGTTGGGCGAGCGTTTTTTCGCCGGTATAGTACAGCTCTAGCCAGGGAGTGTGGCGTTTCACTTTTTCAAATCGAAACCGACCCTCTTGATCGCTGACCGTCCGTAACAACTGCTCGCATTGGTCACGGTTTTCGATGCTGTCGCGTTTAAGCAGGTCCCAATGATAGAATCGCCAGCCACCCATTTCGTGGTCGCCGATTCGAAGTCCAGCGACCTGTGCTG
>JAGQPR010000699.1 GCA_020426625.1 Planctomycetales bacterium
CGATTTGGAGTGATCCACGAACTTGCTTTCATCTTCAAGCAAGGCACCAGCCAATTTCTGCCCTTCGGGTGAGCTCATCCCTTGAATCATCGCCTCTTCCGAATCGAACCAAACCTCTGCAACGCCGTCAAACTCAGCCATCATCCCTCTCGATTCCCTGAGAACTTGGTTGATTTCGGAGTCCAACGTTTGCGATTGGACATACTTTCTGGCACCTATCACGGCCGCGTTTTTCATGAAGAACGGGCCATGGTTGTTTATCCAATAATCCCGGAACTCGTCGCGAGACAAGTCGGGGTGTCGCGTCAGGCACATTACAAATTTGATCATAGTCTATTGCTTTTCGCTGAAAGGTTATTCTGGGGGGCGAAGGTCACGTATAAGCGGTCCGGTGCCATGCGTTTTGAATTCAGAACCGACCCGTCCGCCGAGCACCGCTCGCCATTAGCGCGGTGATCGATGTTGCCATCAGCAGGTCCGACTGCCTGGGCAGGTTCCGAGAAAACATGCATTTCGGTGGTCAATACCATTCACGGGTTGGGCGGCCAGCCCAGTGCATTCGTCCTCACTATCTTTCCGTGTACGCTTCAACGAGCCTGTTACCAAGCCGCTACACCACTTGATACTGGGCCTCCAGCTGGGAGTTACCCAGGTGGGAGTCGCACCCGCTTGTCCCTAAATCATTTCCAGCTCGCTCTGGAACCGCATGCTAGTTGGTGTGAGAGGGTTCCCGGGAAACCGGGCCCCTACCTCGATCTTGGTTCGCATTCTTCAGGTGAGTAGTTTTACCATGTATTGTGATCCCCCACCGTCTACATCTGCTGCGTAGACCGCCTGACGGAACCCGAATTTCGCGTAGACACCGCGGGCAACCGGATTGTTCTCTTGCACTTCTAAGGACAGTTTGCAACAGCCAAAACGCCTCGCTTCATTCTCGATGGCCAACAGCAATTCATTTCCTATCCCAGTTCCTCGCAAACGGGGTTCTACGAAAAGGTCGCTGATATTGATGAGCGGCTTTGCGGCAAATGTAGAAAAACCACGGAAACACGTAGCAATCCCGCAAGGAATTTTGTTGTCCAGGGCAAGGAAAATAATTGTCGTCGGATGCTCGGCTAGCCCCGAAATCAAGTGCCTCTTGGCGTAGTCGGAAAGACTTTTCCCATCTCCCATTGGGTCGCACGAATAAGCGTCCATCATTGCAAGGACCGCGCTTTGGTGGTCAGGTTTCGAAAGGTCTGCTTGTACGATTTCGATAGCCATTGCAATTGTCAACGCGATACTTTTTTCCGACGAACGCTAGAAATCACGCAGTCGCCGGACATGATTCTCAATTGGAAAAAGACTCTTTCGGCAACATACGTGCATTTCTTGTTCACGTAAGCCGCTGTGCGGCAGGTTCAGCTGGCGTTAGTGTAGCCGATGACTTACTCGTATTTCAACAACTTTTCGCCAAGCGCTGCGAAGACTTTGTCTTGGACTGATCATTGTGGTGCTCCTTGCTCCAGCAAGCTTGATGTCGTGCCGTTTGGCGGGCACTCGCTGGAGTCTTTACCAAGGAGTGTTACCATGTCGAAAGACAGAAGCCTCAGTATCCTTTCATTCAACGTTTCGCTGAAGATCCCAAGCTTGCCCGTAAGTCTAAGAGAACCGACCTATCACCCTCACGTGCACTTCATCGTGCCTGGTGGCGCTCATAGCAAGTCGAGGGATCAGTGGTTGCCAAGCCGCATCAACTACTTCATGTGTGTCTTGGCTCCATAGAAGATCTTTAGAGCCAAGTTCAAGGACATGATGCAGCGGTGCGGCTTGCTGGATCAGATCGACAACGCAGTCCGGCAACAAGAGTGGGTTGTCGACAGCCAAGCGGTCGGAGATGAAAAGGCCTGCGACACGAGCTGAATCACATCGGCTGACTCAGCTTAGAACTTAGGCATCGGCACAAGGAGAACAAGAATTTCGAGCAAAAATCGCCGCTGAGGTCTCTCTCTGAAACCAAAGCTACTGACACTTGCGGCCGACGTCAGATCAACTACCGCTGGCTTCTCGAACGTAGGACTAGATGCTGGCTAACCACTCCACTGCCAAATCCCACGCCTCCATCCCGCACTCCCACGCCTCAATCTCTCAAACCAAGCGACGCATCATCTAACCCTCAATAGGTTCCGTCAATTGTCGTTATATTTTTACGGTGATTACTTCTCCAAGGCTGCCTTGAGCTGATCCATGGAGTACTTGTTTGCTGGTTTGAAAAACGCTCGCATTTTCTTGGATTGTTCAGAGTCGGTGTAACCAAGCCCGACAATTGTGATTTTGGTTTTTGACTCTGAAACTTTGGTGAAGTAGAAAATGGACCACGCTTCTTTGGCGGCCTCAACAAATTCAAAGCCCTTGGGAAACCCCGTTGCCTTTATCGAAAGCATGCGCTTGGGGTCGTAACAAAGAATTGTGTTTTCGATCGTTGTCGCATCACCAAGCTTGCCGTCCTTGTTGTAGTTTGCCCGCCATTTGCCGCCGACCCGAAAGTCGATGTCCGCAAGCGGAGCCACCCATGACTTGAGCCCTTCGGTTGTGGTGAAGGCATTCCATACTTCGTCGACGCTCGCTTCAATCTCGAATTCATCGACAACGCGATCGTCCTGTGCGATCGCCGTTGTGCTGATGAATAAAGCAGCTGCGACTGCCAGTATGACGTTTTGCATATTTCAAGAGTCTTTCGTTAAGTCGGATAACGTGTGGTTGACTGGGAGAGAAGAAAACATGTTCCGTGTTATGTTACCGCAT